>NZ_LT629770.1:2583427-2906356 GCF_900105335.1 Microbacterium paraoxydans | reverse complement strand
CAGATGCGTGGGCAGCCGCCGTGCGAAATCGGCGAACGGTGCGGGTTCTCCCCCATCCCAGAGACGCTCCGCGATCGCGGCGAGGCGCGGGAACATCGCGAAGTCGACCCGGTCCCTGCTCGGCAGGTGCTCCGTCCAGACGTTCGCCTGCCCGCCGACCGCGCCCTCGACGACCTCGAAGGAGTACGCGCGCTCGATGGTCAGCGGGGGCCCGACGCGGATGGGCTCCTCGGGCGATTCGGACTGCGGGTAGTCGAGGTAGACCTCGAGATCCGGACATCCCACGACCGGGATCCCCCGCCGCAGCGCCTCGCGCATGGCGACCGGCCCGCGCCAGGCGAGGATGCGGACGCCCTCGGGGACGTCGCCCTCCAGCACCTCGTCCCAGGCCAGCGCGGTGCGCCCGCGGCGGCGGACGTGGTCCACGAAGTGCGCCGTGAACCACGGCTGCACGTCGTGCGCCGTGGCGAGCCCCAGCTCTCGCATGCGTGCCGCGGCGGCTGCACTCTCCGCCCACTCGGTCACCGGCACCTCGTCGCCGCCGATCCCGATCCATGCGGACGGGAACACGTCGCACAGCGCGTCGATGGCGGCACGACCGAAGGCCAGCGCCTCCGCGGTCGGCGCGAGGGTGCGGGCGTTCACGCCGAATCGCTCCCACGGCCCGGTGGGGGGCGCCCCGACGTCGAGGTTGCCCAGCTCCGGGTAGGCGGCGA
This sequence comes from Microbacterium paraoxydans, assembly GCF_900105335.1. Classification (NCBI taxonomy): domain Bacteria; kingdom Bacillati; phylum Actinomycetota; class Actinomycetes; order Micrococcales; family Microbacteriaceae; genus Microbacterium; species Microbacterium paraoxydans. The sequence continues at coordinate 2,905,640 of NZ_LT629770.1, read as the reverse complement.
GCGCGGCCTGGATGTGCCCTGGCAGCTCGACCTCGGGCACGAGCGTTACGAAGCGCTCCTCCGCGTACCGCACGAGGTCGCGGAGCTCGGCGGAGGTGTAGAAGCCCTCGTGCACGCCGGGCTCGACCGTGGCCTCCGGTCCGTGACCGCGTTGCGTGGCCTCGCGCCGTGCGCCGACCTCGGTCAGACGCGGGTAGCCGGGCACCTCGAAGCGCCATCCCTGATCGTCCGTCAGGTGCAGGTGCAGGATGCTGAGGTGGTGATCGGCGAGCAGGTCGACGAGGCGACGCACGTCCTCCACGGGGCGGAAGTGGCGCGCCACGTCGAGCATCACGCCGCGCCAGGCGGAGGCGGGAGAGCCCTCCCAGCGCCCTGCCGGGATCGTCGCGGGGAGAGCGGGGTCGTGGTCCGGGTCGCGGAGTTGGCGGAGCGTGGTCGCGCCGCGGAAGACCCCCTCCGGCGTCGCCCCCGCGATCTCGATCCCGGAGGCCGTCACCGACACCCGGAAAGCCTCGGGCCCCTGCCGCCCCGCCGCGGAGGCCGCGGCACCCAGCTTCTCGTCGATCAGAAGGCGGATGGCGGGCAGGGTGTCGTCCCCTCCCGCGCCGCCGAGCCGTGCGACCGCGGCCGCCAGCTCCGGCGCGCCGAGGATCGGGGTCGAGGGCGTCCACCGGAAGCCCGGAGCCAGGGAGTCGATCTCCGCGGCGATGTGCGGCACCGTCGCCCGCGGCGCCGACGGAGGCATCCGCAGCGCACGGCCGGCGACGGCACCCGTGGGGTCGCCGTCGATGACGACCGGCACGCCGCCGACGAGCACCTCGCGCACGCCCTGCGGCGCACCGTGCGGGTCGTCGAAGGTGGCGCCGGCCGCGATCGTCTCCGGGTCGAACAGCACCAGGTCGGCGGTGGCGCCCTCGCGGATCACGCCGCGCGGTGCGTCGCCGCGGTCGAGGCCGAGCCGGGCAGCCGGGTTGCCGGAGAGATGACGGACGGCCTCCTCGAGGCTCAGCACCCCCAGCTCCCTGACGTAGTGCCCGAGGTAGCGCGGGAACGTGCCGCGGCCGCGCGGGTGCGGGCGCGCGCCGATGAGGATGCCGTCGCTGCCGCCGGAGTGCCGCGGGTGCCGCATGATGGCCCGGACGTTGTCCTCGTCGCCGATGTGCATGAGCACACCCGTGGCGCCCGCATCGGCGAGAATCGTGTCGATCACGACATCGACGGCGCGCTGCCCGGTCTCCGCCGCGATGTCGGCGATCGTCCGGCCGACGAGCCCGGCGAGATCCGGGTGGGCCGTCCCGGAGATCTGGATCGCCGACCAGTCCGCCGCCTCGCCGTGGAATCCGTCGCAGCCGATCTCCTCCAGCTCGACGCGGACCGCCTCGCGTCCCTCGGCGTCGAGGGCCCCCAGGACGCCGAGCAGGTCGCCGGTCGCCGCCAGCCTGCTCGGCAGCAGAGCGGAGAGGGTCGTGGCCCCCGGAAGGTAGGGGTAGGTGTCCAGGGTCACGTCGACACCGTCGGCCATCGCCGCGTCGACGAGCGCCAGCAGCTCGGCGGCGCGCCCGCGGTTCGGGGCGAAGTTCATGGTCGCGTGGGTGAGATGGACGGGGCACCCGGTGCGGCGGCCGATCTCGATGGCCTCGCGATACGCGTCCAGCGCCGCCCGCCCGTAGCTGCGGGTGTGCGGCGCCCAGTAGCCGCCGCGCTCCGCCACCACCCGGCAGAGGGCTTCGAGCTCCGCGGTGTCGGCGTACATCCCCGGGGTGTAGGTCAGGCCGCTCGACATGCCGAAGGCTCCGGCATCCAGGGCCTGGCCGAGGATGTCGGCCATCGCCGCGATCTCGGCAGGGGTCGCCCGGCGGTCGTCGTGCCCGACCACCATCATCCGGAGGTTGCCCTGCGGCACCAGCACCGCGGCGTTCGCCACCGCGGCGACGTCTATCGCCTCCAGGAAGTCGTTCATCGACCGCCACGGGACCTCCGCCGGCCGCCCGTTCCAGCCCGCGATCTGGGCGGGGATGACGGCGGCGGTCGCCTCGTCCAGCGGCGCGTAGCCCAGGCCGTCCTGCCCGAGCACCTCTGTCGTGACCCCCTGCCGGATCTTGGCGTCGTGCGCGGCGCCCTGGAGCACCGCGAGGTCGCTGTGCGCGTGCATGTCGATGAAACCGGGCGCCAGGACGAGGCCGGACGCGTCGACCTCGACCGCGCCGTCCGGCAGCTCGAGCGTCGTCCCGTCGCCGTCGCGGACGACGGTGACGACCCTTGCCCCCTCCACCGCGACGTCCGCGACGAAGCGCGGCGCGCCGGTGCCGTCGACGACGGTCGCCCGCCGATAGACGCGCACCAGGCCGGCGGCGGCCTTCTCGGCGCTCAGAAGCATGTCGCCACCGCGTCGATCACCCGGGGGTCCTCGGCGTCGGGGTCGTCGATCACGGCGACGACGCGCCACTTGTCGAACGCGGTGCACGGATGCGAGAGACCCAGCCGCACGACCTCGCCCACCGCGACGGTCGCCCCCTCGGCGGGTCGGAGGAAGGCGTGCTGGTCGTTCAGGGCGGTCACGGCGCCGGCGACCGACTGCGGCACCGGGAGGTCGATGTCGAACGGCACGTCCCGCCGCCCGGCGTCGAGCAGGGCGAGGCCGGGTTCGGGCTGGGAGACCACCCGCGACCACGCGTGCATCGCGGAACGCAGCGGAGCGGTGTCCGTGAGCGGGCCGAACGGCGACATGCGGGAGTAGAAGCCGTCGTCGTGGATCTGGAAGGCACCGGAGCGCAGCACGACCTCGGCGTCCGCTCCCGCGGCGCCGAGGACCGCGGCGGCGCGATCGGGGAAGGAGCTGCCCCCCGCGCTGAGCACGGGGCGGACGCCGTCGGGGTACTCCAGTCGGCGGTGCAGCTCGACGAGCGTGGCCAGGAAGCCGTCGACCGCGGCGACCGAGGCCGCGGAGCGATCGGGACCGAAGGGCCCCTCGTAGCCCGTCACCCCGGCCAGGCGGAGACCAGGGGCGGCCGCGATCGCCGCGGCGATGCGCTCGCCCTCGGCCACGGTCCGCGCCCCCGTCCGTCCCTGCGCGCCGCCCAGCTCCACGAGCACGTCCAGCGGCCGCGGGGCATCGGCGAGCGCGTCGGCGAGGATCGCGACACCGGCGAGGGAATCCGCGCCGCAGAGGATCCGCAGGTCCTCGTCGGCGGCGAGCATCGCTCCGAGCTCGCGGGCCGCGGCGCCATCCGTCACCCCGTTGGCGATGAGCACCGTCGGCACGCCGGCGTCGACGGCGACGCGGGCCTGCCACGGCGTCGCGACCGAGATCCCCCAGGCTCCGGCGTCGAGCAGCCGCTGCCAGAGCGCGGGCGCCATCGTGGTCTTGCCGTGCGGGGCGAGGCGGACGCCCTCGCGCATGGCCCAGCCGAACACCGTGTCCTCGTTGTGCGCGATCGCGTCCGCGTGCACCGTGAGCACCGGAGTACCGAGGTCCGAGAGACGCAGACCGGCCGCGCCGACCTCCGACAGACGCAGCCCCGCGGCGTGCGCCGGGAACCCCTTCGCCCAGGCGCCGAGGACGGGATCCGGAATTTGTAGAGGCATCTAACAAGGCTACTAGGCTGGCGGCATGACCGCGAAGACACGAGTTTCCACCGACGCCGCCCCCGCCCCCGCGCACACCTTCTCGCAGGGCGTCCGCAAGGGCCCGATCGTCCAGGTCTCCGGCCAGGGCCCCGTCGACCCGCAGACGAACGAGTACCTGTACCCGGGCGACGTCGCGGCGCAGACCACCCGCACGCTGGAGAACGTCAAGGCCATCGTGGAGGCTTCCGGGGCCACGTTCGACGATGTCGTGATGCTGCGCGTCTACCTCACCAAGCGCGAGGACTTCCCGATCATGAACGAGGCCTACGGCGCCTTCGTCGAGGCCCACACGACCAGCGGCGTCCTGCCCTCGCGCACCACGGTGTTCACCGGCCTCCCCCGCGAGGAGATGCTCGTCGAGATCGACGGGCTCGCCGTCGTCGACTGACCCCACCCGCCCCGGGCGAACGGGGAGGCACCTTATCAGGACCGTTGCCTCCCCGTTACCAGCCATCCCGTACCATGGACGACAGGACACGTCGAGACTGCGGGGGGTGTAGTTCGTGACCGATCTGATTTCCACGCCGGGCGCTGCAACGGGGGCACAGCCCGACGATGCGACACCGACGAGCGTCCTGACGCCGGAGGCGGCGACCGACACGGCCCCGCCGCAGACCGGCGAGCAGCCCCTGGCCTGGGCTCCCGTCGAGCCCGCCCCGAAGAAGCGCCGCCTCGGCCTGTGGATCGGTCTCGGCCTCGGCGTGGTCGCGCTCGGCGCCGGCGCCGCCTCGATGATCCTCATCGCCCCCGGCACCACCGTCGCGGGCATCCCGGTCGGCTGGATGACTCCGGGCGCGGCTGCCGAGGCGATCAGCTCGCACCTCGCCCAGACCGAGGTCACCCTCACGGGCGATGGTGATGACGCCGTGCTCACCGGCGCCGACCTGGGCGCGACCGCCGACGCCACGGCCCTCGCCGATGCGGCGTTCGCCGCCCACCCGATGTGGAACCTCGGGTCCTGGATGGGTGACCCCGTGTCGGCCGACATCGTGCTCGACCAGGAGACCGCCACCGCAGCTCTCCGCGGCGCCGTCCCCGGCAGCTTCGTCGACCCGGTCGACGCCGGAGTCGTCTTCGACGCCGCGAAGGGCACCTACACCGTGACGCCCTCCGTTCCCGGCACCGGTATAGACGTGGCCGATCTCAACGCCGCGTTCGTCGAGGCCGTCGGCGACGGCCGCACGACGTTCGACTACCCCGGCGGCCCGGCGGAGGCCCTGCCCGCGGTGTCCGACGAGGACGCGACGGCGACCGCCACCACGCTCAACACCATGCTCTCCTCCATCGGCTTCTACGTCGGGAAGGAACGGACCGTCCCGGTCTCCCCCGCGGTCGCCGCGTCCTGGCTGACCGTGGTCGACGACGAGGGTCAGCTGCGGATCGAGGCGGACCCGGCGGCGATCCAGACCACCGTCGACACGCTCGCCGCCGCGGTGGACCGCGCCCCTGTCAACGCGACCAACATCGTCGACTCCGCGGGGAACGTGCTGCGCGCCGAGAAGGAGGGCGCCACCGGACGCGCCCTCGGCGACACCGACGGCATCGCCGACGACTTCGCGACGCAGCTCGCCGCGGGAGACGGCGTCTTCGCCCTCTCCGTGACGGAGACCCCCTTCGAGACCACGAACCTGTTCCGCCGCGCCGAGATCAACCTCAGCACGCAGCGCGCCTACCTGTTCGAGAACGACAAGGTGGTGCAGTCCTGGGCCGTGTCGACCGGTCTCCCCGGAACGCCCACGCCGACAGGCAACTTCAAGGTGTTCGCACACACCGCGATGCAGGACATGGGCTGCTACGAGGGGGCGCCGTACTGCACCGAGGACGTGCCCTGGATCACGTGGTTCGCCCCGAACATCGGCTTCCACGGCACCTACTGGCACAACAACTTCGGCAACCGGATGAGCCACGGCTGCGTGAACCTGCCGATCGACCTCGCCAAGTACGTCTACGACTGGTCCCCCGTGGGCCTCGAGGTCTCCGTCTACAACTGATCCGGAGCCCTGAACCGGGCGAAGCCGGCAGGGGGAGACAGCAGAAGGGGGCGGATGCCGCAGCATCCGCCCCCTTCTCGTCGTCTCAGCGCAGGGCGTCGACGATCTCGTTGAGCGTCGTGGACGGGCGCATGACCGCCTCGACGAGCTTCTCGTCCGGACGGTAGTAGCCGCCGATCTCCACCGGGGAGCCCTGCACCGCGTTGAGCTCGGAGACGATCGTCTCCTCGTTCGCGGCGAGCTTCTCGGCGATGGGCGCGAAGGCGGCGGCGAGCTCCGGGTCCTTCGTCTGCTTCGCCAGCTCCTGCGCCCAGTACAGGCCGAGGTAGAAGTGGCTGCCGCGGTTGTCGATCGTGCCGAGCGCACGGCCGGGCGAGCGGTCCTCCTCGAGGAACGTGCCGGTCGCGGCGTCGAGCGTCTCCGCGAGCACGCGCGCCTTCTCGTTGCCCGTGCGGTCGGCGAAGTGCTCGAGGGAGGCCGCCAGCGCGAAGAACTCGCCCAGCGAGTCCCAGCGCAGGTAGTTCTCCTCGACCAGCTGCTGCACGTGCTTCGGCGCGGAGCCGCCGGCCCCCGTCTCGAACAGTCCGCCGCCGGCGAGCAGCGGCACGATGGAGAGCATCTTGGCGCTCGTGCCGACCTCGAGGATCGGGAACAGGTCGGTGAGGTAGTCACGCAGCACGTTGCCGGTCACCGAGATGGTGTCCAGGCCGTGACGCATGCGGGCGAGCGTGTACCGCGTGGCCTCCTCCGGCGCGAGGATCGTGATCGTCAGACCCTTGGTGTCGAGCGTGGCGAGACCCTGGTGCACCTTCGCGATGATCTGCGCATCGTGCGAGCGGTTCGCGTCGAGCCAGAACACCGCGGGGGCACCCGTCGCGCGGGCACGGCCGACCGCGAGCTTGACCCAGTCCATGACCGGGATGTGCTTGGTCTGCGTCGCGCGCCAGATGTCGCCCTCGCCGACCTCGTGCTCGATGAGGACGGTGCCCTCGCTGTCGAGCACCTGGACGATGCCGTCGGCGGCGATCTCGAACGTCTTGTCGTGGCTGCCGTACTCCTCGGCGGCCTGCGCCATGAGGCCCACGTTCGGCACGGTGCCGATCGTGGCGGGGTCGAGCGGGCCGTTCGCGATCACATCGTCGATCACGGCCTGGTAGACGCTCGCGTAGGACGAGTCGGGGATGACCGCGATGGTGTCGGCCTCCTCGCCGTCCTTGCCCCAGAGCTTCCCGCCGTTGCGGACGAGAGCGGGCATGGACGCGTCGACGATGACATCGCTCGGCACGTGCAGGTTGGTGATCCCCTTGTCGGAGTTCACGTACGACAGGCGCGGCCCCTCGGCGATGGCCTTGTCGAACGCCGCGGCGATCTCCTCGCCACCGGCGACGTCCGCCAGCCCCGCGAGGATCGAGCCGAGACCGTCGTTCGCGCTGAGTCCGGCCTCGGCGAGCTGCGTGCCGTACTGGTCGAAGACGTCCTTGAAGAATGCCTTCACGACGTGACCGAAGATGATCGGATCGCTGACCTTCATCATCGTGGCCTTGAGGTGCACCGAGTAGAGCACGTCGTCGGCCTTGGCCTCCGCGAGCGTGTCAGCGAGGAACGCGTCCAGCTCCTTGGCGGACAGGAACGTGGCGTCGATGATCTCGCGCGGGAGGACCTTGAGCCCCTCCTTGAGGACCGTGACGGTGCCGTCCTTCGCGGTGTGGCGGAAGGAGAGGACGTCGTCGTGCGCGGCGACCCAGGAGCGCTCGTTGTGCTTGAAGTCGTCGTGGCCCAGGGTCGCGACGCGGGTCTTCGAGCCCTCCGCGAACGGCTTGTTGCGGTGCGGGTGCTTCTTGGCGTAGTTCTTCACCGCCAGCGGCGCGCGGCGGTCGCTGTTGCCCTCGCGCAGGACGGGGTTCACGGCGGAGCCCTTGATGCGGTCGTAGCGGGCGCGGATGTCCTTCTCCTCCAGCGACGAGGGCTCGTCCGGGAAGTCGGGGACGTCGTAACCCTGCTGCTGCAGCTCCGCGATGGCGGCCTTGAGCTGCGGGATCGACGCGGAGATGTTCGGCAGCTTGATGATGTTCGCCTCGGGGAGCGTGGCGAGGCCGCCCAGCTCCGCCAGCGCGTCGCCGACCTGCTGCTCGGGGGTGAGCTTCTGCGGGAACGCGGCGAGGATGCGGCCGGCCAGAGAGATGTCCCGCGTCTCGAATTCGATACCCGCCTGGCCCGTGTAGGCCTGGATGATCGGCAGGAAGGAGGCGGTGGCCAGTGCCGGTGCCTCGTCGGTGTAGGTGTAGATGATGGCGTCGTCGGTCACCGGGACGTTCTCCGTTCACGAGGGCTATTTGTCTCGATACCAAGATACCTGAGCGTCCCGGACCCCGAAGCGGCGGTCCCACCGAAGAGACTCCCTCGGACGAACGGTCCGTGAAAAGTCCGCCCGAGTGATGAATGCGGTGAGCGGAGGGGCTAGCCTGGGGGCATGTCCGAACTGCGCATGGTCGAACTCTCCGCCGCGACGATCGTCGCCGTGAACAACCTGTCGCTCAAGCCCGGACAGGAGCAGTTCCTCGCCCCCGTCTCGTACGGCATCGCGGCCACCGTCATCAACCCGCAGACCTCCTGGCAGCGGGTGATCCTGGACCGCAACGAGGTCGTGGGATTCGTGAGCGCCAACTTCGATGACGAGGCGCCGGAGGAGCACTTCCGCTCCGTGCTGTGGCGCATCAACGTCGACGCGGACGACCAGGGTCGCGGCATCGGCCGCTTCGCCGTCGAGAACCTCATCGACGAAGCGCGCAACCGCGGCGTCGACCACGTCAACGTCATCTACGAAGCCGGCGAGGACGGCCCGGAGGCGTTCTTCCGCCGCGTCGGGTTCACCCCCGTCGGGGAGACGGCCTACGGCGAGGTCATCGCCGAGATCCGCGTCCCCTCCTGAGACCGGCGGCGGGGTCTCGAATCCCCTCCCCCATCGAGACTCCGTCGCCCTCGGACCTGCAGGGCGGCGTGCTCTCGATCCTCCTCAGCGCTGACCGCTGCCGTCCGGGGGCGTGCCCTTGCCCCGACGGCTGTTCCACGCGGCCAGCGCGGACGCGGCGGCACCCGCCGCCCGATCGATGGCCTCGGCGGAGCGGTGCAGCATGTCCTGCGCGGCGTCCTGCCAGGCCGGTGTGGGCGGCGCCTCCCCCGTCTGGACCTTCGCCGCGTGCTCGGCGGCCTCGAACGCCCGCTCCAGCTCCGCGACGGCGTCGCGGTAGGCCGCGTACTCGGCGGCGGTCACGCGGCCCGTCGTCTGCCGACGCGCCTCGACCGCCGCACCGGCGGCCCGCAGGTAGGCGGCCGTCTCCGGGCGCTTCACGTCAGTCATCTCGGGATAGGTGATCTGCAGCGCGGTGTCGGTCTCGTACCGCATCCATCGCGCCGTCACCGCGTCGTGCTCCGCATACAGGCGCTCCAGCGGCCGCGGGGCGGAGCCGGCGGGGATCGCGGCGCGGGCGGCGTTCACCCTGACGCGTCGGGCGCGGACGTCGGCGGCCGCCGCTCTGGCGTCGCGTTCGCGCTCCTTGAGCATGCGCCGGGCGCCGGCCACCTGCTCGGCGCTCGCGCGTTGCGCGGCCCGCTCGGCGGAGACCCGCGCGAGGTCGGCTCGTGCCACCTTCAGCGCCGTCCGTCGCACCACCGCGCGCTGCTGGGCCTCGCGGAGGTCGTGCCGGGCGGCGTCGTACTCCAGTCGGCGGCCGCTGCGGGTGTTGCGACGACGCACCCCGATCGCGCCCGCGGTCACCCCGGCGGCGGCGGTCGGCGCGAGCCACCACCACTCCGCGACGAGGAGGAAGGGGTCCATCCTTCGATGCTACCGATCGCGGAGCACGCGCCCGGACGAGGAAGCCCCGGCATCCGGGCGGATGCCGGGGCCGCTGTCGCGTCAGCGCGTCAGCGCGTCAGACGAGCGTCTCCTGCCAGGCCGCGTGCAGCTGGGCGAACTTCCCGGTGCCGCCGATCAGGGCGGCCGGGGTGTCGTCCTCGATGATCCGGCCGTGCTCCATCACGAGCACACGATCCGCGATCGCCACCGTCGACAGCCGGTGCGCGATGATGATCGCCGTCCGGTCGGCCAGCAGCGTCTGCAACGCGTCCTGGATCAGCCGCTCGGACGGGATGTCCAGCGAGGCCGTCGCCTCGTCGAGGATCAGCACCGCCGGGTCGGCGAGGAAGGCGCGGGCGAACGAGATGAGCTGTCGCTGCCCGGCCGAGACACGACCACCGCGCTTGTTCACGTCGGTGTCGTACCCGTCCGGCAGGGCCGAGATGAACGCGTCGGCGCCCACCGCCCGCGCCGCCTCGCGGATCTCGTCGAGCGTCGCGTCCGGGCGCCCGAGCGCGATGTTGTCGGCGACGGTCCCGCTGAACAGGTACGCCTCCTGCGTGACCATGACGATCGCACGACGGAGATCCTTCGGGTGCAGCGACCGCAGATCGACACCGTCGAGCGTCACCGTCCCCGCGGACGGGTCGTAGAACCGCGAGATGAGCTTGGCCAGCGTGGACTTGCCCGCCCCCGTCGTCCCGACCAGCGCGATCGTCTGCCCGGCGGGGATGTCGAGCGAGAAGTTCGGCAGGATCGTCTTGTCCTCGTTGTACGCGAAGGTGACCTCGTCGAAGCGGATGTGCCCCCGGGACTCCCAGAGGTCCACCGGCTTCTCGGGGTCCGGCACCGTCGGCACCTCCTCCAGGACGCCCGACACCTTCTCCAGCGCCGCGGTGGCGGACTGGTAGGAGTTGAGGAACATCGCGATCTCCTGCATCGGAGCGAAGAAGTTGCGCACGTAGAGCACGGCGGAGAGCAGCACGCCGACCGTCAGCGCTCCTTCCGAGACCCGGATGCCGCCCCAGAGCACGACCACGCCGAGCACGAGCGCCGCGACGCCCATGAGCCCGGGCTCGAACGTGCCGAACAGCAGCATCGAGCGGCGGTTCACGTCGCGGTACTCGCCGGCCACGCCCTGGAAGGCCTCGTCGTTGCGCGGCTCCTTCCGGAATGCCTTGACCGCGCGGATACCCGTCATGGTCTCCACGAACTGCACGATCACCTTCGCGCTGATCACCCGGGACTCTCGGTACACGAGCTGCGAGCGCGAGTAGAACCAGCGCATGAGGAAGAACAGCGGCACGCCGCCGATCGCGAGGATCAGACCGGACTGCCAGTCCCACACGCACAGGGCGATGAAGGTGAAGACACCGAAGAGCACGCCGGAGACGAGCTCGTTCAGGCCGCCGTCGAGGAGCTCCTTGATGGAGTCCAGGTCGCTCGTCTGGCGCGAGATGATCCGCCCCGAGGTGTACGACTCGTGGAACTCCAGGCTCAGGCGCTGGGTGTGCAGGAAGATGCGCTTGCGCAGGTCCAGCAAGACGGCCTGGGTCAGCTTGGCCGCGATGATGACGTACCAGGCGATGAGCACGGCGGCGAGAGCACCCGCGAGCAGGTAGATCCCGCCGACGACGAACGTCGGCATCCAGTCGGCGTCGTCGAGCACCGCGGGGAGCGCCCGGTCGAGGCCGATGCTGATGAGGATCGGTCCGGCCACCTGCAGCGCCGTCGAGATCACGAGCACCGTGGCGGCGAGCACGATCTGCGGCTTGAGCGGGCGCACGAGCGAGCCGAGCAGCCGCAGCGAGCGGCGGCGGATCGCCCTGCTCTCCTCCGTGGTGAGGCGGGAGCGGTCCTCGTCCTGGGTTCCGGTGAGGGAGCTCATCGCTGCACCTCCTCTCCTGCGAATCGGGGGGCGCCTCCCGGCGCCTCGTCATCGGCCTCCTCGCGGATGCCTTCCTGCACGGTCTCGTGGATCTCGGCCTGCTCGTCGCGGATGATCGGGATGGCCCCGGTGCGGGCGGCCTCCTCGGCCTCCAGGCTGGAGATGACGTGCCGGTAGTGCCGACTCGTCTTCAACAGCTCGGTGTGCGTGCCGACGGCGGTGATCCGGCCGTCCTCCAGCAGCGCCACGCGGTCGGCGAGGGCCACGGTGGACGGACGGTGCGCGACGATCATCGCGGTGGTGTCGGCGAGCACGTGCCGCAGCGCCTCCTCCACGAGCGCCTCGGTGTCGACGTCCAGCGCCGACAGCGGATCGTCGAGGACGAGCACCCGGGGGTTGGCGGCCACGGCGCGGGCGAGGGCGAGCCGCTGGCGCTGTCCGCCGGACAGGCTCAGTCCCTCCTCGCCGATCACCGTCTCGACGCCCTCGGGGAGGGTGTCGACGAAGGCGGCCTGGGCGACGTCGAGCGCCTCGCGCAGGACGCGCTCGGCCTCGGGGCTGTGCACGTCGAGGTCGGCGCGGCCGAGCAGGACGTTCTCGCGGACCGAGGCCGAGAAGAGCGTCGCGTCCTCGAACGCCATCGCGATGTGCTCCCGCAGCTCGGCGAGCGTGAGGTCGCGCACGTCGACGCCGTCGAGCGTGACCCGTCCTCCCGTCACGTCGTACAGCCGCGTCGGCAGCGTCGTCAGCGTGGTCTTGCCGCTGCCGGTGAGGCCCACGAGCGCCATGGTCTCGCCCGGCCGCAGCACGAGGTCGATCCCGTCGAGCAGGTCCCGCTCGTCGGCCGCCGCATCCTGGTAGCGGAAGTGCGCGTTCTCGAACGCGAGCTCGCCACGCGGGTTCTCGATGTGCACCGGGTTCTCCGGGTCGGTGATGGTGTTCGTCTCCGAGAAGATGTCGAAGACGCGGTCCGTCGCCGTACGCGCGTCGAGCATGAACGAGAAGAGGAAGCCGATCGACTCGATGGGCCAGCGCAGCACGACGGCCATCGCGAAGAAGGCGAACAGCTCCGCCGACGTGATCGCGTCCTGCGAGATGAGCCAGATGCCCGACATGAGGCTGAGGCCGAAGGCGATCTGCGGCATGAGGTCGAGCCAGAACCAGATCGAGGCGATGGCCCCGGCCTTGCTCATCTCGGTCTCGCGCAGCGTCTCGGCCTGACGGCTGAAGCGGCGGAGGGCGTGCGTGCCGCGGCCGAACGCCTTCAGCACGCGGATGCCGTGCACGCTCTCCTCGACGCTCGTGGCGAGGTCGCCCGCCTGGTCCTGGCTGCGGCGGGTGAGGGCGCCGTAGCGCTTCTCGAACAGGTAGCCGCGGATCCACAGCGGGACCGCCGTCACGAGGAAGATCGTGCCCAGCAGCCAGTGCCAGCGGAACAGCAGCACCGAGCCGATGAGGATCGTCAGCACGTTCACGACGAGGAGCACGAGGCCGAAGGCGAGCCACCGGCGGATCAGGCCGATGTCCTGCATCATGCGGCTGAGCAGCTGCCCGGACTGCCACCGGTCGTGGAACGCGACGGGAAGCGTCTGCAGGCGTGAGTAGAGCTCGGTGCGCATGCGGTACTCCACCTGCGTGGCGGGGAAGAGCACGAACTGCCGACGGAGCCACACCATGAGCGCCTCGCCGAGGCCGAGGGCGAACACGGCGAGCGCTCCCCAGACGATCGCGTCGAGCGCTCCGGACTGCACCGGCCCGCCGATGATCTGCTCGAGCACGATGGGGATCATCAGCGCGATGAGGGCCGCCGCGAGCGCGCTGGCGGCACCGCCGGCGAGACGCCAGATGACCGGCTTCACGAACGGCTTGAGCCGCCACAGCGCGGCGGGCGTGGAGAGGGAGGATGAGGGGGACGGGTTCTGCGCGGAAGACGAGGAAGACATGTCTCTCAGAGGAGTCGAAGGGGAGAAGAGCGGGGGAACGGATGCGAGAACGAGCTCACGGAGCCCGGCATCCGGTGCAGAAAGGGGGCGGAGGCTCTAGGAGAGCAGGCGCGCCGGGGTCGAGCCGAGGGTGGCGATCCGCGCGGTGGCGATCGTGGTCATGGTGTCCTCCTCAAGGGCTCGGCGAGGTCGTCCGGTTGGCGCGACAGCCCATCAGCCTATTCCTGTGAACGAGCTGAGCGCAAGGGGAATTCCCGAGACGGCGAAGAGCCCGCTCCGTGCGGAGCGGGCTCCTCGGCTCGGGAGGTCAGCGGGCGGCGTGTTCGCGCGCCAGAAGGCTCTCCTTCACGGGCAGCCCCCAGGCGAAGCCGCCGAGGGAGCCGTCCGTGCGGAGCACGCGATGGCAGGGCACGAACAGGGCCGGGGCGTTGCGGGCGCAGATCGACGCCGCCGCGCGCACGGCCTGGGGGTTGCCGAGTCGGGTCGCGAAGCCCGTGTAGGTCAGGGGCTCCCCCGGTGCGATGGTGCGCAGCGCCGCCCAGCCGGCGAGCTGGAGGGCGGTGCCGTTCTGCGCGACCGCGACCCCGTCGATCGCCGCGACGTCGCCCGCGTAGTACGCGCGGACGGCGCCCGCCGCGTCCGTCTCGGCCTCGCGCACGGCATCGGGGCGTACCCGGGCGGGAAGACGGCCGAGGATCGCCTCGACGTCGTCCGTCCAGCCGGACACGAGGACCCGCTGGCGGTCGTCGGCGAGGATCGTGAAGGGACCGTCAGCGGTGTCGAGGGTCTGGATGAGAGCGGTCATGAGGTCTCCTCGGTGTCGGATGCGATGTCGCGGGCGGGCCGGACGGTGGATCTGCGCCGCGGTCCGACGGGACGGATCGGGGCGGCACGCCACAGGTGCCCGCTGAGGTAGCTCCGCCACGGTGCGGCGCGCTCCGCCCAGGCGGTGAGGGTCTTCGGTTCGGCGGGCAGCCCGGACGCGGCAGCACCGGCACGGAGAGCGACGTCGCCGGGGAGCAGCACGTCCGGATCGCCGAGCACCCGCATCCGCACGTAGTCGGCGGTCCATGGTCCGATCCCCGGCATCGCGAGGAGGGCGGCGCGCTGCGTCGGGCCGTCATCGCCCACGGTGAGGGTCAGGCTCCCGTCCGCCAGGGCCGCGGCGGCTCCCGTGACGGCGCGGATCCGGGCGGCGGGCCCGCGCAGCACCTCCGCGCCGTGGGTCGCGATGGCCGACATCGTCGGGAACAGCAGGCCCTCGGGGGTCCGCTCCCCCAGCGCGTCGGTGAGCGCGGTGAGCGCGGTGCGGGCGGCGACGACCGTGATCTGCTGCCCGATCATCGCGCGGATGAGCATCTCGTGCGGATCGGCCGCCCCGGGCACGCGGATGCCGGGGGTCCGCGCGACCAAGGGCGCGAGGGGCGGGTGCGCGGCCAGGGCCTCGTCGACCGCGAGCGGGTCGGCGTCGAGGTCGAAGATGCGGCGTGCGATGGCCACCAGCGGCGTGAGGTCGCCGAGTTGCGCGACCCGGGCCCGGAGGTGCAGGCGCTCCGTCTCCTCCTGACGCACCTCGAACCACGCGGGGCCGCCCGGCATCCGGAGATGACGGGAGAACGACGTCGCCGTGGCCTCCTCGACGCCCGTCACGGCTCGCGCGGCCATCCACGCGAAGACCCCGGCCGCATCCAGGGGCCCCCGGTACGGCAGGACGAGATCGATCGTTCCGGGGGCGGCCGCGGAGGGCGTGCGGCGGCGGGCACGCAGCTCCCCCGGCGTGAGCCCGAACACCTCCCGGATCGTGTCGTTGCCCTGGCGGATGCTGTGGAAGCCGGCGGCGAAGGCGACATCGGCGATGGGCATGTCGGTTCCCACGAGCAGCATGCGGGCGGTGTGGGCGCGGTGCGCTCTCGCCAGCGCGAGCGGTCCGGCGCCGAGCTCGGTCGTCAGCAGCCGCGTGAGATGACGGCTCGAGTAGCCGAGTCGCGACGCGAGTCCTGGCACCCCCTCGCGCTCGACCACGCCGGACGCGATCAGGCGCATGGCCCGCGCGGCCGTGTCTCCGCGGACGTCCCACGCGGGCGACCCTGGGGCGGCCTCCGGCAGGCACCGCTTGCACGCGCGGTAGCCGGCCTCGTGCGCCGCGGCACTCGTCGGATAGAACGTGACGTTCTGTGGCTTCGGCGTGCGCGCGGGGCAGCTGGGCCGGCAGTAGATCCCTGTCGAGCGCACAGCGGTGACGAACTGCCCGTCGAAGCGGGTGTCCCGAGCGCTGATCGCCCGGTAGCGCTCGTCGAAGGAGGGGCTCATGTCCTCCACTCTCTCACCCCCGCGCGGCTACGGCTGGCGGAAATCGGACATCGCGGTTCTCTCCCCGAGACCCCGCCTACGCGCCGAGACCCCGGCGTGCAGACGTGCGCACGCCGGGGTCTCGGCAGAAGACCGGGGTCTCGGTCAGTGGAAGAAGTGACGTTCCCCCGTGAAGAACATCGTGACGCCGGCCTTGCGCGCAGCATCCACGACCTCCTCGTCCCGCACGGAGCCGCCGGGCTGCACGATCGCCGTGACACCCGCGTCGATGAGCACCTGGGCACCGTCCGCGAACGGGAAGAACGCGTCGGACGAAGCGACGGATCCGGCGGCACGATCTCCCGCACGCTCCACCGCGAGGCGGCACGAGTCGACGCGGTTGACCTGGCCCATGCCGACGCCGACCGTCGCGTTGTCCTTCGCCAGCACGATCGCGTTCGACTTCACGGCCCGGCACGCCTTCCACGCGAAGATCAGGTTCTCCATCTCCTCGTCGCTCGGGCGCTCCCCCGACACGAGCTCCCAGTTCTTGGCGACGGAGACGATGTCGTCCGGGAAGCGGTCCGCGTCCTGGAGCAGAAGCCCGCCGGACACGAGGCGCACGTCCATGCGCTCCTGCTGCCAGTCCTCGGGGAGTTGCAGCAGGCGCAGGTTCTTCTTCGCCTTGAACACCTCGAGGGCCGCGGGCTCGAACGACGGCGCGACGATGACCTCGGTGAAGATGTCCTTCAGGTTCTCGGCCATCTTCAGCGTCACGGTGCCGTTCGCGGCGATCACGCCGCCGTACGCCGACACGGGGTCGCACTCGTGGGCGCGGAGGTGCGCGCTGGCGATCGGGTCGAGGGCGTTCGGCGCGGTCGTGGCGATCCCGCACGGGTTCGCGTGCTTGATGATCGCGACCGCCGGCTTGACCATGTCGTAGGCGGCGCGCAGGGCGGCGTCCGCGTCGACGTAGTTGTTGTACGACATCTCCTTGCCCTGCAGCTGCGTGGCCTGAGCGATGCCGTGGCCGCCGGCGCGGGTGTAGATGGCGCCGCGCTGGTGGGAGTTCTCGCCGTAGCGCAGCGTCGCGAGCCGCTCGGCCTGGATCGTCAGGTGCGCCGGGAGGTCGCCCGGGTCGTTGAGCGTGCCCTCGGCGAACCACTGCGCGACGGCCGTGTCGTAGGCCGCGGTGTGCGCGAAGGCCCGCGCCGCGAGCTCCCGCCGCTGGGCGAGAGACGTGCCGCCCTGTGCCACGGCCGCGACGATCGCCGGGTAGGACTGCGGCGACACGACGATCGCGACGTTGGCGTGGTTCTTCGCCGCTGCACGCACCATGGCGGGGCCGCCGATGTCGATCTGCTCCACCACGTCGTCACCCTCGGCACCGGAGGCCACGGTCTCCACGAACGGGTACAGGTTGACGACGACGAGTTCGAACGGCGCGATGTCGAGGTCGGCGAGCTGCCGCTCGTGATCTTCCAGGCGCAGGTCGGCGAGCAGCCCGCCGTGCACCTTCGGATGCAGGGTCTTGACGCGACCGTCGAGCATCTCGGCGACACCCGTGACCGCGGCCACATCCGTCACCTCGAAGCCGGCGTCGCGGATGGTGGACGCCGTCGACCCGGTCGAGACGATCTCTACGCCCGCCTCCGCGAGCGCAGCGGCGAGCACGAGCAGGTCGGTCTTGTCGCTGACCGAGACGAGAGCGCGCCGGATCGGCACGGTGTCGCGATCGCGGTAGAGCGTGGGGTCGTGGCGGGGGCCGGCCATGATGGGCTCCTTCGTGCGGGGGCGTCGGGGGGGTCAGGGGGCGGAGGTCAGGGAGAGGTCGCCGGTAGCGATGCGCCGGACGACGTCGATGAGGAGCCGGCGCTCGACCGGCTTGATGCGCTCGTGCAGCGTGTGCTCGGTGTCGTCGGCCCGGATCGGCACGCGCTCCTGGGCGAGGATGGGGCCGGTGTCGACCCCGTCGTCCACGACGATCACGCTGGCGCCGGTCTCGCGGACGCCCGCGGCGAGGGCGTCGCGGACGCCGTGCGCTCCGGGGAACTCCGGGAGGTACGCGGGGTGGGTGTTGATGATCCGCGGCGCATAGGCGGCGACGAGGGAGGACGGCAGCAGGCGCATGAGGCCGCTGAGCACCACGAGGTCGGGCGACCAGACGGCGAGCTGACGGCCCAGCTCCTCGCCCCACGCCTCGCGGCTCTCGTGTTCGTGCCACGGCACGGTGAAGCTGGGGATGCCGAACTCCTCGGCATGGGCCAGCCCGTCGGCTTCGCGATCCGCCCCGACGACGACGACACGCGCCGGGAAATCGGGGTGACGAGCGGCCTCGAGGAGGGCGCGAAGGTTCGAGCCGGCGCCCGAGATGAGTACGGCGACCGTGAGCACGCGCCCAGTCTACCGGCGTGCCGATGACGCTCCGACCGGCGTCGCCGGAGGTCCGGGGCGGCTAGCGGCGGTCGTCGTCAGCGTGCTCCTCGGAGGCCCGTTCGGACATCTCCGCGATCCAGCGATCGGTGCGCTCCTCCGCGAGCTCGTCGCGGTTGCGGGGGGACAGCAACAGGATCGCCGCCCCGACGAGCACCTCCGCCCCCAGAGACAAGGCGAACGGCAGTATCGCCGGACCGACGACCTCGAGTCGGCCCGGGCCCATCGAACCGTTCGCGAAGGCGGCGGCGAGCGCGGCAACGCCGCCTGAGACCGCGGCGATTCCGACCGCGATCACGACGCGCTGCAGGAGCCCCAGCGGCGTCCCCTCCCATACGAGCCGCGAGCGCACGGCCCACCCGGCGAATGCCCCGGCGGCCACCGGGATCAGGATGACGATGAGCATCCAGAACGAGGAGTTCTCCGGCAACAGACCGAACGCCGGGATGCCGGGCACGACGCCGAGCTGGGTGCCGGCGGGCGACACCGCGGTCCCGGCCCCGACCGCGAACCCGGGGCCGGCCAGCCACGCGGCCGCCCACACCACGAAGGTCGGCAGATATGCGAGCTGCCCGAGGGTCAGCACGGTCGCCCCCAGGGCGTCGACCCGCGCCGCCTGGAACAGCGCGACGACCTCTCCGCCCCGCGTGAGGACCGACAGGGCGACGGCCAGGGCGGCGGCCCCGGTCACGCCCACGAGCGCGAACGCGGCGCCCCGCACGATCGCGGCGGGCACCGGCGCCCAGTCCTCCCGAGAATCCAGGATGTCGTGGATGCGGTCGAGCAGCCCGCCGTCGCCGTCCTCCCATGCCACCCGCACCGCGCCGCACACGGCGCCCACGAGGTACACGACGGGGGGCAGCAGGATGGCGAGAGCCAGCGGGACCCGCGCGGCGCCGAGCGCCGATGTGAGAGCGACGACCGTCGAGATCACGGCGAACACGACGGTCCCCGAGAGCGATCCCCACACCCAGGCCCCGGACCGAGCGGCCCGGCCCCCGGAGCGAGCGGCGAGGAGCAGGGTGAGGAGCACGAACGCCAACGGTGTGACCGAGAGGACGAAGCGCGCTGCCTCCACGGGGATCGCCAGAGTCACGAGCAGGGCGTCCGGGATCACGACCTCCAGCGGCACGCCGTGGCCGAACTGCCACAGCGTTCCGGTGAGCGGCCACAGCGCTCCCCAGTCGGCGGTCACGCCGAAAGCGAGTGTCCAGAGGAGCGTCAGCGGCGCCAGCAGCACGGCCAGACCGACGGCAGCCGTGATGGCGGCGTCGAGGGCGGCGAGGAGCGCGACGAGGAGGCGTTGCATAGCGCCTTCGAGACTACGACGAGTTCCCCTTCGGCCCCCGTGGGCGCGCGCGAGGCGGACGACACGGTAGCGTTTCTCCGGAGGTTTCCCGATGACTACTGCCCCACCCGCCCCGGCGTCCACCGGACCCACCGGTACCCTGGACCGCTTCTTCGAGATCAGCAAGCGCGGATCGACGATCGGCACCGAGATCCGTGGAGGCCTCGTGACGTTCGTCACGATGGCCTACATCGTGATCCTGAACCCGATCATCCTGTCCGGAAAGCCGGACGTCGCCGGCGACATGCTCGACTTCAACGCCGTCGGCGCCGCGACGGCCCTGACCGCCGGCATCATGACGATCCTCTTCGGTGTCGTCACCCGCCTGCCGTTCGGCTTCGCCGCCGGTCTCGGCATCAACGCCTTCGTCGCGTTCTCCGTCGTCGGCCAGGTCACCTGGCCCGAGGCGATGGCGCTCGTGATGATCAACGGCGTCGTGATCGTGCTGCTCGCCGCCACCGGGCTGCGGAAGGCGATCTTCGATGCCGTGCCCTTCCAGCTCAAGATCGCGATCACGGTCGGCATCGGCCTCTTCATCGCCTTCATCGGCTTCGTGAACTCCGGCTTCGTCACCGCGACCGGTGCCTCGTCGCCGCCCGTCGGCCTCGGCGTCAACGGCTCCGTCGCGACCGTGCCGAGCCTGCTGTTCGTGATCACGCTGCTGCTCACCGGCATCCTCGTCGCGCTCCGCATCAAGGGCGGCATGCTCATCGGCCTCATCGGCGGCACCGTGCTCGCGGTCGTCGTCGAGGCGATCTGGCACATCGGCGCCCGCGGCGTCGACGACGAGGGCAACGTCGTCAACCCCGGCGGCTGGGGTCTCACCGTCCCTGCGCTGAACGGCTCCCCCGTCAGCGTCCCCGACCTGAGCCTCATCGGCGCCGTCGACTTCTCGTTCGACCTCGGCAAGGTCAGCCTCGTCGCGCTCGTGATGATCGTCTTCACGCTCCTCTTCACGAACTTCTTCGACGCCATGGGCACCATGACGGGCCTGGCGAAGGAGGCGAACCTCGCCGATGACAACGGCGACTTCCCGCGCATCAAGTCGGCGCTGGTGGTCGAGGGCGTCGGAGCGATCGCCGGTGGTGCGACCTCGTCGTCCTCCAGCACCGTCTTCATCGAGTCCGGCGCCGGCATCGGGGAGGGTGCCAGGACGGGTCTCGCGAACGTCGTGACGGGCATCGTCTTCCTCATCGCGATGTTCCTCACGCCGCTGACCTCGATCGTCCCGACCGAGATCGCCGCCGCGGCACTGATCATCGTCGGTGCCATGATGATGGCGCAGATCCGGCACATCGACTTCGGCGACTTCCGGGTGCTGCTGCCGGTGTTCCTCACGGTCTCGGTCATGCCGCTGACGTACTCGATCGCCAACGGCATCGGGGCGGGCTTCGTGAGCTGGGTGCTCATCCACGCCTTCTCCGGCAAGGCCAAGACCATCAGCCCGCTGCTGTGGGTGGTCGGCGCCGGCTTCCTCATCTTCTTCGCCCGCGGTCCCATCGAGGCTCTCTTCGGCGTCGGGATCTAGCCCCGCTTCGAATCGCGCAAATGGCCCCATTCCGACACGGAATGGGGCCATTTGCGCGATTCGAAAGAAGTGGGACCCCGGCAGGTCGGCTCAATCGGCCCGTTCAAGTCGCGCGATTGGTCCCATTCCGTCGTGGAATGGGGCCATTTGCGCGATTCGAAAGTGTGGGGGCATGACGAAGGCCCCGGGGTGGAGCCCGGGGCCTTCAGGTCAAGCGTAGCTCAGATCAGAGCGACTCGATGATCTCGCGCATGAGAGCGGCGGTCTCGGACGGCGTCTTGCCGACCTTGACGCCGGCGGCCTCGAGGGCCTCCTTCTTCGCCTGCGCGGTACCGGCGGAACCGGAGACGATCGCACCGGCGTGCCCCATGGTCTTGCCCTCGGGAGCCGTGAAGCCCGCGACGTAGCCGACGACGGGCTTGGTGACGTTCGCCTTGATGTACTCGGCCGCACGCTCCTCGGCGTCGCCGCCGATCTCGCCGATCATGACGATGGCCTTGGTCTCGGGGTCGGCCTCGAACGCGGCGAGCGCGTCGATGTGCGTGGTGCCGATGACCGGGTCGCCGCCGATCCCGATGGCGGTCGAGAAGCCCAGGTCGCGCAGCTCGAACATCATCTGGTAGGTCAGGGTGCCGGACTTCGACACGAGGCCGATCGGGCCCTTGCCGGTGATGTTCGCGGGCGTGATGCCGACGAGCGCCTCACCCGGCGTGATGATGCCGGGGCAGTTCGGCCCGATGATGCGGGTCTTGTTGCCCTTGCTCTGCGCGTACGCCCAGGCCTCGGCCGAGTCACCGACCGGCACGCCCTCGGTGATGACGACGAGCAGCGGGATCTCGGCATCGATGGCCTCGATCATCGCGTCCTTCGTGAAGGCGCCGGGGACGAAGGCGATCGACACGTCGGCGCCGGTCTCCTTCATGGCCTCGGCGACCGAGCCGAAGACGGGGAGCTCGACGGCGTTGCCGTCCTTGTCCGTGTGCGAGACCGTGGTGCCGGCCTTGCGGGCGTTGACGCCGCCGACGACCTGGGTGCCGGCCTTGAGCATCAGCGCGGTGTGCTTGGTGCCCTCGCCGCCGGTGATGCCCTGGACGATGACCTTGGAGTCCTTGTTGAGGTAGATCGACATTCTTCTCGTCCTTCAGTCTCAGGCGTTGGCGAGCTCGGCGGCCTTGTCGGCGCCCTCGTCCATGGTTGCGGCCAGGGTGACAAGCGGGTGCGCGTAGTCGGCGAGGATCGCGCGACCCTCGTCGACGCGGTTGCCGTCGAGGCGGACGACGAGCGGCTTGGAAGCCGTGTCACCCAGTGTCTCCAGGGCGCCCTTGATGCCGTTGGCGACGGCGTCGCACGCCGTGATGCCACCGAACACGTTGACGAACACGCTCTTGACCTGCGGGTCGCCGAGGATGACGTCGAGGCCGGCGGCCATGACCTCGGCCGAGGCGCCGCCGCCGATGTCGAGGAAGTTGGCGGGCTTGACGCCGTTGTGGTTCTCACCGGCGTAGGCGACGACGTCGAGCGTCGACATGACCAGGCCCGCGCCGTTGCCGATGATGCCGACCTCGCCGTCGAGCTTGACGTAGTTGAGGCCGGACGCCTTGGCCTTGGCCTCGAGTGGGTCGGCGGCGTCCTTGTCCTCGAGCGCCTCGTGCTCGGGGTGGCGGATCTCGGAGGCGTTGTCGTCGAGCGTGACCTTGCCGTCGAGCGCGATGATGTCGCCGTCTTCGGTGCGGACGAGCGGGTTGACCTCGACGAGCGTCGCGTCCTCACCCTTGTACACGTCGTAGAGCTTCACGAACACGTCGGAGACCTTCTCGACGAGGTCCTCCGGGAAGTTCGCGGCGCGGGCGATCTCGACCGCCTTCTCCTTGTCGATGCCGGTCAGCGGGTTGACCTCGACGCGGGCGAGCGCCTCGGGCTTCTCGACGGCGAGCTGCTCGATCTCCATGCCGCCCTCGACGGAGCAGAGGGAGAGGTAGGAGCGGTTGGCGCGGTCGAGCAGCACCGAGAAGTAGAACTCCTCGGCGATGCGCGCACCCTGCGCGACCATGACGCGCTTGACGACGTGGCCCTTGATGTCGAGGCCGAGGATGGCCTTCGCTGCCTCGTACGCCTCGTCGGGCGTCTTGGCGACCTTGACGCCGCCCGCCTTGCCGCGGCCTCCGGTCTTGACCTGGGCCTTGACGACCACGACACCGCCGATCTTCTCGGCAGCCGCCTTCACCTCCTCGGGGGTGTCCGCGACGATGCCGGCGAGGACCGGCACTCCGTACTTCTCGAAAACGTCTCGTGCCTGGTACTCGTACAGATCCACTGTGCTTCCTTCACTGGGCTGCGGTCTGGTCTGGTGATTCTCTCGATGTCGAGACATCGACCAGTCCCCCAGCCTACTACCGCAGGCTGAGCGCTCCGACGCCCGCGGACGTGGGCGACGCCCCGACTCCTCCGGTACGATCCTCAGTCTCGGAGCAGGACGGAGGAGACCACGTGAGCGACCTCACCGCCACCCAGGCGCAGCGCATCATCCGCGAGGAGAAGCTCACCGCGACCGCCAACTGGTTCGGCCCTACAGGCCGGCCTCAGTCGTCCGCCTGGATCGAGCGGGAAGGCGAGGAGTGGATCGTCTGGGAGGCCGATGAGCGCGGTGAGCGCTTCCATGCGCCGCTCCGCTTCCGCTCGGAAGCCGAGGCCCTGGACCTCTTCATACGGATCGCTCGGCGGTATCGGGCATCGGACTCGCGCGCGAGTCGGCGACCCTCGGACGCCTCGTGACCACAACCAGGATCAGCATGGACGGTCGCGCGCCCTCACGGAAACGCGGGTCCTGGAACTGCCGTAGCGGTGCGCTCCCGCGGGGACGCTCGGGCGCGAGCCCCACGGCGGTCTAGGATTTCGCCATGCACGAATCCGCAGAGCTGCGCACCGGGGGCGTCGTCGCCGCCGCGCTCGAACTCTTCAGCGCCCAGGGGTTCGACCAGACGTCCGTGGAGCAGATCGCCAAGGCCGCCGGCGTCTCCCGGTCGACCTTCTTCCGGCAGTTCGGCGGCAAGGAGGACGTGGTCTTCGCCGATCACGAGGTCCTGCTGGAGCAGCTCCGGGAGTTCCTCGACGAGGGGCACGACGATCCGTGGGGTGCGGTCTGCGCGGCATCGGAGTCCGTGTTCACGCACTTCGCGAACGACCCTCAGCTCGCGCGACGGCGCTATCAGATCGTGCGGGAGGTGCCGGTGCTCCGCGAACGCGAGATCATCACCGTGTTCCGCTACGAGCGGCTGTTCGACGAGTACCTGCGCAGCGCCCTGCCGGGAGTGGATCCTCTGGACGCGGTGGGCTTCGCGGCCCTCGTGACGGCGGTGCACAACCACGTGCTGCGGCAGCTCCTGCGCGGACGGAAGAAGGTGCCGCTGTCCACCCTCCAGTCCGCGCTTGCGGACGCGCGTCGGCGGTACGGCGTGGGCGAGGCCGCCGACGCGGGCGCTCCGGACGACGTGGTCGTGGCGGTCTTTCCCCGGTCGATGCCGATCGCCGAGGTGACCAGGAGGCTCCGCTCCGAGCTCGACTGAGCCGACCGGGGCGGTCGTGGTACCGAGTATCGAGGAGTACGATACCTGGTGTCACGAAGGAGCACCCATGAGCATTGAAGTCTCCCCCTTCCCCGGCGAGCGCGTCTCGTCCTACGACGTCACCGGACGTCAGGACAGCGACTACTACGCGGTCTTCGCCGACATCCCCGCCGCCGACCGGGAGGCCTGGGACCGCGCGAAGGCGTACGTCGACGAGGTCGCCCCGCAGGTGGCCGAGGCGTGGGACCGCGCCGAGTACCCGCTCGACGCCGCACGCCGCATGGGCGAGATGGACCTCGTCGTCGACGGCGTCGACCACCCCGCTCTGACCCGGCTCTCCCCGCTCGCCGCGGGCCTGGTCAACATGGAGATCTCGCGCGGGGACGGCTCCCTCGGCACGATCCTCGCCGTGCAGGGGGGCCTCGCGCTGCGGACGCTCGCCCTCTTCGGTTCCCCCGCCCAGCAGGACCGCTGGCTCACGGCACTCGCCGACGGCTCCGTGCTCGGGTCCTTCGCCTTGACCGAGCCCGACCACGGCTCCGACTCCGTCTCGCTGGAGACCGTGGCCCGCCGCGACGGGGACTCCTGGGTGCTCCGCGGCGCCAAGAAGTGGATCGGCAACGGCGCCTCGGGCGGGATCACGTTCGTCTGGGCGCGGGTCGAGGACGAGTCCGCCGCCGAGCACGGGGCGGTGCGGTGCTTCCTCGTCGAGCAGGACACCCCCGGATACACCGGCACCGTGATCCGCGGGAAGGCCTCCCTCCGCGCGATCCATCAGGCCCACATCCGCCTGGACGACCTGCGGGTACCGCTGGACGCGGTGCTGCCGGGGACGAAGAGCTTCAAGGACGCCTCGACCGTTCTCTACGCCACCCGGTCCGGGGTCGCGTGGTCGGCGCTGGGCCACGCGACGGCCTGCTACGAGGCGGCGCTGGCCTACGCGAAGCAGCGCGTGCAGTTCGGCAAGCCGCTCGCGAAGTTCCAGATGGTGCAGGAGCGGCTCACGCACATGCTCGAGGATCTGACGGCGATGCAGCTGTACTGCCGCCGGATGGCCGATCTGGAGCAGGCGGGGTCGCTGCGGCCGACGCAAGCCTCGCTCGCGAAGTTCCACAACACCCGGGCGGCCCGACGGATCGCCGCGACGGCGCGGGATCTCCTCGGCGGCAACGGCATCCTCCTCGAGAACGGCGTCATGCAGCACCTGGCCGACATCGAGGCCATCCACACCTACGAGGGCACCGAATCCGTGCAGGCGCTGCTGCTCGGCCGCGACATCACCGGGATGAGCGCTTTCGCCTAGCCCTTCGAATCGCTCACTTTGCTGGATTCGGCGGCCGGATGCAGCAAAGTGCGCGACTCGAAGCAGAGGAGGCGGTCGCGGTCGTCCCAGGGGTCGACGGGACGGAAGCCGCGGGACGTGTAGAGCCGGATCGCGGCGTCGCGCCAGTCCCAGACCGACAGCCGCACCGCCCCCTCGGCCGCCGCCAGGACGGCGTCGAGCAGCGCGGAGCCGACGCCGCGGCCGCGGACCGCCGGATCCGCCCACAGTCGCTTGATCTCGGTGTACCCGGCATGCGGAAGAGCGATCACCACGCCGACCGGAGCCTCGTCGAGCTCCGCCACGAGCACCCGTCCTCCGGCGTACGCGGTCGCCGGATCACGGACCTCCGGCCGGTACCGCTCGGGGAGTTCGCCGTCGGGTTCCGCCGGATCGCCCAGGACGTCGTGCTTCTCCTGCTCGGTCTGCCGGAGGTATGTCGACACCGCGGCACCGACGAAGGCCGCGTCACCCGGCCACTCCGCCTCGCGGACGGTGACGCCACCGCGCGACGCGGAGGCGGCGGGCATCAGTCGCAGCCGCAGCCGCCGGCGGGCGTCTTCACCATGAAGCACACGTCGCACACACCGTAGTCGCGCTCGACGGGCTTCGGAGCCGCGGGCGTGCGGGGAGCGGCGGGGGTGCGCGGCGTCGAGGAGCGCTTGACCTTGACCGGGGCCTGGGGGGCGAACTCGCTCGGGTGCGTGACGTAGAAGTAGGGCGCGCGTCCCTCGCTGGGCTGCAGGCGGAGGCGGGTGGACCCGACGGTCACGACCTCGTCCTCGGTGAAGCCGTTGGTGTACGTGCGGCCGATGTGCAGCGCCGCCCCCTCGCGGCGGATCGCCTCGATGTAGCGACCGCGATCGATCAGCGATGTCACCCCCGCGGAATCGACGATCTCGGTGATGAACGCGTGGTTCACCGGATCGATGCGGTGCGCGCGGAGCGCCTCGGAAAGCGAGCGGTACGGACGGGAGGTGCCGGCGGGGGTCGGGCCCTGGACTTCATTCATCCCTTCCAGGATCGCACGGCGCAACCCCCTCCGCCGACCGGGGGTTCGCGTGCGAGACTGACCGCATGGCACTCGCGACGATCATCGGATCCGGACCGAACGGCCTCGCCGCCGCCGTCTCCCTGGCCCGCGCCGGCTACCGGGTGCGCGTGCTCGAGGCCGCGGACACGGTCGGAGGCGGCCTGCGCACCCAGGAGGCCACCCTCCCGGGCTTCCGTCATGACGTCTGCTCGGCCGTCCACCCTGCGGCGGTGGCCTCGCCGTTCTTCCAGGCGTTCGGACTCGACGAGCGGATCGAGTGGATCCGCCCCGAGATCTCGTTCGCCCATCCGCTGGACGGGGGCCGTGCCGCCATCGCCTGGCGCGACATCGAGCGCACCGCGGCCGAGCTCGGCATCGACGGGGACGCGTGGCGGCGCCGGCTCCGCCCCCTCAGCACCCACATCGACGGCGTCACGGACTTCACCGGGAACCAGCTCCTCCGCCTCCCGCACGACCCGATCACCGCCGTGCGCTACGCCATCCGCATGCTCGATCAGGGCACTCCCCTGGCGCGCGCCGCCTTCCGCACCGACGAGGCGGCCGCGCTCATGGCGGGAGTCGTCGCGCACGCGAACTCTCCGCAGCCCACGCTCGCGGGGGCCGCGGCCGGGCTGCTGCTGGCCGGGCTCGCCCACGCCGGCGGCTGGCCGTACCCCCGCGGCGGCTCGCAGGTGATCGCCGACGCCCTCATCGCCGACCTCGAAGCCCACGGGGGCTCGATCGAGACCGGGGTCCGCATCGCCGATCTCGGAGCGCTGGACTGGGGCGACCCGGACAGCGGCGACGTGCTCCTGCTCAACACCTCCCCCCGTCTCGCCCTCACCCACCCGGACATCCCGGCGTCGTATGCCCGTGCGCTCCGTGGGTATCGTTACGGCGCCGCGGCGGCCAAGGTCGACTTCGCGCTCGACGGCCCGATCCCGTGGACGAACGAGCACGTGCGGAGCGCGCCCACCGTGCACGTGGCCGGGACGCGGGACGAGGTGTGGAACAGCGAGAACGCGGTCGCCGTCGGTCGCGTGTCCGAGCGCCCCTACGTCCTGGCCGTCCAGCCGTCGCTCTTCGACCCGACCAGGGCACCCGACGGCAAGGCCGTGCTCTGGGCGTACATCCACGTGCCGAACGGCTCCGACCTCGACCCGACCGAGCTCATCACCGCGCAGGTCGAGCGATTCGCGCCGGGGTTCCGCGACCGGATCCTCGCCCACCACGCGGTGCCGGCGTCCTCCCGCGAGGCGATCAACCCGGCCGAGATCGGCGGCGACATCTCCGGCGGCGTCTTCGATATGCGTCAGGCCCTGCGCCGCCCCGTCCTCTCCCCCGCGCCGTGGCGCACGCCGATGCCGGGCGTCTACCTCGCATCGGCCTCCACTCCGCCCGGGCCCGCGGTCAACGGCATGGCCGGGTGGCACGCGGCACACACCGTGCTCCGCGACGCCGGCACGCCTGCGGAACTCGACGACCTGTTCGGCTGACCCGGCTCTTTCCCCCGCTCGCCGTCCGGTCCAGGATGGGTGCATGCGCTACGAGATCCCGGCCCCCATGCTCGCCAAGGCCGTCGCGACAGTGCCCGACCCCGACAAGACACCGGGCGGGCTCCTCTACGAGCCGAAGTGGGACGGATTCCGCGGGCTCATCGCCTGGGACGGCGAGACGGTCGAGATCGGGTCTCGCGGCGCGAAGCCCCTCACGCGCTACTTCCCTGAGCTCGTCGACGCGATCCCGCAGCTGCTGCCGGTGCCCTGCCTCCTCGACGGCGAGATCGTCGTGGCCACGGGTCCGCACGGCGCGCAGCGTCTGGACTGGGAGGCCCTCAGCCAGCGCATCCACCCGGCCGCCTCCCGGGTCGCGAAGCTCGCCGTCGAGACCCCGGCCCTGTTCATCGCGTTCGACCTGCTCGCGTCCGGCGAGGACGACCTGCGCGACCAGTCGTTCGAGACGCGGCGGGCCCGGTTGGAGACGCTCATGGAGTCCGTGGAGCACCCGCTGCACCTGACGAGGACCACTCGCGATCGGGATGCCGCCGTCCGCTGGCTCCAGGAGTTCGAGGGCGCGGGGCTGGACGGCGTCGTGGCCAAGCCGCTGGCCCAGCCGTATGCACCGGGGAAGCGCACCCTCTTCAAGATCAAGCATGCGCGGACCGCCGACGTCGTCGCCCTCGGTTACCGCATCCACAAGTCCGGCACCGGGGTCGGCTCGCTGCTCGTCGGGCTCTACGACGCCGAGGGGACTCTGCGCCAGGTCGGCGGCGTCGCGGCGTGGAGCGACGCGAAGCGGAAGCAGCTCGTGGAGGAGCTCGCTCCGCTGGTCGAGCGCGACGAGGACGGCGCCGCCGTGACGGGTGAGGGTGAGCGGTCGCGGTTCAGCGGGTCGAAGGACGTGTCGTTCGTGCGGCTGCGTCCCGAGCGGGTGCTGGAGGTGCGGTACGACCAGCTCGAGGGCGCCCGCTTCCGTCACACCGTGCAGTTCGAGCGGTGGCGGCCGGACCGCGACGCCCGCTCCTGCACGTACGACCAGCTCGACACCGTCGAGGGCTACGACCTCGCCGACGTCCTGAGCTGAGCCCGGCTCAGTCGTCGACGGGGTTGCCGTCGGCGTCCCAGTTCGCGGCGTTCTTCTTGCTCGGCTGCACGCGCGGCGGCTCGCCCGGCATCTTCGGGAACTCCGGCGGGAAGGGCAGCTCCCCGAGGCCGTTCGCCGTGTCGCGCTCCCACCACTCCAGGAGCGTGTCGATGCGCCCGGGCCTCGCCTGCATGTCGGCCCACGGGTCGCCGACGTCCGCCAGCCGCTGCGGGATGCTGCGCACGGTGAAGGCGCGCGGGTCGAGATCGTCGAGCTCCTCCCAGTGCACGGGCGTCGCGACGGTCGCACCGGGGAGGGCACGCGGACTGTACGCGCCGGCCATCGTGCGGTCGCGGTTGGCCTGATTGAAGTCGACGAAGAGGCGCTCGCCGCGCTCCTCCTTCCACCAGTTCGTCGTGACCCGGTCCGGCATCCGGCGCTCGAGCTCGCGGCCGGCGGCGATCACGGCATGCCGCACGTCGAGGAACTCGTGGGTGGGCTCGATCGGGGCGAAGACGTGCAGTCCCCGGTTGCCGCTCGTCTTCGCGAACGCCTCCAGGCCGGCCTCCCGCAACACCTCCCGCAGAGCGTGGGCGGCGGGGACCGCCTCGGCGAAGCCGGTGCCCGGCTGCGGGTCGAGGTCGATCCGCAGCTCGACGGGGTTGTCGGAATCGGTCGCCAACGACGCCCAGGGATGGAAGACGATGGTGTTCATCTGCACCGCCCACACGATCGCGCTGGTGCGGTTCAGGACGATCTGAGGATGACGGCGGCCGCTGTTGTACGTGACCGTGACGGCGTCGACGAAGTCCGGAGTGCCCTTGGGCGGGTTCTTCGAGAAGAAGCCCTCCGGCCGCGGTCCTCCGGCGGTCCCCACGCCGTCCCGGAAGCGCTCCAGCGACACCGGCCGGTTGCCGTTCGCCGCGAGGAACGGCACCGACACGAGCTGCACGTACTCGGCGAGCTCGGCTTTGGTGATGCCGAGGTCAGGCCAGACGACCCGGTTCGGACTGGAGAGCGCGACCTCACGCTCTCCGTCGGTGTCGGCGACGGTCAGGGTCACGCGTTCAGAGGCCATGCTCCGACCCTAGGGGGCGGTCACGACCCGCGGAACCCCCGGCAGATCCCGGTGCGCGCGCCGTCAGTCCTCGATCCGCACCGCGCGCACGAGCACCGGCGCGAGGGCGTCGCGCTCCACCACCATGGAGGGCCCTGCGGAGTCGATGATGACGCCGGCCATCTCGGAGTGGCTCGACAGCACCTTCGCGAGCTGGTCCGGCTCGAACGGCAGCGGGCGGTCGCCCCGGCCGAGCGCGATGACCTCCAGCGGGTGCGAGAAGAGCTGGAGGAAGCGGCGGCCGTCGGCGGTCTGCGCCTCGGCGATGCCGACCTGCCCGGTGCCGGATCCGTCGTTCACGGCCACCCACATGCGCGTCGTGGCGAGAGCCTCGCCCACCTTGGCGGGCGAATCCTGCTCCCGCGGCGCCGCGAGCAGGGACTTCACGGTCATGTCGACGTCGGCCTGCTCGAGCGTCTTCTGCAGGAGCTCGGTGGGGAACACCACACGGTGCGGCGCGGACGCGTTGTCGATGATGAGACCCGCGAAGTCGCCGGAGACGACCTGCTGCATGACCGAGGTCGTCGGCTGGGCGACAGCGGAGGTCGCGGACGGATCGGCTTCCAGCTGCACGGAATCCCGGACGGCGGCCGCCGAGCTGAACGCCAGCATGAACTGGCGCTCCCCGTCGCGGACCACGGCGACGGCCAGCGGCTTGCCCTCGCTGATCTGCGCGCGGGCATCGCCGTTCACGCGGATGTAGAGGTGCCCCTGGAGAGCCTGGCGGAGCACCCCGAGGAGCTGCTCGTTCGAGGCCCCTGCCTCGATCTGCGCCAGGGACTCGCGCAGGAGGACGTTGTCCTTCATGCCGGCCACGGTCTCGGTCTGCTCGGGCGGGAGCGCGGGAGCGAGCGGGAGCTTCCGCTCGGCCGCCGGTGCCGCGGGCTCCGCGGTGGGGCTCGGCGGCGTCGGCGCGGCAGCGGGCGCTGCGGCTGCCGCCGCGGCCTCCGGATCGGGAAGCGCGACCTCGGGCCCGGCTTCGGCGCCGACACCGCGGAACGCCTGTACCGAGATGCCGACGGTGGGCGATGCCTCGGCCGTCGACGCCTCCGACTCCTCGGTCGCCGTGCTCGCGTCCTCCTCGCTCTCGGTGGCCGGAGCGGCGGTGGGGGCGGGAGCGACGGCGTCGTCGCCGGACTTCTTGCGGCGGGAGAAGAGGGCCATGGGAGCCAGCCTAACCGTGTCTCCCCGCCCTCTCCGCCGCGACGTCAGAGCTTCTGGATCGGGGCGACCTTGATGAGCAGCTTCTTCTGCCCTGCCGTGTCGAACCGGACATGGGCGATGCGCTTGGCGCCTTCGCCGGTGACGGCGTCGACCCGCCCCTCGCCGAAGTCGTCGTGGCGGATGCGGTCTCCGGCGGCGAGTTCGAGGTCGCCGTTGTCGCGCATCTTGGCGGTGACGCGGTTGGGGATCTTGTCCATCGCCGTCGAGAGCGGCTTGAGGGAGTCGCGGGGCAGGGCCTTCACGCCGAAGCGGTCGCCGGACCCGCCGGAGCGACGGGCGTTCAACGCACGCGACTGCATGCCCCCGCGGGAGTTCACGTCGCCCGGGGACTGCCGCCAGTCGATGAGGGAGGCCGGGATCTCCTGCAGGAACCGGCTGGGCATGGCGACCGTCACCTCGCCGAACTGCGCGCGGGTCATCGCCAGGGACAGGTGCAGGCGCTTGCGGGCGCGGGTGATGCCCACGTAGAACAGGCGCCGCTCCTCCTGCGGGCCCCCGGGCTCTCCCGCCGAGATGCGGTGCGGGATGAGGTCCTCCTCGACGCCGGTGACGAAGACGGCGTCGTACTCGAGTCCCTTGGCGGTGTGCATCGTCATGAGTGAGACCGACCCGGACTCGTCGTCGAGGTCGTCCGCATCGGAGACCAGCGCGACCTCGGTGAGGAAGTCGGTGATGGTGCCCTCGGGGTTGTTGCGCGCGAAGTCGCGGGTCACGGCCACGAACTCGTCGAGGTTCTCCACGCGGGCCTCGTCCTGCGGGTCGCGGCTGGCACGCAGCGCGTCGAGATAGCCGCTCTTGGAGAGCAGCAGGCTGAGCCCGTCCGCCACGGAGGTGGGCGGCGGCACCTCCCCCGTCGGCGGGAGCATGATCGCCGTCGCCTCGGCGAGCACGGCGTCGAGCTGGGCGATGGCGGCCTGGATCTTCGGGCCGACGCCGAGCTGACCGGGCAGCGACAGGGCATCGCGGAAGGAGATCCCGTGCTCCTCAGCGAAACGGGCGATGGCGGTCTCGGTGACGTCGCCGATGCCGCGCCGCGGCTTGTTGAGGATACGGCGCACCGCCATCTCGTCGGCGGGGTTCGCGACCGCCACGAGGTAGGCCAAGGCGTCCTTGATCTCGGCGCGCTCGTAGAACTTCGTGCCGCCCATGATCTTGTACGGCACGGCCGAGCGGATGAAGATCTCCTCGAGCGCGCGGGACTGCGAGTTCGTGCGGTAGAAGACGGCCATCTCCGAGTACGGCATGCCCTTGCGGTGCAGGGCCTCGATCTCGTCGGCGACGAACTGGGCCTCGTCGTGCTGCGAATAGCCGGTGAAGCCGATGATCCTGTCGCCCTCGCCGCGGTCGCTCCAGAGCTTCTTGTCCTTGCGGTCGAAGTTGTTGCCGATGACGGCGTTCGCCGCGGAGAGGATGTTCTGCGTCGAGCGGTAGTTCTGCTCCAGGAGCACGACCTTCGCGCCCGGGAAATCGCGCTCGAACTCGCTGATGTTGCGGATGTCCGCGCCGCGGAAGGCGTAGATCGACTGATCCGAGTCGCCGACCACCGTCAGCGACGCTCCGGCCTCACCGGCTCCCGGCGCGGGCTCGGGGTCGGGCTCGAAGATCATCATGCCGTTGGCGGCATACGGCTCCGGTGTCGAGCCGACGCCGGACACCGGACGGGTGAGCTCGTGGATGAGCGCGTACTGCGCGTGGTTGGTGTCCTGGTACTCGTCGACGAGGATGTGCCGGAAGCGGCGGCGGTAGGTGTCGGCGACCTGCGGGAACGCCCGGAACAGGTAGACCGTCTGCCCGATGAGGTCGTCGAAGTCGAAGGCGTTGGCCTTCTGGAGCTGCCGCTGGTAGTCGGCGAAGACCTCGACGAAGACGCGCTCGGCCGGGTCGCTCATGTTGGCCTGTCGCGCGTAGGACTCGGCATCGGAGAGCTCGTTCTTGAGCTTGGAGATGCGCCCCTGGACCGCCGCCGGGGTGAGCCCGTAGGCGTCGGCCTCGTGCTCCTTGACCAGCCGCTTGAGGAGGGCGCGGGAGTCTCCGGAGTCGTAGATGGTGAAGTTCTTGGTGAACCCGAACTGCTGCGCCTCGCGGCGGAGGATGCGCACGCACGCGGAGTGGAACGTGGAGATCCACATGCCGCGCGCGGCGTCCCCGATGAGCCCTTCGACGCGCTCGCGCATCTCGCCGGCGGCCTTGTTGGTGAAGGTGATGGCGAGGATCTGGCTCGGCCACGCCTCGCGGCTGCGCAGGAGCGAGGCGATGCGACGCGTGAGCACGCTCGTCTTGCCCGAGCCGGCGCCGGCGACGATGAGCAGGGCGGGGCCGCGATACGTGACGGCCTCGAGCTGCTGGGGGTTGAGGCCGGCGAGGAGGTCGTCCTGCGCGGGGGCGCCGGAGGACTGCGGGCCGACGGAACCGGGGACGATGAGAGGGGCTTCGGTCATGACCTCTCGAGTCTAGGCGGCGGCACCGACATCGCGGTCCGCGTCGGGGAGGGATGCAGGCGACCGCCCGCACCCCTCCCCCGGTCAGGCGGTGCGCTTCCGACGGCGCAGCGCGAGGACCCCGGTCGTGAGGAGCATCAACGCGAGCGCGGTGGCGGCCACCGGCAGGTCCGCTCCCGTCGCGGCCAGCCCCTCGCCCGCGGCGGTGACGCGCAGGTCGGCCCAGCCGAGGAGCGTCCCATCCGCCGCGTAGACCGCGATGCGGTGCGCGCCCAGTGGCGCGTCCACCGGAACGGTGACCGTGAGGGCACCCGTCGCCGAAAGCGTCCCGGCAGCCAGGCGGACCGGGACGGAGTACATCCAGACCTCCGCCCGCGCTCCCGCGGCATCCGCGCCGACCGTGACGGTGACCCGCTGCCCCGGTGCGGCCACCGCCGGATCGACGGTGACGCCGTGGCGGTTGCCGTCCACGAGCTCCGTGCCGGGAAGCGGCGGGTTCTCCGCACCAGGGTTCTCCCCACCAGGGTTCTCGCCGCCGGGGTTCTCCCCACCGGGGTTCTCGGCGCCTGTGCCGCCCGGCAGCGTGCTGGTGCGCAGCGCCTCCGAGGCGAAGCCATCGGCGAACCACCACACCGGACGCTGTCCGTCGACCGCGAGCGACGCGGGAGCCGTCGCGAAGCCCTCGTTGTTGATGTCGGGCATGCCGGCGGGCCGCGCGTAGTGAGCGATCCCGGGCCGGGCGGTCCCGTTCAAGGTGAGCTCGGCGGAGCGGCCCTGGCAGCCGTCGTCGCACACCGCCCACAGGGTGCCGCGGACGGCATCCCAGTCGAGCGCCATGACACCGGTGAGCCCGGGGGAGATCTCGGAGACGAGCGTGGCCGTGCCGTCCGCGGCGAGCGCGAAGGCGTAGACGTGCCCGTCGTCCTCCACCGCGACGAAGAAGAGGCCGTCGCCGTGTCCCGGATGCACGGCCGGGTCGTAGGCGGTCCCGGTGGTGTCGTCGAAGAGCTTTCCGTTCAGCGCACTGTCCGGCACCCACTGCACGGCCTCGATGCCGAGGTTCGCGCCGACCGCCGGGAGCATCGCCGTGAGATCCCATTCCCGCTGCGCCACGAGATCGCCGGCCGCCGCGTCCGGATCGACCTGCAGCAGCACGTTCTGGTTCACGCCCTTGGCGCTGTTGTCGCGCTCGGACGCCACGTAGACCAGGCCCCTCCCGTCGACTGTAATGCCTTCGGTGTCCGGCCCTGCGGCGCCCGGGTTCCCGGCGTCCTTGGCGAAGCGCACACGCTTGCCCTCGTCCCAGCCCGCGGCCTTCTCCACCGAGCCGTCCGCGTGGGCCTCGAGCTTCCAGATGCGCCCCTCCCCGTTGTCCACGGCCCAGAGGAATGCCCCGTCCGCGGTCTCCTGCACGTCGAGGCCGGAGCTGTCCTCGAGGAACGTCGGCACGTCGTCGAGCACCCGCACTTCGGCCGACCCCGGCCAGGTGCCGACGGCGACCTCGCCCGCGCACACGTTCGGCGCGCCCTTCGTCGGCTTCGCGGTCGCCGCGAAGGCTCCCGTGGTGTCAGGGCAGCGGCCCCAGGAGGTCGCCGCGTGGCCCTCGCCCCAGGCGGTCTCGTCGATGAGCAGCTCACCGTCGAAGAGGCGGACGGCGTCGCCCGCGCCCAGCCCGAAGCCGAGGGCCGAACGCTCGATGACGAAGAAGCCTCCGGCCGGGATCGTCGTGCCGACGGGAACGGTGTAGGCGTGGTCGTCGTCGTCGTCCTTCACGACGACGCCACCGATCTCGAGCGAGGCGCCGGTCGGGTTGACGAGCTCGATCCAGTCGTCCGGCGCGCCGCCGTCCGACTCGACCTCGTTGATCCGCACCGGGTTCCCGCAGGCGTTGCGCTGGCCCTTCGTCGCTGCGGGCGCGTCGACGAACGCGCCCGTCCCGTCGGCGCAGCGTGCCCAGACGCCGTCGGCGTGCGCGGAGTAGACGTGCTCGTCGATCATGAGTCCGTTCGCGTCCCGCAGCGTCACGGTGTCGCCGTTGCCCAGTCCGAAGACGAAGTCGGCGGGCTGATCGAAGACCCGGTATCCGCCCGGAGGCAGCAGCGTCCCCGCCGGCAGCGGCGTCGTCTCCGAGGCGTGTCCGACCGGATCGCCGTCCATGACGGTCCAGCCGGACAGGTCGACCGTGGTGCTGCCGGTGTTCACGACCTCGACCCAGTCGGTCGCGTCCCCGTTGGACTCGATCTCGTTGATCGCGACATCAGGGAGGACGCAGGAGTTCGCCGCTCCCGGGGTCGCGTACGCGAGCACGAAAGCGCCGGTACCGTCCGGGCAGCGCGCGAGCGTGGCGGCGGCGAAGTCCCCGTCGATGGCGGCGTGTCCCTCCCAGGGCTGCGTATCGTCGACGAGCGTGCCCGCGGTGTCGAAGAGGCGGATGCGGTCGGCGCTGCCGATGCCGATCGGGTCGCGGAACGCCGCCTCCACGCCGTCGACGAGCCCGATCGTGCCCTCATCGACGACGAGGAACGCTTGTGGTTCGATCGTGGTGCCCGGCAGGAAGCGCCACCGGTGGTCATCGGAGTTGTCGCGGATCTCGTACCCGGAGACATCGAGCGCCTCCGTCCCCGGGTTGTGGAACTCGACCCAGTCGGCCGGCTGCGAGTCGACCTCGTTGATGCGGATCGACCCCGCGACCGGCGCGACCTGACAGTCGTTGGGCGCGCCCGGTGTCGCCGCCGTGGCATGCGCCCAGTCGCCCGTCCCGTCGGGGCAGCGCGCCCAGACCGCCAGCGGCGCGGTGTTCGCGTAGGCGTAGGAATCGACCTCGACCCCCTCCGGGTCGTGGAGGACGACCTCATCCCCCTTGCCCAGCCCGAAGGCGAAGTCCACGTCCTTCACCAGGACGAGGAACGCGCCCGGCGCGAGCACCGTCCCGGCCGGTGCCGTGCCGAAGCTGTCGCGCTTCTCGTCCGAGACCCGCCAGCCCGTCAGGTCGACGCTCGCCGAGCCCGCGTTGTAGATCTCG
Organism: Microbacterium paraoxydans; assembly: GCF_900105335.1. Classification (NCBI taxonomy): domain Bacteria; kingdom Bacillati; phylum Actinomycetota; class Actinomycetes; order Micrococcales; family Microbacteriaceae; genus Microbacterium; species Microbacterium paraoxydans. Next base: position 2,868,436 of record NZ_LT629770.1, on the reverse strand, counting down.
ATCTGGTCGGCGAGCCCGGTCGCCGCATCGTCGTAGACGATCTCGTTGAGGACGAGCCCTGCGTCGGCGGTCGGCGCGGGCTCGCCGGGAGGGATGGCACCGGAGGCGGCGACGGGGGCGGCGATCAGGGCGGCGGCGCTCAGCGCGCACGCCGCCGTGACGGCCGCCACGGAGTGCAGTCGGGGCATGGGGGCTCCTGGAAGATGGCTCGACTGAGCGCAGACGGGTACCCGTCCAGACCACCGCTGCCGCATGGCCGTCCGTCGACCCGTCGGTGGACGGCCGGTGAACGGTCGGTGGCGTCTTCCTCGGCCCCGCCGCTCAGGCGATCCGCGTGCCGGGCGGCAGCCGCCGCGCGGGCGTCCGGGTGCGAGCCCATGCTCCCGCGAACAGCGCTCCGGCGAGCACGACCTGCACGCCGAGCCCGACGAACCAGCTCGGCACGGTCTCGTCGATCACCTGTTCGGCCGTCTGCGAACCGCTCTCCGGATCGCAGTCGTCCCAGCGCTGCTCCAGCGGCGAGAGCTGCGCGCTGCGGACACCCCACTTGATCTGCCCGTACAGATCGACCGGGTAGCCGTCCGTGCTGAACTCGGTGGGGGTCGCGTCGGCGAGCACGACGAACGGGTTGGCGGCGAGCGCCCACCACACGAGGTCGAACCGCGGCGCCTCGTACGTGTAGCGCTCCCAGCTCTCGCAGTCCACGTTGCCGTTGCTGTCGTAGGGGCGGCTGTAGCTCGTCGCCTCGCTGCGCACGGCCAGACCGCCGAGCGCGAAGACGATGATCGTGCCGATGACGAGCGCGGACACCACGAGGTAGGTGGACGCGACGGAGAAGAGCGGGCGGGCGATGAGTCCGCTCAGGCCGACGCCGATCGCGGCGACGATGATGATCTCGACGGCGAGGACGAGCAGCGCCACGAACAGCACGATCGGAGCGGTCCCGCCCGCCAGCAGCGACGCCGCGAGGAAGGGAACCGCCACCAGGAGGAACGCGCCGCCCGTCGCGATCGCCGCGAGCAGCTTGCCCAGCATGATGTCGCCGGTCGACGCCGCGGTGACCTGGATCGGCGCGAGCGTGGCCGCCTCCCGGTCGCCGTTGATGGCGTTGCCGCTGAGGGTGGGAGAGACGAGCACGACGAGCAGCAGGACCACGTTGACGACGATGGACGACACGCCCGCCCCGACATCCTCTCCCCAGGAGTACACGGCGAACGACAGACCGGTGACGCCGAGGAGCACGAGCGCGAAGACGCCGAGGAGCACGTACCAGCCGACGCTCCGCAGCCGCTGGGTCAGTTCGAGGCGCGCGATGACGCCGATGTTCGCGAGGCTCATGCTCCCGCCTCCGTTCCGTGGGGTGCCGCAGGCGGCGGGGGCGGCGGGGTCGTCGCCGCGGGCGGCTGCGGGTGCCGGAGCGCGAGGAACGTGTGCTCCAGATCGCTCTGCGCGGGTGCGAACTCCGCGACGGGCAGTCCCGCCTCCACGAGGAGACGCAGCGACCGGGCGGCGGCATCCTCCCCGGGGAAGCCGACGAGGACGGCGCCGCGGTCCACAGCGAGGGACTCGGGCGCCAGTCCGAGGGTCGATGCGACCTGCCACGTGTCCGCGTTCAGGCGCTCCGCGGTCGCACCCGCGAGCCGCACCCGCCAGGCGCGGACCGTACTCTGCGCCGGGGCGGCATCCACGACGGCCCCGCCGACGAGGAAGACGGCGTCGTCGACGACCTCTTCCAGCTCGGACAGCACGTGGCTGGAGATGAGGACCGTGCGTCCTTCGGCCGCGAAGCGGCGCAGCAGCACCCGCAACTGCACGCGGGCCTCGGGGTCGAGACCCGACGCGGGCTCGTCGAGGAGCAGCACCTGCGGGTCGTGGACGAGAGCGCGGGCGAGGCCGAGCTTCTGCTTCTGCCCGCGGGAGAGCACCTTCGCGGCGGAATCCGCGAGCTCTCCCAGGCCGACGAGACCGAGGAGGTGCTGCGCCCGCCGCTCCGCGTCCGCGCGGTCGATCCCGTAGAGGCGGGCCGTGGTCACGATCGTCTCGCGGGCCGTGAGCGAGGGCCAGGCGCCGAGGGCGTCCGGCATCCACCCCAGCACGCGACGGGCGGCGAGCGGGTCGGCTTCGGGGTCGATACCGCCGATGCGGATCGAGCCGCTGTCGGGGGCGAGCAGCGAGGCGAGCATGAGGAGCAGCGTCGTCTTGCCCGCGCCGTTCGGGCCCACCAGGCCCGTCACCCTTCCCGCCTCTGCGCGCAGCGTGGCCCCTCGCACGGCCTGCACGTCCCCGAACGCCCTGCTGACGTCGTCCACCACTATTCCGGTCATGCGGTCAGTCTGGCATCGCCGGGCGCGAGCGCGGGGGACCTCCGGGCTGATGCCCAGCCGCGCCGCGCCGCGGGTGACACAATCGCTGTATGCGCACGATCCTCAACATCATCTGGGTCATCCTCGCGGGCTGGGCGCTCTTCCTCGGCTACGTGCTGGCCGGCCTGCTGCTGTGCATCCCGATCATCACGATCCCGTGGGCCATCGCGTCGTTCCGTATCGCCGCCTACGCCATCTGGCCGTTCGGGCGCGAGGTCGTCAGCAAGCCGACGGCCGGCGTCGGGTCGTTCCTCGGGAACGTGCTCTGGGTCATCCTCGCGGGGTGGTGGCTCGCGCTCGGCCACATCGTGTCGGGACTCGCGCTGTGCATCACCATCATCGGCATCCCGATGGGCATCGCCGACTTCAAGATGGTCCCGGTGTCGCTCATGCCGCTCGGCAAGGAGATCGTCTCCACCCGTCAGGGCGCGTTCGACCGCACGCTCTGACCCGACGGGTCAGCTGCGGAAGAACGCCACGCCGAGATCGGGGTGGTCGACGAAGACGCCGTCCACGCCCTGCCGGGCGATCACGCCCCACTCGGCCTCGTAGTGCCCGAACGCGCTCTTGCCTCCCGGACCGCGGTAGGGCGCCGCGAGGAAGGCGTTCTCCGGGCGGCAGGTCCACGTGAAGACGGTCAAGCCGCGGGCGTGCGCATCGGCGACCAGCGCCGTGCCCGGCACCAGGAGCATCTTCTTGTCGACGCTGATCCCGTCGACCCGACCGACCAGGCGGTCCAGACTCCCGGGGGTCACGGTCTCCGGGTAGCTCAGGGCCTTCGACCCCTCGGCGACGAGGAGGTCGTACGGCTGTCCCGCCGCCTCGATGAGGTAGACGAAGCTCGCGTCGACCCCCACGGCGCGGAGCTGTCCGAGCACGGTCGATTCGAAGCTCTCCACGATCAGCGGCAGCTCCCCCGCCGCCCACCCCGCATCCCGCAGCTCCTGCGCGATGAGGGGCGCGAGGTCGAGCCCGATGCTCGCGAAATGCGTGGCGTGCTTCACCTCGAGCACGACGCCGATCGGCCGGCCCTGCTCCTGCGCGGCCGCCCGTACGAGGTCCAGGACGTCGCGCAGGCGCAGGATGGGTTCCATGCCGTCGAAGGAGGCGCTGGATGCCCGGAGCTTCGGCAGCCGTTCCCGGCAGCGCAGCGTGGACAGCTCCGCCCAGGTGAAGTCCTCCGTGAACCAGCCGGTCAGTGCGGCGCCGTCCACGCGCCGCGTCGTGCGGCGGTCGGCGAACTCGGGGTGATCGGCGACGTCCGTGGTGCCGGAGATCTCGTTCTCGTGCCGCACGACCAGGACGCCGTCCTGGGTGGCGACCACATCCGGCTCGACGGCGTCGACCCCCATCGCGAGGGCGAGCTCGTAGGACGAGCGGGTGTGCTCCGGTCGGTGGCCCGGGGCACCGCGGTGCCCGATGACGAGCGGGGATTTGCTGGGCACGCTCACAGCGTAAGGCACCCCGGGAGTGTCGCCTCACGGGTATCGTGGAGGAAAGCGACCTACGACCCCCCTTTTGGAGTGAGGCCCACCTGATGAGCAACTTCGCTTTCAACAATCCTGCTTTCCAGCAGCAGGACCCGCGCAACGTCGCGACCTACCCGGGTGCGCCCCAGGGCGCTCAAGGCGCGCAGGCCGCGTCGCTCCAGCACGGCGCGATGGATGCCGCCGCCAACGCGCAGCTCGAGGGCATGTACGCCGCTCCCGCCGCGGGAGCCCTCGAGACCGACCGGATGTCCGTCGAGGACACCGTGTGGAAGACCGCCGGCCTCTTCGGCATCCTCCTCGTCACCGCCGTCGTCGGCTGGGTGCTGACGCTCGGCGGCCTCGACGTGCCGCGCTACGACCCGTACAACCCCGCCGCCGTCAACGTGCTGCCCTGGGCTCTCGGGGCGCTCGGCGGCTTCGTGCTGGCGATGGTCATCACCTTCACCTCGCGCAAGAAGGTCCGCCCCGCGCTGATCTTCGCCTACGCGGCCTTCGAGGGGCTCTTCATCGGCGGCATCTCGGCGTTCTTCGAGGTCCGCTGGCCCGGCATCGTCTTCCAGGCGACGCTCGCGACCGTCTCGGTCGTCGGCGTGACCCTCGCCCTCTTCGCCAGTGGCAAGATCCGCGCGTCCAAGAAGGCCACGAAGATCTTCATGATCGCGATGATCGGCTACCTGGTCTTCTCGCTCCTGAACCTCGTCCTCATGTGGACCGGCGTCAACACCAACGCCTTCGGACTCTTCAGCCAGGAGATCATGGGCATCCCGCTCGGCCTCATCATCGGCGTCCTCGTCGTGATCATGGCGGCGTACTCCCTGGTGCTCGACTTCGACCAGATCCAGCAGGGCGTCCGCAACGGCGCTCCGCGCAAGTACGGCTGGCTCGGCGGCTTCGGCATCATGGTCACCGTCGTCTGGCTCTACGTCGAGATCCTCCGGATCATCGCGATCGCCCGCGGCAACAACTGACGCGATCCGTCGCAACAAGAGGCCCGTCTCCCTGGGGAGGCGGGCCTCTTGCCATATCCGGGAGGGAGCGCGCAAGGGGTTGGCACGCGATTCCGCGGCCGGGCACAGTAGGTGTCACGAAGCCCCGGCACCCCGGGGCTCCTGACCCAAGGAGCTGACCATGAGTTTTCTCGGCTTTCTTCTTCTCGGCCTCATCGCCGGAGCCATCGCGAAGCTGATCCTGCCCGGCAAGCAGGGTGGCGGATGGTTCATCACCCTGCTGCTCGGCGTCGTCGGCGCCCTGCTCGGCGGCTGGCTCGGCAGCCTGATCCTCAACCGTCCGCTCACCGAGTTCTGGGACCTCGGGACCTGGCTCCTCGCCATCGGCGGTTCGATCATCGTGCTGCTGATCTACGGCCTCATCGCCGGCCGCGGCCAGCGGGTCAACGACTGACGCAGACCCCACTCGACGCGCTCCGCGTCACCCACGCCCGTCCCTCACGGCTGCGAGAGCATCCGTGAGGGGCGGGTCTTTTCGTGCCGCGGCCGGTCAGCTCGCGGCGCCACGCGCCTTGCGCTCCAGGAGCTCGCGCTCACGGTCGTTGCCGGCCAGTCCCGCGGCCGCCGCGAACTCGCTGCGCGCCTCGCTCTCCCGCCCGAGTCGGCGCAGCAGCTCGCCGCGCGTGGCGGGAAGCAGGTGGTAGCCGTGCAGCGCCCCGGACGCCGCCAACTCATCTATCAGCCGCAGGGCGGAGGCGGGCCCGGTGGCCATGGCCACGGCGGCCGCGCGATTGAGCTCCACCACCGGGGACGGAGTGAGCCGGCTGAGCGCCTCGTAGAGGACGACGATGCGGTCCCACTCGGTCTCCTCCAGGGACGGCGCGACGGCATGGCATTCGGCGATGGCGGCCTGCAGACTGTAGGGGCCGCGTCCACGGCCGAGCCCGTCCGCCCGCGCCAGGGCCGCTCTCCCCCGCGCGATGCGGCTGCGGTCCCACCGCCGACGGTCCTGATCCGCGAGCAGCACCGGGTTCCCGTTCCGGTCGGTCCGCGCCGGGAAGCGTGCGGCGGTGAGCTCCAGGAGCGCGAGCAGGCCGTGAACCTCCGGTTCCCGAGGCTGCAGCGCGGCGAGCACCCTGGCGAGCCGGATGGCCTCGTCGCTCAGCTCCGGCCGCATCCACTCCGGACCGCTGCTGGCCGCGTGCGCCTCGTTGAAGATGAGATAGAGCACACCGAGGACCGCGCCGAGCCGCGCCGGCTGCTCTTCCCGCGGCGGCAACTCGAACGGCGCGTGCGCGGCCGCCAGCGTCTTCTTCGCGCGCACGATCCGTTGCTGCACGGTCGCCGTGGGGACGAGGAAGGCGCGGGCGATCTCCTCACTCGACAGACCACCCACGACCCGCAGCGTCAGCGCGACCTGCGCCTCCCGGGAGAGCACCGGGTGGCACGCGATGAAGAGGAGGCGCAGCACATCGTCGTCCACGGCATCCGGGTCCCAGGGCAGCTCGGGCCCCTGCGCCTTCTCCCGTTCGAGGTCGTGCGCGATCAGAGCGAGGCGGTCGTCCAGCCGCTCGCGGCGGCGCCACCCGTCCACCGCCTTCCGCTTCGCCACGGTCGTGAGCCACGCCGCGGCGTTGCGTGGCACCCCCTCAACGGGCCACTGCCGCAGCGCGGCGACCAGAGCCTCCTGCGCGAGGTCCTCCGCCAGACCGAAGTCGCCGACCATCCGCGTCAGTGTGCCGACGATGCGCGCGGACTCGATGCGCCACACCGCCGCGACGGCCCGCTCGGCCGCCTCCTGCGCGGAGGCGGCCGAGCTCGTCACGGGGTCGGGTGAGCGGTCCATCAGCGGAGCGGCGTCACGCCTGCTCGGCGCGGCGGGCCTGCTCCTCCCGCCAGCCCGCCTCCTTCTCGATCCACTCGTTGTCGGCGGGGAAGTCCTCCGGCCCGGTCACCCGGCGCACCTCGAGGAACGATCCCGGTCCGAGCGGCGCCCGGCTCGCCCATTCCGCGGCCTCCTCCCGCGAGGAGACCTCGATGATCCAGAAGCCGTTGAAAAGCTCCTTCGTCTCCCCATAGGGGCCGTCAGTGATGAGCGGCTTCTCGGCGCTGAAGTCGACGACGAAGCCCTCGGCCGCGTCGGTCAGCCCCTCGCCCGCGACGAGGACGCCCGCCTTCATCATGGACTCGTTGTACCGGCCCATGGCCTCGACGACCTGCTCGAAGGGCATCTCCTGATAGGCCGCCACCGCGTCGTCGGTCGCGCGCATGATGAGCATGAACTTCATGATGTTCTCCTTGTTCCGAAGGGCCGTGTCTCGACCCTCTCATCACAGACGTCGAACGGGAACGGCGGAGATCGACATCGGGGGCGAAAGTTCTTCCCGCTCCCACGCCGGGCGCCCTGTTCGACATCGTCAGGGCCGGGGGCGCGGGAGCGCTACGGACCCGACGTACCCCGACGCCCCATCGGGACGGTCGCGTTTCAGCGGCGCCGTGACGGAGCCTGCACGACGGCTGAGATGGTCGCGGCCAGCGCCTCCATCGACCGCTCCGGACTCCACGCCGCAGCGACGGCCGGCGCCTCGGCACGCAGCGCCGTCAGACGCTCCGGGTCGGTCAGCAGTTCCCGCAGCGCAACGCCCAGCGCACCGATGTCTCCCGCGGGGACGAGAACGCCACCGCCCGCGCCGAGGACATCGCGGATGCCGTACCGCACGTCGTAGGACACCACCGGCGTGCCGTGCAGGAGCGCCTCCACGATGCCGAGCGGCTGTCCTTCGAACGCGGTGGAGGTGATCAGGACGGACGCACGATCGAGCACGGTGGCCGGGTCCGCGGTATAGCCGCAGAGCCGCACGCGGTCCGCGGCGTCGAGCTCGGCGATCAGTGCCGCCAGCCGCTCCTGCTCCGCTCCCGTGCCCCAGATCTCCATCCGGGAGCCCGGCACGTCCGCCTCGACGAAAGCGCGGATGGAATGGTCGATGCGCTTGCCGGCCGCGAGCCGACCCAGCACGACCACGAGACCCTCCTCGCGCAGGTCGTCACGGCGCTCGACCGGCGCGATGGGATTCGGCACCACGACATGGTTGGCGGCCTCGCCGAACCGCGCCACGACGTCGTCACGCTGCGTGGCCGTCGGCCAGATGACCGCGTCGAAGCGGTCGGCCAGCCGGAACCAGCGCGTCCAGAGCGTATTCAAGCCGGCGTCGGGCGTGTAGGGCGCCTCGACGTGCATGGTGTGGATGGGGTGCAGGATGCGCACGCGCGGGTCCCCCCAGTCGGCGACCAGTTCGCCGAGCTGACGGGATTCGCAGATCACGACGATCGGCCGGTCGCCCAGCGCCGCCGTGACATGGTCGAGCCAGGCGCCGTAGAGCCCGCGGAAGCCGTGCAGCGCCCCGACGACCGCACCGGCGCCGTCGTACACCAGCACCGGTTCATCCGTCAGATGCCAGTCGGGGTTGCCGGGGATTACCGGGAGGGCCACGAAGGGACGACCCTCCGGGTCCGCGAGCACCCGGTACTCCACATCGGGGTCGGCCGTCACCGCATCGTCTGCCGCGTCCCGCAGCCAGGCGGCGGCTCCGCCCTGCGGGGCGACCGCCTCGTCGAAGAGGTTCCGCAGTCGATCCGGGTCCGCGAGCGCGCCGCGGTCGGCGAAGACGCGGCGGTGCTCGGCGTGATCCGCGCGCGTTCCCGGGTCGAACGTGAGCAGCTGCGGACCCCGGCCCTCACCGGCGCCCGCTCCAGCGAGCAGCCTGGCGCGCGCGAGCGTGGCGATCGTGTACCCGCCGTCCAGCCCCGGGATCAGGCGGCTGGACAGCACCAGATACTCGACGTCCGGGAGGACCGGTGCCGAGACCGGGGGCATCGTGCCCCCTACTCCCACTCGATCGTCCCCGGCGGCTTCGACGTGACGTCGAGCACGACGCGGTTCACGTCGCGGACGCCGTTCGTGATGCGGTTCGAGATCTTCGACAGTACGTCGTACGGCAGACGGGTCCAGTCAGCCGTCATCGCGTCTTCGCTCGACACCGGGCGCAGCACGATCGGGTGACCGTAGGTGCGGCCGTCGCCCTGCACGCCCACCGAGCGCACGTCAGCGAGGAGCACGACGGGGCACTGCCAGATCTCCTGGTCGAGTCCCGCCTTGGTCAGCTCCTCGCGGGCGATGGCGTCGGCCTCACGCAGAATCTCGAGACGGTCAGCGGTGACCTCACCGATGATCCGGATACCGAGGCCGGGCCCCGGAAACGGCTGACGCCCGACGATCGCCTCGGGGATGCCGAGCTCGCGGCCGATCGCACGGACCTCGTCCTTGAAGAGGGCCCGCAGCGGCTCGATGAGCTCGAAGTCGAGGTCGTCCGGCAGGCCGCCCACATTGTGGTGCGACTTGATGTTCGCGGTCCCCGCGCCGCCGCCCGACTCGACGACGTCCGGATAGAGCGTGCCCTGCACGAGGAACTTCACCGGGGCGCCGCCGTCGGCCTTCGCCTCCTCGACGAGGTCGAGCTGCACCTTCTCGAACGCGCGGATGAACTCGCGGCCGATGATCTTGCGCTTCTCCTCGGGGTCGGTCACGCCCTTCAGATGGCCGAGGAAGGTCTCCGCGGCGTCGACCGTGATGAGCCGCACACCGGTGGACTCGACGTAGTCCTTCTCGACCTGCTCGCGCTCGCCCTTGCGGAGGAGACCGTGGTCGACGAAGACGGCGGTGAGCTGGTCGCCGATGGCCTTGTGCACGAGAGCGGTCGAGACGGCGGAGTCCACGCCGCCGGACAGCGCGGAGATGACCCGGGCGTCGCCGACCTGCTCGCGGATGCGCTCGACCTGCTCGGCGATCACGTTGTCGGGGTTCCAGTCGGACGCGAGGCCCGCCCCCTTGTGGAGGAAGTTCTCCAGCACGCGCTGGCCGTGGTCGGAGTGCTTGACCTCCGGGTGCCACTGCACGCCGTAGAAGCCGCGCTCCTCGTTCGCGAAGGCGGCGACCTTCGTGGCCTCCGTCGTCGCGAGCACCTCGAAGCCCTCCGGTGCCTTCGCGACCTGGTCGCCATGGCTCATCCACACGTTCTGCTCGGTCGGCTGCCCGCTGAGCAGCGTGCCGCCGTCACCCGAGATGACCGCATCCGTGGCGCCGTACTCGCGGAGGCCGGTGTGCGCGACCTCCCCGCCGAGGGTCTGGGCCATGTACTGGAAGCCGTAGCAGATGCCGAGCGTGGGGACGCCGAGGTCGAAGACCGACGGGTCGAGCTTCGGCGCGCCCTCCTCGTACACCGACGAAGGTCCGCCGGAGAGGATGATCGCGACGGGGTTCTTGGCGGCGATCTCCTCGGCCGTGGCGGTGTGCGGCACGATCTCGCTGTAGACGCCGGCCTCGCGTACGCGGCGGGCGATGAGCTGCGCGTACTGGGCGCCGAAGTCGACGACGAGCGCGGGGCGCTGCTGGGTCTCGGACTGTTCGGTCAACGGACACCTTCCGGGGCGATCGCGGAGGCCTCGGCGGCCTCCCGGGTGGCGAGATAGGTCTTGACTTCACGGGCGACGACCGCCTCCATGAAGAACGACAGCAGCGGCACGACGCCGCCGAGCGCGAGCAGGATGAACCGCGGGAAGCGCCAGCGCATCAGGCTCCACATGCGGAAGCACGCGAAGAGGTAGACGACGTAGAACCAGCCGTGGGCGACGAGGATGAACAGCGAGATGTTGAAGCCGTCCCCGAGGGAGGTCATCTCGCACGAGTTCGTCCACGGCGCGAACAGCGACCACCACTGGCAGTCCGGCCCCGCGATGACGCCGGCGAACCAGAGCGGGCCGCCCGATCCTCCGGCGAAGAGCTCGAGGTGGATCGGGGTGTACTTCAGCACCATCTCGGCGAGCAGCAGGAGCAGCATGACTCCCGTGATGATCGACGCGATCTGGTAGAACTTCAGCGCACCGCGGATCGCCGGAAAGCTGGCGACTTTCGGTTCGGGCATGCCCCCAGTCTAGTCGGCAGCGGGCGACGCCCCGACCCCGCGGGAACGACGGAGGCCGCCGGGTCGCCCCGACGGCCTCCGCCTCGTCATCCGCCGATCGGCATCAGAACCATCCGGTCAGGAGGTCCCACAGCCAGTCGACGATGTCCTTGATGATCCCGCCGATGCCGCCGGCGCGGTTGACGGTGACCGTGGCCGTGGCCTCGTCCCCATCGGCCTGCGCCACCGCGACGGTGTACTTGCCGGGCTGGGCGTTCTTCGGCACCGTCACCGAGGTGCTGAACGTGCCGTCCTGCCGGACCTGCACCGTCCCCACCTGGACGCCCTGCCCCTTCTTCGACCGGAGCTCCACCGTGACGGTCTCGCCGGGCTGGTAGCCCTCGCCGGTGACGTCGAGCTTCTTACCCGCGGCCACCTTCGAGGAGCCGAGCGCGATGGTCCCCGCGAACTCCTCCTCGCCGGCGATCGTGAACGGCACCTGCACCGTCGTGCCCGTCGCCGGGACCTCGACCGTGAGCTGCTGCTCACCGAACACTCCGGACGGCACCGTGAAGGTGAGGGTGGCGCGGCCGCCCTCGTCGGTGGTGTCCACGATGGTCGGGTCGACCGTGCCGGCCGCGAGCTGGGTGTCTCCGAGCGACAGCGTGACCGCTCCCGGTGCCGCCTCGCCACCGCTGAACGCCAGCGAGGAGAGCGAGACCGTCACCTGGTCGCCCGCGCGGTAGCCGTCGGCGTCAGCCGGACTGACGGTCACGCCGACCGCACGCTGGGCGAGGTCAGGCGAGGCCGTCTTGTTCGCGTCGAACCAGTCGACCATCGACTGGAGGTCGATCTTGCCGGTGTCCCGCTTGCCCGCGCCCTCCTTGAAGGTGGCGAAGTTGTCGCCGCCCGCCGCGAGGAAGGAGTTCGCCGCCACCGTGTACTCCCCGTTCGGGTCGATCGCGGTGCCGTTCAGCGTGATCGAGGTGATCCGCGAACCCGCGACCGCCGTCGGGTCGTAGGCGTAGACCAGACCCTCGGAGACGCCGAGCTTGAGGAACGGTCGCGCCGATCCGGCCGGCTGCCACTGCTCCTCCAGCACGCCCTTCAGCTGCGTCCCGGTGAGGGTCAGCGTGACCAGGGTGTTCGCGAACGGCTGGACGGTCGCCGCCTCTCGGTAGGTGACGTTGCCGTCAGGGTCCTCGGCGTTGCTCGACGCGTAGGTCAGGTTGGCACGGATGCCACCCGGGTTCATGAGCGCGATGTCCGCACCCGTGGACCACTTCTGCACGTCGGCGACGAAGTTGCCGATGGTGGACTCGCCACCGCGGTTCTCCGAGCCGTTGGTCTGCCGCGCGCGGTTGAAGTCGGCGGTGATGTCGCCCACCTTCACCGCTCCCAGCACGTCGGCCTCCGCCTTCGCCTTGTCGACGATGGCCTGCACCTCCGGCACCGCCGGGTACAGCGGCTTGCCTGCGGACGTGAGGGGCTTGATCTCGTTGGTGATCGAGAGCAGCTCCTTCGTCTTCGGGTCGACCTGGATGTTCATGAGGCCGAGGTTCTCGCCGTACTGCCCCGCCGAGACGACCGGCCGGCCGTCGATGACGTGGTTGTAGGCGAGGTGCGTGTGCGCCGAGACGATCGCGTCCACGTCGTCGTCGACGCCGTAGACGATCTCGCCCAGCGGCGAGTCCTCGGTGATCGCGGACAGCGCGGTGCTCTCCGCACCCTCGTGCACGAGCAGGATCACGACGTCCGCCTCGCCGTTCGCGGGGTCCCCGTCGCGCAGGTCGTCGGCCACGGCGTTCACGGAGTCGACGATGCTGCGCACCTCGAGATCCGCGATGCCTTCAGGCGAGACGAGCGAGTCGAGGTCTTCGGTGACGGCGCCCACGAAGCCGACGCGCACCCCGTCGAGCTCCTTGACCCAGGCCGGGGCGAGCGCGGGCTCACCGGTCTCGGTGAGGAACACGTTCGAGGAGATGTACTCCCAGTCCGCGCGCTCCTGCACCCGGTCGCGCAGGTCTTCCCACCCCTGGTCGAACTCGTGGTTGCCCGCAGCGCTCACGTCCAGGCCGGCGGCGTTGAGCGCGTCGATCGTGGGGTTGTCATCGTTGATGAACGAGGTGAACGTCGAGGCCCCGATCAGGTCGCCGGCTCCGGCGAAGATCGTGTTCGGGTTCGCCGCGCGGAACTGCTGCACAGCGCCCGCGAGCACCGCGGCACCCGCCGCGGCCCCGTCGGCCTCGATACGGCCGTGGAAGTCGTTCACCGTCACGACGTCGATGTTCACCGGCGGGATCTCCGAGGAGACGCCGACGAGGATCGGGTCGTGGTCGCTGGACCGGTAAGGGGTGCCCTCCTCGGTGGCGCCGAACGCATAGCCGCGGTCGCTCCACTCCGGCGAGTTGATGCCCCACACACCGGCGCCCGTGATCGACGGGACGAGCGAGGGCGACGCGATCACGTGGTCGAGCGAGCCGAGCTCCCCGTCGAACGTGTACGTGTACTGTCCTGCGGCCTCGTCGGCGGCCACGTCGCTCCACCCCTGCGAGGTGAACACGTCGATCGGGTCTTCCTGCCCGTAGGCGTTGAAGTCGCCGATCAGCAGCATGTCGCTGCTGCCGCTGGTCTCGGCCAGCTCGTCCGTGAAGGCGAGGATGGCCTGCGCCTGCTTCACCCGGTCGGCGTTGAAGAAGCCCTGGCCGTCGGCCGGCTCCGCCCCGGCGCCCTGCGGCGGGGACTTCGACTTCAGGTGATTGGCGACGACGGTGACCACACGGCCGTCGATGTCGAACGCCTGCGCGATCGGCTCGCGGGCGTTGCCCCACACCGACTCGTCGGTGACGGTGGCGCTGTCGCCCACCGTGCTCACGGCGTCCTTCTTGAAGATGATCGCGTTGGTGATGAAGTCCGTCGTCGCCGGGTCCTGCAGGGCCTTCGGTGTGCGGACGTAGTCCCACACGTCCGAGCCCGCGTCGGCGTTGAGGCCGGCGACGAGGTCCTTCAGGGCGGTGTCGACGGGCTTGCCGAGCTTGACCGAGTTCTCGATCTCCATGAGCGCCACGATCTCGGCGTCGAGGCCGTTGATGGCCGAGACGATCTTGGACTTCTGGATCGCGAACTGGGCGGCGTTCGCCGCGCCGCGGGCGTCGGCGTTCTCGCTCTTCAGCGTCGTGAAGTAGTTGTAGACGTTGAACGACGCCACCTGCGCGTCACCGCCCACCTCCGGAGCCTTCTCGGGACGCGGGTTAGTCGCCTCGAAGGTGACCTTGCGCTCCGCCGGGGAGGCGTCGTCGATCGGGACGACCGGCTGCAGCCGCCAGTCGTCGAAGCCCCACTGGAGCACGTAGCCGTTGGACCCGAAGTCGACGGTGTCGCCGTTGCGGACCACCGTGTCCTCCGTGAAGTACGGCTGCTGGCCCGGGTGGCCGTTGTTGGTCACCTGGATGGACCAGGCGTCGTCGAGCAGGATGCGGTTGGCGCGGTTCTCGGCCGCGATGGCGGCCGCGTCGGCACCGGGACGCGTGGTCTCGGTGCTCTTGACGTTGAGGTCGTCGCCGGCGTTCAGCCACAGCGCCCCGTAGTTGTAGAGCTGGTGGCTCGACGCAAGCCGATAGGTGCCTGTCGGGGCGACGTACATGTTCTCGTACTGCTCGCGGTCGGCACCGCGCACGGTGTCCGGGAGCGGCGTGAGGGCGGGCACGCCCACACCCGCGGTGACGACGGAGACGTCGGCCACCGCGGCGGGAGCGATCTGGGTCTGGCCGTAGTACTCGCTCACGGTGCCGGTCACCGAGACGAGGTCGCCGATCTCGAGCGTGGGCGCCAGCGCGTTCAGGAACACGAACACGCCATCCGAGGCGCCGGGGGTCGCGTCGGTCTCGCCGCCCGAGCCCTGCGTCTGGATCACGATGCCCTTATAGCCGCCGGTGCGGTGATCGGCGGTGACGACACCCTCGACGCGGACGCGCTGTCCGGCCAGCGGCGAGACGTCGCCGGTGCCCTGGACCTCGGCGATCGTGGCGGTCTTGGGCTCCGTCCCCGGCTCCTCGCCCGGGTCGGTGCCGGGGTCGGTGCCGCCGGAGTTCTGCGGGGTGATCGTCGCCGACAGCGCGAAGTCCGCCTTGTTGTCGTCCTTGTCGGCACCCGCGGTGCGGTTCAGCGAGCGGACGTCGGTGTTGCTCGAGGGTGCGGCGGCGGCCGCCGTCTCGAAGGTGTTCGAGGTGCCGTAGCCCAGGAGATCGATCACGCCGTCCACGCCGACCGTCGAGCCGGGGGTGAGAGTCACCGCCGCGGTGCCCTCGACGAGGGCCAGCGTGCCGTTGGTGCCGCTCGGGCTCAGCGTCGTGGTGGCGTCGGGGGTCGGGAGGGCGGCGCCGTTGGTGCCGTTGCTGTTCCCCTGCACGAGGAAGTAGCCGCCCGCGGGGATCGTGCCCTTCAGCGGCGCGACGCCGTTGAAGGCGCCGGTCCCGGCTGCGGAGCGGTACTGCAGCGACAGGCCGTCGAGGGTGACGGGCGCCGTCGTCGGGTTGTACAGCTCCACGAACTTGTTCGTGAACGCCGCCCCCGCGCTTCCGCCGGACAGGTAGGCCTCGTTGATCACCACCCCGGTGCCCTCAGTGTTCGCCGACGCGGGCGCGGCCACCAGCGAGCCGAGGCTCAGGGCGGCGACGCACGTCGCGGCGAGAGCGCCCACGCGCCCTCGGATTCTGCGGTGCGAGACGGGGGTCAGGGTCTCCCCGTGCTCAGGAGCGGACATCATCGGTGCTGTCTCCTCGATCGTGTTCCGGCGCTGCTCAGGACGCTGTCATCGCACACATCGGGAACTCCCAGCGTGCGCACATGGAGCGAGCATACGGAGCGGTTCGGACATCCTCAACGGAGTTTTCCCATTGGTCACCGAGCGCTCACCGAATGGCCGCGACACCCCCTGACGAAGGTTCACACCGGGCCGACCCGACGCGCAGAAGCGCAGCATCCGACGCGCGGATGCGCAACAGCGGTCAGACGGCCGCGGACCCCTCGGCGTCCTCGAACTCCTCCAGCTCGCGCTCCCAGGCATCCTTCGCCAGGCGGTACCAGAGGTAGAACGCGAAGCCGGCGAAGATGACCCACTCGGCGGCGTAGAACACGTTGAGCCAGTTGACCGGCGACTGCTCGTCGGGCGCCGGGGAGGCGATGTCGGCGAGGCCTGCCGTCGCGGTCGTGGAGGCGAGGTACGGACGGTAGACGTCGAGCTGCTCGATGTCGTGCCAGCGGCTCAACAGAGCCGCCGGCGACATCCGGTCCAGCTGCTCCGGATCGGTGCGCGGCGGCACCGACGGACCCTCATCCGAGATGATGCGACCGGCGACGGGGACCACGCTGCCGTCCGCGTCGGCCTCGAGGCGCTCCACAGCGGCATCGGCGGCCTCCCGATCCGGTGCCCAGCCGATGGCCACCGCCAGCGAGACCCGCTCGTCGACGCGGAGCTGACCGGTGACCCAGTACCCCTCGACGCCGTCGTTGAAGCGGCTGCCCACGACGAGGAAATCCCCGGGGACCCAGACGCCCTCGGTCTCCACGCGCTGCCCGACCAGGGGCTCGGGGAGGTACTCCCCCGGCACTACGACGTCATCGAGCGGTCGGATCTGCTCGGTCGCCCCCGGCGCCGGAGGATCGGTCTCGATCGCCCGCTCCAGCTGCCACTGACCGAGCCAGGCGAACACCCCGGCGACGACGAGACACAGCAGCAGCATCGCGATCCAGCGTCCCCGCAGCATGACCTCACGGAGGGTCGGCGGGAAGGGAGCAGGTGCGGTCACGGTGATGCGGAGACCTCAGGCCTCGTACGGAGCCAGGACGACCTCCACCCGCTGGAACTCCTTGAGGTCGGAGTACCCGGTGGTGGCCATCGACTTGCGCAGCGCGCCGATGAGGTTCGCGGTGCCGTCGGCGACCGGAGCGGGGCCGTAGAGGATCTCCTCCAGCGTGCCGATGCCGCCCACCTCGACGCGTCGCCCGCGCGGGAGCTTGGGGTGGTGCGCCTCGGGACCCCAGTGGAACCCCTGGCCGGGGGCGTCCGTGGCACGGGCCAGGGCGACGCCGAGCATGACCGCGTCGGCGCCCATGGCGAGCGCCTTCACGATGTCGCCCGAGGTGCCGACGCCGCCGTCGGCGATCACGTGCACGTAGCGGCCGCCGGACTCGTCGAGGTAGTCCCGACGCGCGGCCGCCACATCCGACACCGCGGTCGCCATGGGCGCGTGGATGCCGAGGGTGGCACGGGTGGTGGACGCCGCACCGCCGCCGAAGCCCACGAGCACGCCGGCCGCGCCGGTGCGCATGAGGTGGAGCGCCGCGGTGTAGGTCGCCGCTCCGCCCACGATCACCGGCACGTCGAGGTCGTAGATGAACTTCTTGAGGTTCAGCGGCTCCGCCACGCTGGACACGTGCTCCGCGGAGACGGTCGTGCCGCGGATGACGAACAGGTCGACCCCGGCTGCGGCGACGGTGTCGTAGAACTCCTGAGTGCGCTGCGGGGTGAGGGAGCCGGCGACGGTGACGCCCGCCTCCCGGATCTCGGCGAGGCGGCGGGTGATGAGCTCGGGCTTGATGGGCTCGGAGTAGAGCTCCTGCATGCGCACGGTCGCCCGGTCCTCCGCGAGGCCCGCGATCTCGGCGAGCAGCGGCTCCGGGTCCTCGTAGCGGGTCCAGAGCCCCTCCAGATCGAGCACCCCCAGACCGCCGAGCTGTCCGAGCATGATCGCGGTGCGCGGGCTGACGACCGAGTCCATCGGCGCCCCGAGCACCGGGATCTCGAAGCCGAAGGCGTCGATCGTCCACGCGGTGGACACGTCCTCCGGGTTGCGCGTGCGCCGCGAGGGCACCACCGCGATGTCGTCGAACGTGTACGCGCGACGCGCGCGCTTTCCTCGGCCGAGCTCGATCTCCATGGTCACCCGTCCAGCCTACCCGGCGCCCGGCGGCCTCCGCGGCGGTCAGCGCGCACGGGCCACCCGCCGCTCGTCCCACACCGGCTCGTCGGACTCGTAGACCTCGCCGTCCGTTCCGAACACGAGGAACCGGTCGAAGGAGCGCGCGAACCACCGGTCGTGCGTGACCGCGACCACCGTGCCCTCGAAGCGTCCGAGCGCCTCCTCCAGCGCCTCGGCCGACTCGAGGTCGAGGTTGTCGGTGGGCTCGTCGAGGAGGAGCAGAGTCGCGCCGGAGAGCTCGAGCAGGAGCACCTGGAACCGCGCCTGCTGTCCGCCGGAGAGCGATTCGAACGGCTGCTGCGCCTGACGCACGAGGCCGTACCTGTCCAGGGCCGAGCTCGCCGCGTCGCGGGGCATCCCGTCTCGGAGGTCGTCCCCGCGGTGCAGGATCTCGAGCAGGGTGCGGCCGACGAACTCCGGATGCGCGTGGGTCTGTGCGAAGAGCCCTGGCACCACGCGGGCGCCGAGCACCGCGCGACCGGCGTGCGCGACCGGGCTGAGCTCCTCCGCGACCGCGGTCACGTGCCCGAGGGACGGATCCGGGTCGGTCCCGCCGAGGGCCAACAGCCGCAGGAAGTGCGACTTGCCCGAGCCGTTGGAGCCGAGCACGCCGACGCGGTCGCCGTACCAGATCTCGGTGTCGAACGGACGCATGAGGCCGGTCAGCTCCAGACGGTCCGCGACGACGGCCCGCTTGCCGGTCCTGGCACCGCGGAGGCGCATGTCGAACTCCTGCGCCGGGGGCCGCTCCTCCGGCGGGCCCGCCTCCTCGAACTTCCGTAGCCGCGTCTGCGCCGCCTGGTAGCGGGACGCGAAGCCGTCGTTGGCGGACGCCTTGACCTTGAGGTTCGCGACGAGGACGCGGAGCTTCTCGTGCTGCTCGTCCCACCGCCGGCGCAGCTCGTCGAGCCGGTCCATCCGGTCGGTGCGCGCCTGGTGGTAGGTGGCGAAGCTCCCGCCGTGCACCCAGGCGGTCGACCCCGCCGCGCCGGGCTCCAGCGTGATCAGCCGATCGGCGGCCCTGGCGAGGAGCTCGCGGTCGTGCGAGACCAGCAGCACGGTCTTGTCGGTGGCGCGCAGCCGCTCCTCGAGCCACCGCTTGGTCGGCACGTCGAGGTAGTTGTCCGGCTCGTCGAGCAGGAGCACCTCGTCCGGGCCGCGCAGCAGCGCCTCCAGGGCGAGCCGCTTCTGCTCGCCTCCGGAGAGGGAGGTGAGCTCGCGGTAGCGCGCCCGCTCGAACGGCACGCCGAGCGCCGCCACGGTGCACTGATCCCACACGGTCTCGTGCTCGTAGCCGCCGGCGTCCGCGTACTCGGCGATCGCGGAGGCGTAGGCCATCTGGGTGTCGTGCTCGTCGCGGTCGATGAGGGCGTTCTCCGCCGCCTCCAGCGCCTGCGCGGCGAAACGGACGCGGGTGGGAGCCACCCGCACGAGCAGCTCGTGCACGGTCTGGCCGGGCTCGCCGTGTCCGACGAACTGGTCCATGACGCCGAGGCCGCCGTCGATGGTCACGACCCCGTCGTCGGCCGACTGCTCGCCGCGGATGATCCGCAGCAGCGTCGTCTTCCCCGCCCCGTTGGGCCCGATGAGAGCGCTGGTCGACCCCGCCCCGACACGGAACGACACCTCGTCGAGAAGCGGTCTGCCGTCGGGAAGCGTCAGCGAGATCCCGGATGCGTCGATGTACCCCACAGGCGTGGCCGTCCTTCCGCCCGCGGACAGCGAGCCGACCAGGCTATCAGTCCGCGCGGCTGAGCGTCTGCAGCACCTCGGTCTTGGGTGCCGCCGGGAGGAAGAACCGGAACTCGGTGCCCACCCCCTCCTCGCTGGTCACGTCCATGGAGCCGCCGTGGGCCAGCACGATCGCCCGCGTGATCGTGAGACCCAGCCCCACGCCCGGCACGGCGTTGCGGGTGGCCGTCGAGGCCCGGAAGAACCGGGTGAAGAGCATGCGCTGCTCGTCCTGCGGGATCCCGACCCCGGTGTCGGCGACGGCGACCTGCACCCCGCCGTCGAGGCGACGCACGGCGGCCGTCACCCGACCCCCGCGCGGGGTGAACTTGATGGCGTTCGAGAGGAGGTTGTCCACGGCCTGCCCGAGGCGTCCGGGATCGACGAGCAGCGGGATCGGCTCGTCGCCGACCTGCAGGTCCAGCTCGATCCCCTCGCGCTGCGCGTGCGGTCCCGCCGAGGCCACGGCCGAACGCACGAGCGCCGCGACGTCCGCCTCGTCCCGCTCCAAAGGGAAGCGCCCCGACTCCACCTGCGCCGTGAAGAGCAGGTCGCCGACGAGGTTCAGCAGGCGCTTCGCATTGCGCTCGATGATGCCGACGAACTCCTGCTGGTCCTCGGTCAGCGGCTGACCCGGATCGTTCTGCAGCAGGTCGAGGAAGCCGATGATCGCGCTCAGCGGCGTCCGCAGCTCATGGGAGATCATCCCCACGAACTCGTCCTTCATGCGCGCGACCTCGACGGCTCTCGTCTCATCGGTGAGCACGAACAGGTAGCCCTGCTGCGCGCCGGACGGATCCTTGTGCGGCGTCACGGTCACCCGGGCGGGTACCGTCGTGCCGCCCGCGGTCCTGACCTCGATGTCGCCGTCGACGGTATGCCCGGCATCCGCCTGGGCGAAGAGCTCCCGGAGCCCGTCCGAGACGCCGGTGCGCGCGGTCGGATCGCTCGCCGCCCCTGCATCCCCTTCGCGTGCGGCGGTGTCCTCGGCCAGCATGGTCAACGCCGACGACGAGAAGAAGCGATCGACGCGCACGTCATCGAGAGCCTCGTCGTGAGAGAGCCCGAGCAGGCGGACGGCCCCGGGGTTCCACGCCGTGACGCGCCCCTCGCGATCGGTGCCGATCACGGCCTGCGCGGTGATCGACGCCCACAGGCCCTCGAACGAGTCGAGCAGCACGCGGTACTCGTGCTCCTTCTGTCGCAGCTGCACGATCATCGAGACGTTCTCGGACAGCGCCTTGGTCCGCTCCGTGACCAGCTCCTCCGCCTGCTGCACCCGCAGGCGCTGTTGCCGGGAGAGCTCGTTCACCACGGCCGCGACGGCCGCGAAGACGAGAGGACCGACGACGCCGCGGAGCCACACGACCGCGTTCGTCGGCGGTTCGATGACGTAGGGGATCAGCAGCGCGAGCGACGTGAACGCGCCGACGACGAAGACCCAGCGGATTCCTGGCGCCGCCGCGATCCAGATCACGGGGAGCAGCACGAGCGAGCTGAAGAGCGAGGCCGCGCCTCCCGTCCCGGCGCGGAAGAGCCCCAGCCCCAGGATGTCGACCATCGGGACCAGGAGCACGATCCAGCCCTCCCGGATGTGCAACGCGCTGAGCACTCCGGCGTGGAGCGTCGCGACGAGGACGATCGCGAGGCCGGCCAGGGCGAGGGCGACATCGGTGAACGGCAGGCTGGGGATGGCCCAGGTCATCACGCCTGCGATCGCGGCGGCGACGAGCGTCGGGATCTGCTTGACGATCGGGTTCGGGTTGTCGATGACCCGGTACCAGCGGTTCTCGGCGCGCTCCAGCGGTGTCGCCCTCATCGCGGAACCCGTTCCACGGCGCGATGCAGGTCGGCCCCGGTGATCGGCTTCGGCAGGGCCGCGTCCGCCGGCGGGTACTCGGCGACGTCCAGCACCGAGCTGACGATGAGGAAGCACTCCGGAAAGCGTTCGTGGATCAGCCGGCAGCAGGCCTGCCCGGAGATGCCGGGGAGCAGCAGGTCCAGGACGGCGACCCTGGGGTGGATGTCCGGGAAGGCGGCGATCGCAGACTCGGCATCGGACGCGACGAACACGTCGAAGCCCTCGCGATCGAGGTACCGACCCAGCAGGGTCGCCTGATCCGGAGCGTCCTCGACGACCAGGGCGAGCGGTCGTCCGGTCATCGCAGGAGCAGCTCTCGGACGACGACGATCACGACCACGACGGCGAGGGAGATGAGCGCCTGCGGGATGAGGCGGCGCTCCTTCCGGGCGTCGGCCGCGATCTCCTCCACCTCGGCGTCGTGTGATGGTGCGTCGGTCATGAGTCGACCCGTCCGATCTTCTCGGTCTTGATCCAGGAGGCGTCCGCGCGACGCCACTCCTTGAGGTACGAGTCGGCGGTGATCGCGCACAGCAGCGATCCGTAGCCGCAGATGTAGAGCAGCAGGCCCGCGAAGAAGCGTCCGGCCGGAAGCGGCTCGACCGCTCGCGCGAGCCAGATGCCGAGCATCGACACCGGCCCCCAGAGGGCGAACGCCAGCAGCCACAGCACACGCGTCTGCTCCGTCGACTCCTGCCCGGCCGCGCCGATCAGGCCGTCCAGGGCCCAGGGGAACAGCGCCAGGGCCATGAGGATCAGCGCCCCGAGTCCCGGGAACATGATCGCCTCGCGCCACGACTGCCGCCCGATGCGCGGATCGAGCTGGACGGAGTAGAGCATCGAGAAGATGTAGATGGCCGCCGCGGCGATCCACATGAACCGGAACACGAACTCCGCGACGTCGCTGTGCAGGAGCAGGAGGACGATCATCGCGGTGGCGGCGAGGAGCAGGAGCGCCGGCATCAGCAGGATCGTGAACCAGGCCAGCCCGAAGGGGATGCTGCCCAGGTTGTGGTCGCGACTCGGACGGAACCAGAGCCTCTTGTAGATCGAGGTGAGCTGCACGTTGCCGCGCGCCCAGCGCAGCCGCTGCTTCCAGAGACTGTCGATCGTCCGCGGCTCCTCGGCGAGCACCACGGCGTGCGGCTCGAACACCATCCGGCGTCCGTGGAGCTGACTCTCGAAGGTCGTCATGGTGTCCTCGGCGAGCGTGCCCGTCGGGATGCGTCCGCCGATCGCCTCGAGGTTCGCGCGGGAATGCAGCTGGGCGCCCCCGGCGAGGCAGGCGATCGCTCCCCCGACGTTCTGCGTGCGCCGTGCCGAGAGCTGGCCGATGACGTACTCGATCGCGATGAACCGGGTGAGGTAGTTGCGGTCCCTGCTGCCCTCCGCGATGTAGGCCGTGACGGCCCCGACCTCCTCGTCGGCGAGGTGCCGGGTGAGCTTGCGCAGGGAGTCCCGCGCGAAGATCACGTCGGCGTCCATGATGAGCACCGCTTCGGTCCACGGGTCGGCGAGCACGACGTCGAGGCCGTGGTTCAGCGTGTGTGCCTTGCCTTCCCCGCCCTTCTCGCGCCGCAGGTGGACGACCCGCCCCGGGTGGGTCGCCGCCTTCTGCTGCACGATCGCCGGGGTGTCGTCCGTGGAGGCATCGTCGACGACGAACACCCGAAGGCGTTCGGCGGGGTACTCGAGCTGGAGCAGCCGCTCGATCGCGGGGCCGATCACCAGGCCCTCGTTCCACGCCGGGATGACCACCGCCACGTTCGGGTGGTACGGGGCGGCCTTGCCGTAGTGATTGCGGAAGGCGTGCAGCGGCAGCATGAGGAACTGCAGACCGGTGTTGACGACCGGCAGCGTGCCGATCAGCACGCACAGCAGGAGGATGACGACGACGACCGTCTCGATCCAGGTCAGTTCGGGCATCAGCGTCCTTCCGTCCCTGTGAGCAGCGGGACGATGCGGGAGTACCGGCCGACGTCTGCGGCCACGTGGCTGTCGGTGGAGGCCACGATGCCGGCGCCCGCGCGCTCCAGGGCGTTCAGCGCCTCCGCGCCGGGGCACACCCACTTCTCGTTGACCTCGACGAGCGTGTCCGTCTCCGCGGCGGCTCGCGCCCACGCGTCGAGGCGCTCGACCCCGAGCTCCTCCTCCGCGAGACCGATCTTCGGCAGGATCGAGAAGCAGTGCGCGAGCTGGTTGCCCGGATGGCGGCGCATGGTCGCGACGACGGCGTCCACGAACTGGTCGAGGACGTCGGCCGGCGCCCAGCCCGCGGCGATGCGCTCGCGGACCGCGGTGGGTCCGAGCGGCCCGTCCACACCGGGGAACTGATGATCGGCGATGAGGATCCGGTCGATGCCCGCCGGAAGCGCCGGGATGTCGAGCGCGCCCGAGGCGTCGAGGATCTTCGCCTCGACGCCGGTGAGCACCGTCAATCCGTCCGGGACGTCCAGCCGGCGGACGGCGGCGAGGTACTCCGGCACCCAAGTCGTGGTCTGCCGCACGTGGTCGACGAGACGGACGGTGTCGAGACCGACGGCCGCAGCCGCGGCGACGTTCTCCTCCAGCGTGGAGACCGCGTCGTCGGAGAACGTGGAGTGGACGTGGTGGTCTCCGCGCAGCGCGGGATGACTCACAGCTCCTCCTGGTGACCGGCGTGCGCCGACACGAGCACGTCGTCGACCTCGACGATCACGTCCTCCAGGAAGCGCACGGAGGCGACCTCACGGAAGGGCACCTGCACCGGGATCTCCCGGCCGAGGAAGAGGTCGGCGACGAGCGACGGGATGTCGACTCCGGCGGCGATCGTCAGCGGGAGCGCGCCGGGGAAGCGCGGGTTGACCTCGAGCAGCACGGCGCGCCCGTCGCGATCGCGGCGGAGCTGCACGTTGGCGACGCCGACCAGGCCGATCGCCCGCGCGATGGCGGCGGCGGTCTCCTCGAGCTCGGGGTCGCGGAGGGTGCGGCCGGCGATCGCGACCCCGGAGTCCACGCGGGCACGGGTGCGCGGCACCGCGGCGACCACGCCGCCGGAGGCGTCGGCGATCACATCGACCGAGTACTCCTCGCCCGGGAGGAAGTCCTGCACGATCAGCCCCTCATCCGTGGGGAGGGCGGCGAGCGCGTCCGCGTCGGGGACGAGGCGCACGCCGCGGCTGCCCGCGCCCTGCCGGGGCTTGGCGAACACGGGGAACTCCCACGCGACCTCCGCGGCGTCCGGGCCGGCGAGCACGGTGCGCGGCACACGACCGGTCGGCGCGCAGCGCTCCGCGAGGGCGAGCTTGTCGAGGGCGGTGTGCAGCGTGTCGGCGGGCGGCGCGGCGAGGACGGCCGGGGCCAGCTCGTCCCGGCGGTCCGCGAGCGCTATCAGCTCCACGTCGACGGTGGAGATCACGAGGTCGAGACCGTCCTCGGCGACCATCCGCGCGATCGCCGGCACGAAGTCCGCGTCCCGCCCCGGGGGAACCAGACGACGCTGCGCCGGCGGAACGAGGTAGAGGCCGCTCGCCCAGCCGTCCATGTCGGCCGCGAAGACCTTCAGATCGGACCGTCGCAGCAGGGAGCGGATCACCGCGACTCCGGCGGGGCCCCCGGCTCCGGTGACCAGTACGCGCTTCGTCATCAGCTCTCCCGTCGGGTCAGTTCATGGGCGCCGATGAACTCGGCGGTCTCGCGCACGACCTCCAGCGGCTCGACGGCCACGCCGCCGCCGAACCGCGACCAGTAGCGGGCGGTGGCCGTGACGAACTCCGGCGCGAGGTACTCCCGGTTCGCGGCTGCCTGGGACTGGAAGCACTCCAGCAGCCGCAGCTTGTCGTCGAGGAAGCGGTCGATGCGGACGAAGCGCGTGGGCCGGTAGTCGATGGTCGCGGAGGGGCTCTGGTAGCACGCGACCGTGCCGACGCGGCGTGTCGCGACGATCGTCGCCTCGTTCACCGCGCGGTGATCCTGGTGGCGGTCGTGGTGCGAGTGCGTGTAGACGATGGTCGGCTGGATCTCCTGCACGACCTCCTCGATGAGGCGGACGGTCGACCCGCCGCCGGAGATCTCGGTGTCGACGAGGTCTTTCACGAACAGCCGGGCACCCAGCTGCTCGGCGGCGGCGAGGGACTCGTGCTGGCGGCTGTCGGCATCACCGCCGCGCGCTCCGCGGGAGAGCGTGAGGATGGTGATGCGATCGCCGGCGGCGGCATGGGCTGCGAGGATGCCGCCGACACCGATCTCGACGTCGTCCGGGTGCGCTCCGATCGCGAGGACGACCTCACCGGTCCTCGCCTCCGCCTTCCGGCGCCGGGACTCCTCGACGAGCCGGGTGACCGACTCCACGAGCCGGGCGTTGTCGAGCGGCTTGGTGAGGAACTCGTCGGCCTGCGCCCGGAGCGCGGACACCGCGTACTCGACCGAGACGTGCGCCGTCATGACGATGACCGGCACGGTGGGCATGACGCGGCGCAGCTCCGCGAGCAGCTCCAGACCACCGAGTCCCGGCATCTCGATGTCGGTGACGACCACGTCGGGTTTCACCGCCGCGGCCTTCTCGAGCGCCGACCGGCCGTCGTCCGCGAGATCGACGACGCAGCCCGCACGCCGTTCCAGGACGGTCTTCACAAGCAGGGCGACGTCGTGGTCGTCGTCGACGACGAGGATGCGAGGGGGGACCTCAGCCATGTACAGCTCTCCTTGGGGAGATTCCCTGCCGAGGGGATTCGGCGGTGCGACCGCGGTGCCTTCATCACCGGGCCGCAGGGAAAGTCGAGCGGGGTACGTCGATTCTGGCACAGGGCTCCACCCCCGGCCCGCAGCGCTCAGCCCGCGCGCGCCGCCCGCTTCTCCTCCTGGTAGAGCCGGATCGCCTCGTACCGCTCCGCCGATCGCGCCCGCCTCTTCGCCGCCTGCTCCTCGCGGTTCTTGGGCGGCGCCGCGGTCACGAGGTCATCGAGCAGCCGCCGCGTGGCCACGGCGATCTCGGCCACCGCGCGATCGAAGACCTCACGGTTCGCCCGCGACGGCGCCGTCGTCCCGGAGATCTTGCGGACGAACTGGAGCGCAGCCTCGCGGCACTCCTCGTCGGTGGCCGCGGGCTCGAGGTTGTTCAGAGGCACGATGTTCCGGCACATACCGGCACCGTACGCGCGGCCCGCCGGCCGCGAAAGGGGGATGGCATGCCCGGCCCGCCGTCGCTACGCTCTGGGCTACGACCGGAACCGAGGAGAGATCATGACCGATACACCGCCGCCCGACGCCCCGCCGCCGTACAACCCGCCACCTCCCGGCGGCACGCCCTCGCCGTATCCCGCCGCCTCCGCTCCCCTACCCGGCACCCCCTACGCGCAGGACGTGCCGACGTCGCCCCCAGGACGGGTGCTGTCGATCATCGGCCTCGTGCTGGCGTTCCTGCTGCCGCCGGTCGGCCTCATCCTCAGCATCATCGCCGCCGTGCAGCTCGGCAAGGCGAAGGCCCCCAAGGGCATCGCGATCGCCGGCATCATCGTCGGCGCCGTCCTGACGATCTTCGCGATCATCGGCATCATCCTGCTGGCGACCGTGCTGGCCGGCGTGATCGGGACGTGCGCCGAGCTCGGCCCCGGGGTCTGGGACGTCGGCGGCGTCACCTACCGCTGCGGCTGACCGCACCGCGAACGACGAGGGGCCGGATGCAGCGCATCCGGCCCCTCGTGCGTCCCCCTGCGGGGGTCGCGGTCACTTCTTGTAGTTCGGCGCCTCGACGACGATCTGCACGTCGTGCGGGTGCGACTCCTTGAGCCCGGCCGAGGTGATGCGCACGAACTTGCCGCGCTGCTTGAGCTCCTCGATGGTGCGGGCGCCGACGTAGAACATCGACTGCCGCAGGCCGCCGACGAGCTGGTACGCGACGGCCGAGAGCGGGCCGCGGTAGGGCACCTGGCCCTCGATGCCCTCCGGGATCAGCTTGTCGTCGCTGGGCACGTCGGCCTGGAAGTAGCGGTCCTTCGAGTAGGAGGTCTGCTTGCCGCGCGTCTGCATGGCGCCGAGCGAGCCCATCCCGCGGTACTGCTTGAACTGCTTGCCCGACTGGAAGACGATCTCGCCCGGCGACTCGTCGGTGCCGGCGAGCAGCGAGCCGAGCATCACGGCGTCAGCACCGGCGACGAGCGCCTTCGCGATGTCGCCCGAGTACTGCAGGCCGCCGTCGGCGATCACCGGGACGCCGGCGGGGCGCGCCGCGAGCGATGCCTCGTAGACGGCCGTGACCTGCGGCACGCCGACACCGGCGACCACGCGGGTCGTGCAGATCGAGCCGGGACCCACGCCCACCTTGACCGCGTCCACGCCCGCGTCCACCAGCGCCTGCGCGCCCTCGCGGGTGGCGACGTTGCCGCCGATGACGTCGATGTGCGCGAACGACTCGTCGGCCCTGAGGCGCTTGACGAGGTCGATCACGCCCTGCGACTGCCCGTTGGCGGTGTCGACGACGAGCACGTCCACTCCGGCGTCGCGGAGGGCCTCGGCGCGCTCCCACGCGTCGCCGAAGAAGCCGATCGCCGCGCCCACCCGCAGGCGGCCCTGGTCGTCCTTGGTGGCGAGCGGATACTTCTCGCTCTTGTCGAAGTCCTTGATGGTGATGAGGCCGGCGAGCTTGCCGTCCTCGTCGATGAGGGGCAGCTTCTCGACGCGGTGCTTCGCGAACAGCGCGATGACCTCGCCCGCCGCGACGCCGACGGGGGCGGTGACGAGGTTCTCCCTCGTCATGACGTCCTTGACGAACGTGCTCTGACGCTCGAAGCCGGAGACGAAGCGCATGTCGCGGTTCGTGATGATGCCCACCAGGCGACCCTCGTCGTCCACGACCGGGAGGCCGGAGATCCGGTACTTGGCGCACAGGGCGTCGACCTCCTCCACCGTCGCGTCCTGCGTCGTGGTGATGGGGTCGGTGATCATGCCGGACTCGCTGCGCTTCACGCGGTCGACGTGCGCGGCCTGGTCGGCGATCGAGAGGTTGCGGTGCAGGATGCCGATGCCGCCCTCCCGGGCCATGGCGATCGCCATGCGGGATTCGGTCACCGTGTCCATCGCGCTGGAGAGCAGCGGCGTCGCGACGGAGATCCGTCGGGTGATCCGGGACGACGTGTCGGCCTCACTGGGGATGACGTCGGTGTGCCCGGGGAGCAGCAGCACGTCATCGTAGGTCAGTCCGACGAAGCCGAAGGGATCGTGCTGGTCCATGGAATCTCCTCCTGCGCGAGTGGCGCGGATCCGGGTGCGAATGGGGGGGTCGACGTCGGCCGGTGCGCGGGCGTGACCCGTATGGAGATTCTAAGCGAGACACGCCCGAGAACATTCCCAGGGCCCTGTCGTTACCGGACCGTTGGCCCGGACGATAGGTGATTCGCCGATCGCCCATTACGCTCAAGTGCGTCGTCCATCCCCGCGGTTCGACCCGAGCCCGCGGAGACAGCACTCACAGTGGAGGTTGCGTGGGACCCACAGCACTCGCCGGACCGCGAAAGCGCCCTTGGGCCTTCGCCTTCTTCGGAATCCTGATGGCGCTCGCGGCATCGCTCCTGCTCCCTCCCTCAGCGGCCTCCGCCGAGACCACGGACGACGGGCAGGAGGTCACCGACTTCTACTTCGCCGGGGTCGTCACCGACGGCGACGAGCCCGTCGAGGGAGTCGTGATGACGATCGAGGGCAACGGCTTCGACGCCGAGACCGAGACCGACGCCGAGGGCAAGTGGCGCCTGTACGTGCCGGAGAAGGAGACGTACACCCTCACGGTGGACGAGTCCACGCTTCCGGACGGCGTGATCGTCGACGCGACGCAGCTCCCCGAGGGGATCCAGCCCGTCTCGGGCACGACCGCCTCATTCGAGCTGGAGTTCGGGCTCACCGGGACGAAGATCGTGAACCTCTTCCTCGGCGAGGGAGAGCGGGTGACCGTCTCCTTCCTCGACCAGCTCCTGTCGCGCCTGGTGGGCGGCCTGAACTTCGGGCTTCTGCTGGGGCTCGCCTCGATGGGCGCCGCGCTCATCTACGGCACGACCCGGCTGTCGAACTTCGCGCACGGCGAGATGGTGACGTGGGGCGCGGTGATCACCCTCGTCGTCACCTCCTTCTGGCAGCTCCCGCTGTGGGCCGGCATCATCGCCGCGGTCATCGGCGGCGCGGCACTCGGCTGGGCGCTCGACGCCGGCATCTGGAAGCCGCTGCGTCGGCGCGGACTGGGCGTCGTCCAGCTCATGATCGTCAGCATCGGCCTCTCGCTGGCCCTGCGCTACGGCCTGCAGTACATCATCGGCGGCAGCACCTATCAGCTGCCCGGCGCGAGCCCGGAGCCGATCCGCCTCGGTCCGATCTCCCTGTCGTACATCGACATGATCGGCATGGCCACGAGCATCATCGTGATCCTCGGCGTCGCGTTCTTCCTCACCCGCACCCGCATCGGGAAGGCGACGAGGGCGATCTCGGATAACCCGCAGCTCGCCGCCGCCTCCGGCATCGACGTGGACAAGGTCATCCGCGTCGTCTGGATCCTCGCCGGCACCCTGGCCGCGATCTCCGGCATCCTCTGGGCGTACTTCCGCCCCGGCGTGAAGTGGGACATGGGCATGCAGATGCTGCTGCTGATGTTCTGCGCCATCACGCTCGGCGGTCTCGGCTCCGCGATCGGCGCCCTGATCGGCTCGATCATCGTCGGCCTCGCGGTCGAGGTCTCGACGCTCCTCGGGGTGCCGACCGACCTCAAGTACGCCAGCGCCCTCGTCGCGCTGATCATCATCCTGCTCGTGCGACCGCAGGGCATCCTCGGACGCAAGGAAAGGTTGGGCTGACGCATGGACTTCGGAAGCATCTTCGGCAACACCGCCTCCTACCTGTTCAGCCCGACGACGATCGCCTACGCGCTCGCGGCCACGGGCCTCGCGGTGCACTTCGGGTACACGGGTCTGCTCAACTTCGGCATGGCGGCGTTCATGGCGATCGGCGGCTACGGCTACGCGATCTCGATCCTCACCTTCGGCTTCCCGTGGTGGCTGGG
This sequence comes from Microbacterium paraoxydans, assembly GCF_900105335.1. Lineage (NCBI taxonomy): Bacteria > Bacillati > Actinomycetota > Actinomycetes > Micrococcales > Microbacteriaceae > Microbacterium > Microbacterium paraoxydans. The sequence goes on along the minus strand of NZ_LT629770.1, from coordinate 2,838,091 downwards.
CGTGCTCGTCGGCATCACCGGCGGCGCGCTCTTCGCCCTGCTGCTGGGCATCCCGACGCTGCGGCTGCGCGCCGACTACCTGGCCATCGCGACCATCGCGGCCGCGGAGGTCGTGCGCCTGATGTTCGTCACCGAGCTCTTCAAGGACTGGACGAACTCCGCCGGCGGTCTCTCCGGCTACCACCAGAGCTTCCGCGACGCGAACCCCTTCCCCCCGGGGACCTACGGCTTCGGCCCGTGGACGTACAACGCCAACGACCTCTGGGTGCGGGTGTTCGGACTGCTCACCCTCGCTCTCACGATCCTCGTGGTCTGGGCGCTCATGCGCAGCCCCTGGGGTCGCGTGCTCAAGGGCATCCGCGAGGACGAGGACGCCGTGCGCTCGCTCGGCAAGAACGTCTTCGCCTACAAGATGCAGGCACTCGTGGTGGGTGGCGTGATCGGTGCGCTCGGCGGCATCGTCTTCGTCCTGCCGTCGGCGGTCATCCCCGGCAGCTACTCCACGTCGCTGACGTTCTTCCTGTGGACGATCCTGCTCCTCGGCGGCGCGGCCACGGTGTTCGGCCCGACGCTCGGCGCCGTGCTGTTCTGGGTGGTGTTCGCCTTCCTCGGCGCGCTCCTCCCCGCGATGGCCACGGCCGGCTACCTGCCCATGACGAGCGCTCAGGCCGACGTGGTGCGCTATATCCTCATCGGCATCGTGCTGATGCTCATCGTCGTGTTCCGCCCGCAGGGCATCCTGGGGAACAAGAGGGAGATGACCTTTGTCAAGTGAGAACGACGCGGCCGTCACGCCCGCGAAGAGCGCTCCCCGCGCGAAGACCACCGGCCTCGCCGCGGGTCCCGCCGCCCCCGGAGTCAAGAAGGTCGACCCGATCCTCGTCGTGGACGCCGTGCAGCGGCGCTTCGGCGGCCTCACGGCGGTCGACGTCGACCACCTCGAGATCCCGCGCGGCGCCATCACGGCGCTCATCGGCCCCAACGGCGCCGGCAAGACCACGCTGTTCAATCTCCTGTGCGGCTTCGACAAGCCCAACAGCGGCACGTGGTCCTACGACGGCAAGAACCTGTCCGGCATCCCGTCGTTCAAGGTCGCCCGGATGGGACAGGTGCGCACCTTCCAGCTCACCAAATCGCTGTCGCTGCTGACCGTGCTGGAGAACATGAAGCTCGGCGCGAAGGACCAGCGCGGCGAGGGCTTCTGGGCAGGGCTGTTCCCCTTCCTCTGGCGCAAGCAGGAGCAGGAGATCGAGCAGCGCGCCCACGAGCTCCTCGTGCGCTTCAAGCTCGACGCCAAAGAGCAGGACTTCGCGGCGTCGCTCTCCGGCGGGCAGCGCAAGCTGCTGGAGATGGCCAGGGCCCTCATGAGCGACCCGAGCCTGGTGATGCTCGACGAGCCGATGGCCGGGGTGAACCCCGCCCTCACCCAGTCGCTCCTCGATCACATCCTCGATCTCAAGGACCTCGGGATGACGGTGCTCTTCGTCGAGCACGACATGCACATGGTGCGTCACATCGCCGACTGGGTGGTCGTGATGGCCGAGGGGCGCGTGGTGGCCGAGGGGCCGCCGGAGACCGTCATGGAGGACCCCGCGGTGGTGGACGCCTACCTGGGTGCCCACCAGGACGTGGACCTGGGCGCCGTCACCGGCCGTCTCCCGGTGATCTCCGACGCCGACGCGGAGCGCATCCGCGAGCAGATCGAGACCGAGGTCGAGGCCGAGGTCGAGGCCGAGGACGCTGCCGAGGAGGACAAGGCATGAGCACCGCAACCCCCGCCGAAAGCGCCGCCCCGGCCGACGACGTGGTCGTCGAGCTGAAGGACGTGCACGCCGGCTACCTGCCGGGAGTGAACATCCTCAACGGCGCGAACCTCGTCGCCCGCCAGGGCGAGCTCATCGGCATCATCGGCCCGAACGGCGCCGGGAAGTCGACGCTCCTCAAGGCGATCTTCGGCATGGTCAACGTCCGCGAAGGCGACATCACGGTCAAAGGCGAGAGCATCGTCGGCCTCAAGGCCGACAAGCTCGTGCGCCGCGGTGTGGCCTTCGTGCCGCAGACGAACAACGTGTTCCCGTCGCTCACCATCCAGGAGAACCTGGAGATGGGTCTCTACCAGAACCCGAAGATCTTCGCGGGGCGGCTCGAGTTCGTCAGCAGCATCTTCGCGGAGATCGGCAAGCGTCTGAAGCAGCGTGCCGGCTCGCTCTCCGGCGGCGAGCGGCAGATGGTCGCCATGTCGCGGGCTCTCATGATGGACCCGTCGGTGCTGCTGCTCGACGAGCCGTCCGCCGGCCTCTCCCCCGTGCGGCAGGACGACGCCTTCATCCGCGTCTCCGACATCAACAAGGCGGGCGTCACGACGATCATGGTCGAGCAGAACGCCCGTCGGTGCCTGCAGATCTGCGACCGCGGATACGTGCTCGACCAGGGCAAGGACGCCTACGAGGGCACCGGCCGGGAGCTGTTGAACGACCCGAAGGTCATCGGCCTCTACCTGGGCACCCTCGGCACCGACGCCGCCTGAGGCCGGTTCCTGGTACGACGAAGGCCCCGGATGCCGAAGCATCCGGGGCCTTCGTCGTCGCTGCGTTACTTGATGCGCGAGGTGACGTTCTCGGCGTCGAACTCGTAGACGCCGATCGCGGCACCCTTCGGGTCGTTGTTCTCGTCGAACGTGATCTCGCCGGAGAGACCGTCGTAGTCCGGCGTGCCGCCGTCGTTGATGATCGCGGCGCAATCGGCGAAGTTGTCGCACTTCTCGCCGTCGCCGTCACCGCCGGAGACGGTGATCATCTCGGCCGCGATGTCCGGGCCCTCGACCGAGCCGGCCTTCAGCGCCGCCAGGGCGATCAGCACCACAGCGTCGTACGCCTCGGCCGAGTAGGTCACGGCGTCGATCGGGTCGTTGCCCTCGGCCGTCCAGACCTCGTTCAGCTGGTCGAGGAAGTCCTGCGGCAGCTCAGCACCGGCACGGGTGCCCTTCGAGCCCTCGAGGCTGACCGAGACGTCCGAGCCCCAGTCCTTGAGGTTGCCGTCGACGAGGTACAGGGACCCGGTGTCGACCCCGGCGTTGCCGAGCAGCGGCGCGATGGTGGCGAACTGGTCGTAGGAGACGACCGCGACCGCGTCCGGGTTCGCCGCGGCGATCTCCGAGACCTGCGCGTTGAACTGACCGTCACCCTGGTTGTACGACGCGTCGGCGACGACCTCGCCGCCGGTGCTCTCGAAGGTGGCCTTGATCGCCTCGAACAGCCCCGTGCCGTACGGGTCGTTCTGGTAGATGATGCCCAGCGTCTTGTGGCCGTCCTCGGCGATCTCGTTGCCGAGGACCTCGCCCTGGAGGTTGTCGCTCGGCGCGGTCCGGAAGTACAGCGGATTGATGCCCGTGAAGTCCGGCGAGGTGTTCGACGGGGACACGGTGAGGATGTCCGCGCCCGCGTTGCCGTCGAGGATCAGCTTGGTGACGCTGGAGGACGCCGCGCCGATCATGGCGGTGATGTCGTCGTTGCGCAGGTTGTTGATGGAGGTCTCGTAGGCCTTGTTGTCGAGGTCGCCCTCGTCGGCCGTGCTGACGTCGATCGTGATGCCGGCGTCGGCCTCGTTGATCTGGTTGACGGCGAGCTGGACACCGGCCTCCATCGGCGCGCCCAGGAACGCGAGCGTGCCGGTGGCCGGCAGCAGCGAACCGAGCTTGAGCGTCAGGTCGGCGGCCGGCTTGTCGCCACCCCCGTCCGACGGCTCCGCGTTCGGCGTGCTGCTGCAGCCCGCGATGATGAGGGCGGAAGCGCTGACCAGCGCGATCCCGGCGAAGATCCTCGCGCTGCGCGAGCCCTTCAGTGCGTTCATGATGCTCCCTTGCGTAAACGAACGTGGATGGTGACCACAGTCGGGTGCTCTAACACTAGGGCGTGCGCCCCGCGCGCAGGAGGGGCAAGTATCTCGGTGCGTTAACGATCCAGGACCGCTGTTTCCGCCTGCGAGCGGGCGGGATCAGAACCCCGCGGCGGGGGTGTCCCGGCGGCCGCGCCGCGCGGCGAGGAGCAGATCGACGACGAAGACCGCGATCGCGATCCACACCAGGACGAACCCGATCCAGCGCTCCGGTGGCATCGGCTCCTGGAGCACGGCGACCCCGATCACGAACTGCAGGATCGGGGTGAGGAACTGCAGCATGCCGATCACGGCGAGGTCGACCCGACGTGTCCCGGCCGCGAACAGCAGCAGGGGGACGGCTGTGGCCACCCCCGCGAACGCCAGCAGCACGGCGTGCGACCAGCCCGCCGTCCCCATCGTGAGTCCGACGGGCGTCGTCGCCACGATCACGAGCTGCACCACCGCGATGGGGATCAGCCAGAACGACTCGAGCGTCAGCCCGCTGACCGCGTCGACGGCGGGGCCGATCTTCTTCTTGATGAGCCCGTACAGGCCGAAGGAGGCCGTCAGCGTCAAGGCGATCCAGGGGACGTCGCCGTACGCCACGACGATGACGACCACCGCGGCGGCCGCGATGCCGACGGCCACCCACTGCAGCCGTCGGAGGCGCTCCTTGAGCACGAAGACGCCGAGCAGCACGGTCGTGATCGGGTTGATGAAGTAGCCGAGCGCCGTCTCCACGACTTTCCCGCTCAGCGTGCCGAGGACGAACACCTGCCAGTTGACGTAGATGAGGAGGCCGGCCAGGGCCGTCCACCCCAGCAGTCGCGGACTCCGGACGATCGCGAGGAAGGCGGCCCATCCTCGGGTGACCGTGAGCAGCAGGAGACAGAAGACGAAGGAGAGCAGCACCCGCCAGGCCACGACCTCCCACGGACCGGTGGGCTGCAGCAGGAGGAAGTAGAGCGGCAGGACGCCCCACAGCAGGTAGGCGCTCCCGGCGTACGCGACGCCCGCCGTCCGGGTGGCGCGGCTCGTCTCGGGGGTCACCGCACAACCCTATGCCCGCGCCGCCGGGCGACGCGCCGTTCGGGACGCAGAAGAGGGCCCGGATGCAGAAGCATCCGGGCCCTCTGCGGACCGGGTTCCCGTCCGGCGAGCGGAGGGAACCGGGTGTGCGATCAGCGGACGACGACCGCCAGGACGTCGCGAGCCGACAGGACGAGGAACTCGTCTGCACCGAACTTCACCTCGGTGCCGCCGTACTTGCTGTAGAGCACGCGGTCGCCGACGGCGACGTCGAGCGGAACGCGGTTGCCGTTGTCGTCGATACGGCCGGGGCCGACCGCCACGACCTCGCCCTCCTGGGGCTTCTCCTTGGCGGTGTCGGGGATGACCAGGCCACTCGCGGTGGTCTGCTCGGCCTCGACCTGCTTGATGACGATGCGGTCCTCGAGCGGCTTGATGGAAACCGACACGGTCTACCTCTTCTTTCTTGACGCTGACACGAAAGACTCGTTCGCACTCTCAACCCGAGAGTGCTAATGCCAGTGTAGGCGGTCGGCTGGCACTCATGCAATGCGAGTGCCAACCCGGGTCGGGGCGGCGAGCGCGCCGTAGGCTGGGAGGGTGGAGATGTCCGAGCTGCGCGCCCTGCTGACCCCCGCCGGCCTGGAGCTGCTCGATGCGCTCGGGCCGGTCACCTCCACCGCGGAGGCCGCAGCCGCCGTCTCCCGGCTGCGGGCTGCGGGACACTCCCCCGACCTCGTCTCCGCCGTCGTCGGGCAGGCGCACCTGCGCGCCAGGGCCACGGCGAAGTTCGGCCCCTTCGCCGCCCGCATGCTCTTCACCCGCGCCGGCCTCGAGCAGGCCACCCGCCTCGGCGTGGCCGCCCGCCACGCCCAGCGGATCCGCCGAGCCGGCCTCACGAGCGTCGCGGACCTCGGCTGCGGGATCGGCGGCGACGCCCTCGCGTTCGCCGGCGCGGGACTGGCGGTCCATGCGGTGGACGCCGACGAGGTGACCGCGGCCCTCGCCGCCTACAACCTCGCCCCGTTCGGCGACGACGCCACGGTCCGGCACGCCACGGCGGAGGACGCGCTCGGAGAACCGGTCCCCGGCCAGGCGATCTGGATGGACCCCGCCCGCCGCACCTCCGGGCACAGCGAGACCCAGCGCGTCTCCGCCGACGACTACTCGCCGTCCCTCGACTGGGCGTTCGCGGTCGCCGCGCAGCGCCCCACCGGGATCAAGCTCGGCCCTGCCCACGACCGCGACGCCCTGCCCACGGACGCGGAGACGCAGTGGGTCAGCGCAGACGGGAGCGTCGTCGAGCTCGTGGTGTGGTCGCGCGAGCTGGCGAGGGAAGGGGTCCGGCGGTCCGCACTCGTCATCCGCGGCGAGCGCTCGCACGAGCTCACCGGCGCCGCAGACGCCGAGGACGCTCCCGTCCGTGCACTCGGGGCCTTCCTGCACGAGCCGGACGGCGCCGTCATCCGGGCGCGTCTCATCGGCGACGTCGCCCGCAGCCTGGACGCAGGGATGCTCGACGCGCGCATCGCCTACCTCACCTCCGATGCGGCCCTGACGAGCCCGTTCGTGCAGTCCTTCCGCGTCCGGGAGACGCTGCCGATCACGCCGAAGACGATCAACGCCGCCCTGAAGACCCACGGCATCGGCCGCATCGAGATCAAGAAGCGCGGGGTGGACGTCGATCCCGCGGCCTTCCGGCGCAAGCTGACCCTCCGCGGCGATGCCGAGGCGACCCTGATCCTCGCCCGATTCGGCGATCAGCGCCGCGCGATCCTCGCCGACCGGGTGCCCGCCGCGGACTGAGGACGGTCAGTCCTCCGGCTCCCGGCCCGGGATGTCGACGCGGATCGGATCCCCGGGCGGCCCGGTGGTCACCAGGTACGACTCGCCCGTCGCTTCGTCGACCACGGCCGGGCCCGAGGTCACGGTGAGGTAGGGCGTCTGCCAGCGAGTGAAGTCCACCTCGATGACGGATGCCGACAGCAGCTCCCCGGTCTCCTGGTCGACGTCGAGCAGCTGTACGCGGAGCCCGGACTGCACCGCTTCGTCGATCGTGGCGCACTGGCGTGAGCCGTCCGCGTCGACGATCAGGCAGCGCTGGGAGGGCCCGCTCTCCGTGCTGCGGTCGCCGAGCCAGACCGGCTGCTCGCGGAAGGACCCGAGGACGGAGAGGTTGAGGTCGTAGCCGTCCCCGACGAGCTCCTCCGCCCTCGCGCGCTCCGCCTCGCCGAACTGGGCGACGAGCGTGGAGCTGCCTCCCCAGCGCTGGATGCTCACCATCGGCTCGTCCGTGGTGGAGAAGAGCATGACCGCCGTCACGCTGTCGAAGGAGAAGGAGTCCTCCTCGGCGTCCGCTGCGGAGGACGGGACGGGGAGCGAGGCGTACAGGCCCGGTCCCGCCTCCTCCCCCGCCAGACAGGTCGACTGGGAGTCCGTGCCGACGTCGAGGATCAGACACCGGCTGGCCCCGTCGTCCTGCGTGGCGAACCAGGCGAGCGCGCCCTCCGCCTCCGCCACCGGACGCACGGAGCCGGGGTCGTAGCCCTCACCGGCGAGTGCGATCCGCCGGTCCTCCTGCGCCTCCGTCAGGCGAAACGCGTCCGACCGCGGGGCGAACAGCGCCCACCCGGCCCCCACGCCGATCGCGAGGAGAGCCGCCGACGCCACGAGCACCGGCACGAGACCGCGGCGGTTCGCGGCCGACGCCTCCGTCCGGGAGACGTCGTCCGGGGTGGCCGGAGGGGTGTCCTCCGCGGCCGGCACGTCCTCCGGCGCCGGGCGAGCGGTCACGGACTCCGGCGCGTCATCGCCCGCGGATGGCGATTCCATCGGCTCGTCCTGCGCGAAAGGGGTCAAGCGACGATGTTCCTCCTGAAGCTCCTGAAGCCGACGGGCCGCTGCGGCGTCGAGCCCGCCGTCGCGGCCGTACGCCGCGCGCTCCAGCGCCCGGCGCTCCGCTGCCGCGGCGTCCTCTCCGTCAGTCTCCGCCCGCACCGGCGTCGCTCCCCTCGCGGATGATCGTGAAGGACGGCACTCCGGCGCTGGTCGGCAGCTCGTACGTCGTCACCTGCCCGGTCGTCGCGTCCGTCACCTGCAACCGCAGCCGCCCGTCGTGCTCCGCCAGCGTCTCGGTCTCCTCGCAGGCCATCGGAGCGTCGGCCGTCGATCCGTCGTAGACGAGACAATGCCGCCCCGAATCCTGCGCGGAGGCCGTCCAGATGGGGACATCGTCGTCGTACCCGACGACCCAGATGGAGTTCGGGTCGAACCCTTCCTCGACCAGACGCGCGGCTGCGCGGGTCTCCGCCTCGTTCGCATAGGTGATGCCGCCGCCGTCGCCGATACCGTACTCCGAGACGTCGACGCTCACCGCCGGTTCGCCGTCGGGCGTGAGGATCAGCTGAGCCATGATCTGGCGCGTGTAGTCGTCGTCGCGCTGCGTCGTCACCTCGCCCCACAGGCCTTCCTCCTGCACGGTCTCGCGCCGATTGCAGCTCGGCGTCGTGCTCTCCGCCGACCGGAGGACCAGGCAGATGCTCGCGCCGCCGTTCTGCGTCGCCGTCCAGACGACAGCGTCGTCCTCCGTGGCGAGCGCACGCACCGAGCCGGCGTCGTACCGTCCGGACGCGACGAGCTCGGACTGCCACTGCTGCTGCGTGGAGCTCAGGGCGACGGCCGCTCCGCCGGTCCGGCCGAAGGCCAACCAGCCGATGCCGACACCGAGCAGCAGCACCACCACCGCGGCGAGCACGCGCGTCCCGAGGAGACGGCCCTGCCCCGCCCGGAGAGTCGGGGAGTCGGTCCGGGCGGTCGCGACCTCCTCGGATTCCTCCTCCGGCATCGCGGAATCGCCGCCGGGGGCCGGAGGTTCGTCGTCGTGCGGACCGGACGTGGCCCCGGAGGACGGCGGAGGGCCGGGGGGCCGGGTCTCCTGGACGGGATCGGTCATCGACGCGGACGCGGGCGGCCCCGCCGAGCGTGTCCGATGGGAATCCTCGAGCGCGCGCAGCCGGGCGGCCTCCGCGGCGGTCAGCTCCCCGCCGGGCCCGTACGCCTTGCGCTGCAGGGCCCTGCGCTCCTCGACGTCGTCGTCGTCCGTCATGGCCACCCCGCCTAGCCGAGTCTCTCGAACTGCATGCCCGCCCAGACCAGCCATCCCAGGCTGTACACGGTCGCGCACAGACCCAGCACGAGCGCCCAGCGCGCGATCGCGCGGTTCTCGACGGGGCGGCGCAGCGACATGATCGCGGCGATCACGGCGACGACCGCGACCGGGATCCCCCACCCCACGAAGAACGATGCGCCGAGAGCGACGATCGCCGCGAGCAGCGCCCACGGGGCCAGGCGGGTGTCGTCGACGACGGCCGGCTCGACCGCAGGCTCCCACCCCTCGTCCTCCCCGTGGTCGAGGTCGGGTCCGCTGACGACCACCGGTTCGATGCCCACCGGACCCGTGGGGAGCTTCGTGTACCCCTCCCGCGGGGCTCCGGGAAGGCGCGCCGTCCCCGCCGGACGTTCGACCTGCCCGCTCGCGCGCTCGACCCGCGCACGGGGCGTGGCCCCGTCCGGCTCCGGTCCGCGCGCGAGCCCGCTCACGCCGCCACCGCCTCCGCGACCTGGATCTCGGTGACCGGCAGCGTCGAGTCGGCGCCGAAGCCGAGCGTCGAGGCGGGGCGCCCCGACGCGATGAGCTCAGCGGCGAGCGCGGCGATCATGGCGCCGTTGTCCGTGCAGAGGGAGAGCGGCGGGATGCGCACGGTGACCCCGGCCTCGGCGGCCCTGGCCAGCGCCACCTCGCGGAGCCGACGGTTCGCGATCACACCGCCGCCCAGGAGCAGCCGCGGCACCCCGAGGTCGGCGCACGCGTTGAGCGACTTGGTGACGAGGACGTCGACGACGGCCTCCCGGAAGCTCGCGGCGATGTCGGCGATCGGCAGCTCGCGCGCGTCGGTGCCCGCGGCGGCGTTCTCGGCCTCGAAGCGCTCGATCCAGCGGGCGACGGCGGTCTTCAGCCCGGAGAACGAGAAGTCGTAGCGATGCTTCGCGAGGTCGGAGGCACGGGAGAGCCCGCGCGGGAAGCGGATCGCATCCGGGTCTCCGCCGACGGCGGCCCTGTCGATCTCGGGGCCGCCGGGATACGGCAGGGACAGCAGCCGGGCGACCTTGTCGAAGGCCTCGCCCGCGGCGTCGTCCACGGTCTCGCCGAGCAGCTCGACATCGGTCGTGAGGTCGCGCACGTGGAGCAGGGAGGTGTGGCCGCCGGACACCAGCAGCGCGATCGTCGGGTACTCCAGCGGCGCCGCATCCGGGGTGAGGATGTCGGCGGCGATGTGGCCGACGAGGTGGTTGACCGCGTACAGGGGCTTGTCCAGGGCGACCGCGAGTCCCTTCGCCGCCCCCACGCCGACCATGAGCGCTCCCGCGAGGCCAGGGCCGCTCGTCACCGCCACCGCATCGAGGTCGGCGAGGCGGACGTCGGCCTCGGCGAGGGCGGCGTCGATGGCCGGCTGCAGCGCTTCGAGGTGTGCGCGGGCGGCGACCTCCGGCACGACGCCGCCGTACCGGGCATGCTCGTCCATGCTGGAGGCGATCGTGTTGGACAGCAGCGTGCGGCCCCGCACGATGCCGATGCCGGTCTCGTCGCAGCTCGTCTCGATGCCGAGCACCAGGGGCTCACTCATGCGGTCGCCTCCTCCGGCGTATCGGCGGGCGCCGGATGGCGGCGCAGGTCCAGACGCATCACGATCGCGTCGACGTCGTCCGGCTGATAGTAGCGGGGGCGCCTGCCGATCTCCTCGAAGCCCTCCGCGCGGTACAGGCCCTCGGCCGGCGGGTTGTCGGCGCGCACCTCGAGGAACACCTCGTGCGCACCCCGGGCCGCGGCCGTCCGCAGCAGGGCACGCAGCAGCGCCCGCCCGCGTCCCTGTCCCCGGACCTCGGCGAGGAGGGCGATGGTCTGGATGTCGGCGTCCGCGCCGCCCTGCAGGGCCCTGACCCCGCCGTAGCCGACGATGGCCCCGCCCTGCTCGTCGACGAGGTAGCGGCCGTGCGGGCTCGCCAGCTCGCTCGCCATGGTCTCCCGGCTCCACGCGTCGGTCGGGAACGAGCGCTCCTCGATGGCCATGATCGCGTCGAGGTCGGCCGACCTGGCGTCCCGGAGGGTCATGCGCCCACCTTCTTCGGGGCACCGGGCAGGGTGACGTCCGGGTGCCGCAGGTAGAGCGGCTCCTCGCCGGCGAGGACCCTGCCGGCGGCGAGCGCCCGTGCCCCCACCCGGGCAAGATCGACCGCGGACAGCGTCGTCACGTCCACCCGGCGGAGGCCCGCGAGGTGCTCGTCGGCGTCGGCGGCCCGCACGAGCACGGTGTCGGCGATCGTGCGCGGGATCCCGTCCTCGTCCTGCCCGTCGAACACGGTGACGGCGACCTCGCGGCGGCGGGCGTCGGTGACGACGGCGAACGGTCCGGTCACGGTGGCCTGGATCGTGAGAGCGGCCGCCGTGTGGCTCGGGACCGGCACGACGGGGACGCCGCGGCCGAGGGCGAACGCCCGCGCAGTCGCGATGCCGATGCGCAAGCCGGTGAACGGGCCGGGCCCCATGCCGGCCACAACGTGCGTGATGCCGTCGGGCCCGCCCTCGCGGAGCACGTCGCGCACGAGGTCGCCGATCACCTCGGCGTGGCCCAGCGGATCGGCGGTACCGGCCTCGGCACGACGCGTCCCATCCGGGTCGATGAGGGCGACGGCGGTGCCAAGGGAGGTGTCGACGGCGAGGATCACCTCTCCAGGGTAGTCGTCACCCCGCCCGTCACGGCCGGCGCCCCGGCCCCGCACGGGTCAGCCCAGCGGCGCCCGCACGGGGTAGTCCTGGCCTTCGAGGATGACCTGCGTCGCCGCTCCCGTCGCCCGGTTCACGACGACCGGCGCCAGCAGGTTGACGCTGACACCCTCGGCGGCGGGGTGGGCGACCACGAGCACGAAGGCGTCGTCCGCCGAGGAGAGCGCGAGGTCGGCGACCTGCGCGTCCGTGAGGGTCGGCGCGTACTCCGTGAGGACGGTGTTCGGGTCGACCAGGTAGAGCCGCAGGGCCTCGTCTTCGACCGCCCGCATCGCGAAGAGCCCGTCCGCGCCCTCGACGGGCACGAGGGCGAAGTCCACGTGCGGAGCCAGGCCGGGCGGCGGGGCCGTGAAGGTGAGCGCGGCGGTCATCGCAGGAAGTCCATCAGCGACGGCTGCAGCACGCGCGCGTTCACCGCGAGCGCCGAGCGATACACGAGCTCCTGCGCCTGCAGGCGGATGAGCACCTCGACCGAGTCGACGTCCTCGACCGCGGCGCGGCGGGACTCGAGGGACACGGAATTCTGCACTGCCGCCTCCTTGGCGCGTTCGATCTGGGCCTGTCTGGTGCCGACCGCGCCCTGCACGCCCAGCATCGCCGTGCGGCGGTCGTCGATCTCCGCGAGCCGTGGCCCGACGTTGGTGCCGGATCGGAGGTCGGCGACGATGCGGTCGACGAGGGCGAACACCGAGTCGTCGCCCGTGCCGAACACCGCCGCCCCGTCGGTGTCGACGCGGACGGCCGCCGCATCGGACACGCGGCGGGTGACCTCGGAGCCGGCGACACCGCTGTACGAGTAGTCGGCGGCGAAGGCCGCCGTGTCCGAGGTACCGGCGAACACGGACCGCCCGAGCAGCCGGGTGTTCGCCTGCGAGAGCAGCTCGTCGCGGATGCCCTCCAGCTCCACCGCGAGGGCCTCCTTCGCCGCGGCGTCCAGCGCCCCGTCGTTCGCTCCCTGCGCGGTGAGGTCCCGCACCCGCGAGAGCAGGGAGGTGCTGGAGGTGATCGCCGTGTCGGCCGCAGTCACCCACGCCAGGCCGTCGTCGATGTTGCGCGCGTACTGCTCGGTGCGTCGCTGCTCGGCGTGCAGGGCGAGGGCGGCGGCGGCCGCGGCCGGATCGTCCGAGGGCGCGGCGAACGCCTTCTGCGACGTCGCCTGCTCCTGCAGCCGGGCGAGCTCGGAGAGGTTGGACTGCAGCTGACGCATCGCCGTCTGCGTCATGGTGGTCTGGGTCACGCGAGAGATCATGGAGCTTCTCCGATCAGCGTCCGACGACGCCCGTGCGGTTGATGAGGACGTCGAGGGCCTCGTCGACGGCGGTGAGCACGCGGGCCGCTGCCTGATAGGCGGTCTGGTAGGTGAGGAGGCTGATCGTCTCCTCGTCGCCGTCCACGGCCGCGACGGACTGCTGCGCGCCGACGGCGCCGACCGCCGCCGCATCCGAGACCTTCGCGCGCTGCACGTCGGCCGCGGTGGCCACGCCGAAGCGGGTCACCTGGTCGGTCCACAGCGCATCCGGAGAGGTCGCGCGTTGCCCGATCTGAGAGATGAGGTCGGCGTTGGTCGCGTCCTTGGAGCCGGCTCCGGGCGCGGCGAGAGCGAGCTCGGCCGCCGTGGTGACGGCCACCTGCAGCCCGAGCGCGGCGGAGCCGGTCGCCGGGAGGGTGAAGAAGTCGCCACCCGGCTGTCCGGATGCCGTCACACCGGCGCGGTGCTGCGCGTTGAGCGACTCCGCGAGCGCCGTCGCCACCCGGTCGTAGGTGGCGGCGAGCTGTGCCAGCATCCCGCCGTCCGCCGCGGGGGCGAGCACCGCGAGCGAGCCGCCGAGCTCTCCGCCGTCGACGACGAGGGGCAGATCCGGCACCGACTCCCAGGCGACCCCGACGCGCGGAGCACCGTCGATCGTCGCCGAGCCGGTCAGCGCGAGGTGACGGGCGTCGCCGCCGGCGACCAGGGCGTTGCCGCCGAGGCGCACCGTGAGCGTGCCGTCCGTCTCCAGCGTCGCCGTCGCGCCGGCGAGCCGGGCCACGTCCTCCGCGAGCAGGTTGCGGCGGTCGGTGAGCTCGTTGGCCGAACGCCCCGAGGCCAGAGCCTCGCGGATCTCGCCGTTCAGCACCGCGATCTGGTCGGCCGCGGCGTTGACCTGGCTGACGGTGCGCTCGGCGGTCCCCCGGGCGGCCGTCCACTGCGCGGCGACCGTGCGGTAGCCGCCGGAGATGTGGGCGGCGAGCTCCTTCGCCGACTCCAGGATGCTCGCGGCCGCGGCACCGGAGTCCGGGGTGTTGGCGAGGTCCTGCCAGCCGGCCCAGAAGTTCGTCAGCCGGTTGGCGAGCCCCTTGTCCGTCGGCTCCGCGAGCGCCGACTCGGCGGTCGTCGCGGCGAGCGCGCGCGTGGCCCAGTAGCCGGAGGCGCCGAGGGTGTCGCGGACCCGGGCGTCCAGCAAGGCGTCGCCGAGGCGGGTCACCCCGTCGATGGAGACGCCGTGTCCGGGGAGCGCGCCCATGCTGAAGCGCCCCGTCTGCGCGACGGCGGCGATGGAGGAGGTCTCGACGCGCTGCCGCGTGTACCCCTCGGTCTTCTGGTTGGCGATGTTCTGCCCCACCACATCCATGCCCCGCCGCGCGGCGGCGAGGCCGCTGGCGGCGGTGGTCAGTCCACTGAAGGTCGACATGAATCCCTCTCGGTCACATCTCGGTGTCGATGATGCGGGCGGCGTCCTCGCGGGCGCGGTCGCCGCGGGTGGTGTATTCGCCGCTCTCCTGGCCGAGAGCGGCGATCGTCTCCTGGGTGGCGCGAAGCACCCCGCTGAGCTGTTCCGCGGCGGCGTCGCGCATCTGCTCGACCTCCGCCGTCAGCTTCACCAGCGCGCGCATGTGGTCGGTGAAGACGTCGCCCCAGGCCCCGTCCGGAGCGTGCTCGATGAGCTGGCCGATCGTCGCGTCCTGAGGAGCCCCCCACTCCTCGGCGACACCGGCGACCTCGACGGCCCTGGCCAGGCTCGCGGCGCGCAGGCGGTCGAGCACCTGATCGATCTCCCTGGCCGCGAACTGGATCCAGTGCGACCGGCCGGCGGCGAGCAGCAGCTGTTGCTCGTCGAGCTTGAAAAGCAGCATCTCGAGCAGCTCGCGCTCGCGCCAGAGCTGCATCGATAGTTCGTTGGCTCCCATGATCCCCTTGTCCCCAGCGATCCCCCGCCCCACGCAGGTGCGATCGGCCCGCTTGTTAACGGTTCATAAATCTCTATCGGCCGCCGCGCCCCTAAGGTTACTATGTGGACTGGCGGCGGTTAGTGCTCCCCATGGACATATCTCGGACCTTGTGATATGACCATCTACCCCTCGCCATGGAGCTTCCGGAGTGCATCCAGAGAGGTGGATCATCCCCCATGTCGTCGCGCGCTGAGCGCAACCGCCTCGTCGAGGCCAACCTCCCCCTGGTCGGCTACCTCGCTGCAGACACCCATGCTCGGGCTACCCATATCCCCCGCGAAGAGCTCGCCGCCGTCGGCGCGCTCGCCCTCGTGACCGCCGCCGACGCCTACGACCCCGCGCTCGGCGTCCCCTTCGGCGCGTACGCCCGCCGCCGCATCCTCGGCGCCTTCGCCGACGAGATGCGCGCCATGGACTGGGCGTCCCGCGGCATCCGCAAGCGCATCAAGGAGACCGTCGCCGTCCGCGACACCCTCACCGCCGCCCTCGGTCGCACGGCGACCGCCACCGAGATCGCCACCGCCATGGGCTCCCCCAAGGAGGCGGTCGTGGAGGCCCTCGCCGACGCTGCACGCACGGTCGCCCCGCTCGACGACCCCGCCACCCGGGACCTCGTCGCCGACATCCCTCTCCCCGAGGAGTCCGCGCTGGTCGGCGAGCGTCGAGAGGTGCTCGAACACGCCATCACCGCTCTCCCCGAGCGCATGCGGCGCATCGTCGTGGCCGTCTACGTCGAGGAGCGCCCCGTCAAGGAGATCGCCGAGGAACTCGGCGTCACCCACTCCGCCGTCTCGCAGCAGCGGGCGGAGGCGGTGCGCCTGCTCCGCGACGCCCTCGACCGCTACTTCGCCGAGGGCGGCACGGAGACCACGACCACCACCCGGGTGTCGCCCGCCGCGCGGGATGCGTACTTCGGCCGCATCGCCGAGGCCGCCGGCGTCCGGATCGGCGACGTCTTCCGCGCCGCCGCCCCCGCCTAACGCGTCCGCATCCTCCGCCGATAGGTGAGGGCAGGAGACCACGGATGGTCTCCTGCACAACACATCACGGAGGAAACCCTCATGGGTATGCAGATCAACACCAACGTGGGCGCGCTCAACGCCTACCGCAACCTGTCCAACACGCAGAACGACCTGTCGAAGTCGCTCGAGAAGCTCTCGAGCGGTCTGCGCATCAACCGCGCCGCGGACGACGCCGCCGGCCTCGCGATCTCCGAGGGCCTGCGTTCGCAGGTCAACGGCCTGAACGTCGCGGCCCGCAACGCCCAGGACGGCATCTCGGTCATCCAGACCGCAGAAGGCGCCCTGACCGAGGTGCACTCCATCCTGCAGCGCGTTCGCGACCTGACCGCTCAGGGCGCGAACGACTCGAACAACGCGAAGTCGCGCGAGGCGATCCAGAAGGAGATCAACACCCTCGGTGACGAGCTCACCCGGGTCGCCGACAGCACGAACTTCAACGGCATCAAGCTGCTCTCGGGCGGCGCGACGCTGACGTTCCAGGTCGGTGCGGGCTCGGTCGCCGCCGATGACCAGATCTCGGTCGCCCTGACCGATTTCGACACCCTCGGCGCCGACATCAAGACGCTCGCGGCCACGATGACCGACGCGGCATCGTACGGTGCGGCTCTGGCGGGCATCGACACGCAGATCCAGGCGGTCTCGACCGCACGTGCCGGCTACGGTGCGCTGCAGAACCGCTTCGAGTCGACCATCAACAGCCTCAACGTGTCGGCCGAGAACCTCGCCGCCGCCGAGAGCCGTATCCGCGACACCGACATGGCGTCCGAGATGGTCAAGTTCACGTCGGCGAACATCCTGTCGCAGGCGGGAACGGCCATGCTGGCCCAGGCCAACCAGGCCAACCAGGGCGTGCTCCAGCTGCTGCGCTGATCCGCGCCGCCGCACGGAATCACTCCGGGGGTCCGGGTGACGGCTTCGGCCGTCGCCCGGGCCCCGCCGCACACAGAAGGGAAGCCGCATGTCGCTCTCGCTCGACGGCCTCGTGTCGGGGCTCAAGACCACCGAGGTCATCAAGGCCCTGATGGACGTGCACGCCATCCCCCGCACGCTGCTCAAGGCCAAGATCGACGACAAGAACGTCGTCATGACGCAGCTGCGCACCCTCAACACGGCCGTGCAGAACCTCGCCGCCGCCGCCGAGAAGGCCGCAGCACCCGGTGGTCTCGACCGCTTCACCGGCAGCGCGTCGTCGGAATCGGTGAAAGTCGCCCTGCGCACCGGCGCGGCGCCCGTGTCGACCGACATCGTCGTCGACCGTCTCGCCCAGGCGCACACGGTGGTCTCCGCATCCGCGACCCGCTGGCCCGCGGACCCGCCCGTCCTGACGCTCGAGGACTCCACGGGGAAGCGCGTCCAGGCGCAGGCCGACTCGACGTCGATGCAGGACATCGCCCAGGCCATCAACGACGCCGACACCGGTGTGCTCGCCACGGCCGTCCCCGCCGGCAAGGATGCCGACGGCACCCCCGTCTACCGCCTGCAGCTCCGGGCCGAGGAGTCCGGAGAGGCCGGGCGGTTTCGCGTCTACGCGGGCGACCTCGCCGCCGTGGCCGCCGGCACCGCCACGGACGTGTCCGCGGAGCCCGGCGCCGCCGTCATCGCCACGGGCACGGATGCGCAGCTGCGTCTCTGGGCCGGCACCGCGGCCGAACAGGTCATCACCTCGTCCGGCAACACGTTCACCGATCTCTTCGAGGGCGTCGACGTCACGGTCTCCACCGTCTCGACGACCCCCGTCACGGTCACCGTCGCCGTCGACGGCGAGGCCAGGACCAAGGCCTCCGGCGAGTTCATCGCCCTCCTCACCGACATCTTCACGCGCATCGACAACGGCTCGAAGGCGACGGTCGCCGCGGGACAGGGCGAGAAGACCACCCTCGGCGTCTTCACCGGCGACAGCACCATCCGCGGTCTGCGGACGGCCCTCGCCGATGCCGTGCAGCACCCCGTGGACGGCGTCTCGCCCTCCACGATCGGCATCTCGACCGACATGTACGGCAAGCTCACGTTCGACGAGGAGAAGTTCTCCGAGGCACTGGCGAAGGACCCCGCGGCCGTCGGCGCGCTCTTCTCCGCGGTCGCGGCACGCGTGGAGCAGACGGCGACGTCCTACTCGGACAAGTACGACGGCCTGCTCACCTCGCGGATCACGGGTCAGGAGAGCGAGGTCAAGAGCCTCGGCGAGCAGATGGAGCGCTGGGACGTGCGCCTCGCGCAGCGCAAGGCGTCGCTGGAGCGCACGTACGCGCGCCTCGAGGTCATGCTGTCGCAGATGCAGTCGCAGTCGTCGTACCTCGCCTCCCAGATCAACGCGCTGCCGAGCAGCCGCTCCGGGTCGGACTCGTGAGCATGAACGCCGCTCTGCGTGCCCAGCAGCGGTACCGCGAGGACGCCATCCTGTCCGCCTCGCCGGAGCGCCTGGTCACGATGCTCTACGACCGGCTCCTGCTCGACATCGAACGCGCCGAGACGGCACAGCGGGCTGCCGACTGGACCGAGGCCAACACCCAGCTCCAGCACGCGCAGGCGATCGTCGCCGAGCTGTCGTCGTCCCTCACTGACGACTGGAGCGGCAGCGCCGGGCTGCGCTCGCTGTACGTCTTCCTCTCGCAGACGCTGATCGGCGCCAACATCGGCCGCGATCCGGAGCGCACGCACGCCTGCCGCGAACTCGTCGTACCGCTGCGCGACGCCTGGCACGCCGCCGCCCTGGCCGTCGTGGAGGGCCGCGCATGACGGACGAGGACTGGGCCGCGCTGCTCGACCGGCTCGAAGCGGACGCCGACCGGATCCTCGCCGCGCCGGCGGGAGCCGTCGAGGTGCACGACATCATCCCCTGGGCGCCGCCGTCCTCCCCGCTCCCCCCGCACCTGGGCGATCGCGCCCGCGCGGTGATCGACCGGCAGCACGCCGCCATGGAGCGCGCCCGCTCGGAGCTCGAGGGGCTGCGGCAGCACCTCGGTGCCGTCCGGCGGGTGCCGGCGCCCCGCTCTCCTGATGCCCCCGCGTACCTCGACGTGGACGGGTGAGCGACCCTCCTAACGAATCCGCACGGACGGCCGACAGTCTCCCGAGAGCACGGATCGCTCGCAAGACTCGGCCAGGGAACGGCCACTTCGCCCACACACGGGGAGCCGGTTCGTGTTCGACTCTGTGACCATCACCGCACTGACGAGTGCGCTGAACGGCCTCTCGCTGCGCCAGCGAGCCATCGCCGACAACATCGCCAACATCAACACCCCCGACTACCACGCCAAGCGCGTGCAGTTCGAGGCCGCGCTCGCCGACTCGATCGCCGCCGGCGACGGGGAGGTGTCCGCCACGGTCGGGACATCGCTCGAGCCGACACGGCTGAACGGCAACAACGTGAACCTCGACACCGAGACGCTCTCCAGCATCGACACCATGCTGCGCTACCAGTTCGCGACGCAGGCCGTGAACGGGTCGTTCTCCTCGATGCGCACCGCGATGAGGACGTCATGACCTTCGACGCCATCGGGATCGCCGGCACGGGACTGACCGTGCACCGGAAGTGGCTCGACGCCATCAGCGACAACATCGCCAACATCAACACCGCGACACCGACCGACGGCGCGGCGTTCCGAGCGCGCTACATCCTGGCGCAGACCAGCGACCAGTCCCCCGGGGTCTACGTCGCCGGCACCGTCCAGGGCGACGCGGAGGGCCGGCTCGTGCACCAGCCCGACCATCCGCTCGCCGACGCCGACGGCTACGTGCGCTACCCCGACATCGACCTGGGAGACCAGATGAGCCAGCTGATCCTCGCGCAGCGCGGATACCAGGCGAGCGCGGCGATCGTGGACCGTGCCCGCAACTCCTACGAGGCGGCGCTGCAGATCGGACGGAACTCGTGAGCGCCGTGGCCGGCATCGAGGCCGTCGCCTCGTCCCTCGGCATGACCACTTCGCCCGTGACGGGCGCCAAGACCGGCGACGACGCGGCCTTCGCGAACAGTGTCACCGGGGCGATCGACGAGCTGCGCTCGCTGCAGTCCGAGTCCGACGCCCTGAAGGTCGCCGCCGTGACCGGCGACCTCGACGACATCCACGCCGCGATGATCGCCTCCTCGCGCGCTGCCGTCACCCTCGAGCTCGTCGCCGCCGTCCGCAACAAGGGCGTCGACGCGTTCAACGAGATCATGCGGATGCAGGCCTGATGCCCCCGGCAGTGACCGGGGCGTTCCAGCGGATGCGGCGGATGATCGCCGGATTCTCGCTCGCGCAGCGGACCATCGCCATCATCGGCATCGCCGTGCTCGCGCTCGGCATCATCGCCCTGTCCAGCTGGCTCAGCCGCCCCACCTACACGCCGCTGTTCTCCGGCCTGAACGCCTCCGACGCGAACGCCGTCGTGGAGCAGCTGCGCTCCGCCTCCGTTCCCTACGAGCTCGCCGACGGCGGCGCCACCGTGCTCGTCCCCGAGAAGGACGTCTACGACCAGCGGCTCGCCGCCGCCTCCGCCGGGCTGCCGAGCACCGGATCCGCCGGATACTCGCTGCTCGACGACATGGGCGTCACCACGAGCGAGTTCCAGCAGTCGGTCACCTACAAGCGCGCGATCGAGGGCGAGCTGGCCGCCACGATCTCGGCCATCGACGGCGTCTCCGCGGCGTCCGTGCAGCTCGCGATCCCCGAGGAGAGCGTCTTCGTGTCGGAGACGGTCGACGCGACCGCCTCCGTGTTCGTGGAGACCGCCGGACGCACGACGCTCGACCAGAAGCAGGTCGAGGCGATCGTGCACCTCACCTCGGCTGCGGTCAGCGGCATGAAGCCGGAGAACGTGGCCGTCGTCGACCAGACCGGGCGCACGCTGTCGACTGTGGGTGGCGGAGTCACCGGCGGCCTCGACCAGCAGGCGAGCGACTACGAGGCCCGTGTGGCCGCGAGCGTGCAGCAGATGCTGGACACCGTGGTCGGCCCGGGGAACGCGACCGTGACCGTGGTCGCCGAGATCGACCGCTCCGTGAACGAACGCGTCGAGGAGACCTACACCCCGGCCGAGGGCACACCCCCGCTCACCGAAGAGGTCCGCGAGCAGAACAGCAACGGCTCCACCTCGGAGGCAGGCGTGCTCGGTCCGGACAACATCGCGGTTCCGAACGGGAACGGCGACGGCACCTACACGAACACGGAGGAGACGCGCACCAACGCCGTCAACAAGGCCACCGAGAGCACCTCCACCCCCGCCGGAAACCTGCTGCGGCAGTCGGTGTCGGTCGCCGTGGACGCCGGCGCGGGCGGAGACCTCAGCTCCGCCCAGCTCAGCGATCTCGTCGCCACCGCGGCCGGTATCGACAGGACCCGCGGCGACGAGCTCGCCGTCGAACTCGTCGCCTTCAGCCAGACGGACGCCGAGGCTGCTCAGGCCGCGCTGCAGGCGGCGAAGGACGCCGAAGAGGGCGCCCGTCAGGCCGCCCTCCTGAACACCGTGATCATCGCCGCCGCCATCGCCATCCCCCTCATCGCCGCGATCGCCGCCCTCATCGTCCGTTCGCGGCGGAAGGCACGCGGTGTGGAGGAGTTCGACCAGCTCTTCGGCGACCGCCCCGCCGAGTTGTCCGCGCTCTCGGCCGACGCGCCGACGGCCGTGCTGGAGGCGCCGACCACACCGCTCGCCTTCCTCGAGCCGGTCCCCGACCTCGACCCCGAGCCGGACCCCGAACCCGCGCAGATCAGCCTGGAGCGCCGCCGCGCCGAGATCGCCGCCCTCACCCGTCAGGATCCGCAGCGCACCGCGGAGCTGCTGCGCACCCTCATCGACGACAGGTCGCGGGTATGAGCGGACTGACCGATCGGCAGACGGCCGCGATCGTCCTGATGAACCTCGACCGCGCACAGGCCGTCGAGGTCATGAAGCACCTCTCCGAAGCGGAGGCCGAGGCCGTCGCCGCCGAGATCATCGGACTGCAGGATCTCGACGCGGAGACGACGGTGCAGGCACTCGGGCAGTTCCATCGCATCGCCGCCGGGCACCTCCCGCCGGCGCGCGGCGGACGCGACATCGCCGCGGGCCTGTTGGAGGCGTCGTTCGGCTCCGAGCGGGCGGCGGCCGTGCTCGGCCGGGTCGGCTCGACCTCGATGAGCGCGTCCTTCGACTTCCTCGCCTCCGCCGATGCCGCCCATCTCGCCACGCTCCTCGACGGCGAGCTGCCGCAGACCGTCGCCCTCGTGCTCGCCCATCTCCCCGCCGATCAGGCCGCCGCGGTCCTCGCCGCGCTGCCCGATCCGGCCAGGACCGACGTGGCCCAGGCCATCGCCACCATGGGCACCGCCTCGCAGGAGGCCATCACGATCGTCGCCGATGCCCTCAAGGCCCGCACCGGCAGCCTCGCCTCGCGGGACAGCCCCGAAGTGCTCGGCGGAGTCGAGCCGCTCGTGGAGATCATCGGGCGCTCCGGCGCGACGATCGAGAAGGCGCTGCTCGCCAGCATCGAGGACCGCGACAGTGCCCTCGCGGAGGACATCCGGTCGCGCATGTTCACCTTCGCCGACATCGTCAAGCTCGACGACCGCGACACCCAGCGCGTGCTGCGGGGCATGGACATCCGCTCGCTGGCCCTGGCTCTCAAGGGCGCACAGCAGCCCATCGTCGACCTCATCCGCCGCAACGTGTCCGAGCGCAACCGCGAGAACCTCGACGAGGAGGCCAGGACGCTGGGTCCTGTGCGCGTCTCCCAGGTCGAGGAGGCGCGCGCCGAGATCGTCCGGACGATCCGTGCGCTGGAGGCCGCGGGAGACATCACCGTGCAGCGGGCCGACGAGGACGAATATGTCTACTGACGCGTTCGCGCCCGCCGCGTTCCCGCGACTCGGCGGATCCGACCACCGGGCCGAGCAGGAGCGTGCGCGCCGCCGCGGGTACGCGGAGGGGCACGCCGCCGGCTTCCGGGCGGGGGTGGCCGATGCCGAAGCTGCTCGACGAGAGGCCGAGGCCGCGCAGGCGGAGCGGGAGCGCAGCCGGGCCGAGGACGTCTCGGCCGCCGTCGCCGCGCTGCACGCCGCGGCCCGGTCCCTGACCGCCCGAGCGACCGCGCTGGAGTCCGCCGCGACCGCGCAGGTGCTCTCGCACGCGATCGACCTCGCGGAGCTCATCCTCGCGGCCGAACTGGGCGACGCAGGATCGTCTGCGGCCGCCGCGGCTCGCCGCGCCCTGAGCGCGACCGATGCAGCCGCCGTACGGCGTCTCCGCGTGCACCCGGAAGACCTCCGCATCCTCGCCGAGGAGGCAGGAGAGGGCATCTCCGAGATGGCACTGGTGGCCGACGACACCCTCGCCCGCGGCGACGCCGTGGCCGAGCTGGAGCACGGCCTGATCGACGCCAGGGTCGGGACGGCCCTCGCCCGCGCGCGCCGCGCTGTCCGGGAAGGCGCGCCGTGAGCTCCTGGGCCGCCGTGCTCGAGGCGGCGCGTCCGGAACGGATCGGCGAGGTCTCGCAGGTGCGCGGTCTCAGCGTGCAGGTCCGGGGCCTCGACGGCGCCGTCGGGGACGTGCTGACACTCGACGGCATCGACGCCGAGGTCGTGGCCACGGGCGAGGACGGCCTGCGGTGCATGCCCCTCGCCCCGGTCGCCGGGCTCACCGTCGGCGCCCCGGTTCGAGGCCGTGGCGGCCCGGTTCGGGTTCCCACCGGATCCGCGTTGCTCGGCCGGGTCCTGGACGGTCTCGGACGCCCCATCGACGGCAAGGGCCCCCTCGCAGCGCCGCACGTGAGCCTGGACCACGACACGCCTTCGATCATGGAGCGCGACCGCATCGACACCCCGCTCCCCCTCGGCGTGCGTGCGCTCGACACGCTGGTCAGCGTCGGCCGCGGACAGCGCGTCGGCCTGTTCGCGGGATCCGGGGTCGGGAAGTCGTCGCTGCTGTCGATGATCGCCCGCGGCACCGAAGCCGAGGTCACCGTCATCGCCCTCGTCGGCGAGCGCGGCCGCGAGGTGCGCGAGTTCATCGAGGACGACCTGGGCCCGGAGGGACTCGCGCGCTCCGTCGTCGTCGTCTCCACCTCGGATCAACCGGCGATGGCCCGCATCCGCGCCGCCTTCACCGCCACCCGCATCGCGGAGGCCTTCCGTGACGAGGGCGCACACGCCATCCTCATGATGGACTCGCTGACCAGGGTCGCGATGGCCCAGCGCGAGATCGGGCTCTCCGCAGGCGAGCCGCCGGCCACCCGCGGCTACCCGCCCTCCACCTTCTCCCTCCTCGCCGGGCTGCTGGAGCGCGCCGGCACCGACCGCGCCGGCTCCATCACCGGCATCTACACCGTGCTCGTCGACGGCGACGACCACAACGAGCCCATCGCCGACACGGTCCGCTCGATCCTCGACGGTCACGTCGTGCTGGATCGCGCCCTCGCGCTCGCCGGTCATCACCCCGCGATCGACGTCCTCGGATCCGTCTCCCGCGTGGCCGGCAAGGTCACGAGCCGGGAGCGCCGCGACCACGCCGCCACCCTCCGTGCGGTGCTCGCGGCGCGACGCCGGGCGAACGATCTCATCGACATCGGCGCCTACCACGCCGGTGCCGACGCCCGCATCGACGCGGCGATCGCGCACGAGCGCGTCATCTCGGCGTTCCTCACCCAGCCGCTCGACGAGACGAGTCCGATCGAGGAGTCCTGGATGCGGCTGGAAAGCCTGGTCTCCGCCTTCGAGGGGGTGTCATGAGCAGAGGGTTCTCCCTCGCCGGTCTCCTGCGGGTGCGGGAGATCCAGGAACGCGCGGCGGCGCAGCGCCTGTCGCGCGCGGTCATCGACGCGCAGCACACCGAAGCCAGGGACCGGGTCCTGCGCGCGCATCTGGCCGGCACCGATACGGAGGCCGTGGACGTGCGTGCGCTCGCCGCGCTCGCCGCAGCCCGCGTCTCCGGTCGCGCCCTGCTCGCCGATCTCACGGCGCTCGCCGACCTCCAACAGGAGACGGTCGCCGAGGCGCGGTCCGCGCACGCCGACGCCCGGCGCACTCTCCGCGGACTCGAACGGCTCGCCGACGACCACGCGGAAGCAGTGCGGACGGCAGACCTGCGCGCAGAGCAGGCGGAACTGGACGAGATCGCCTCCCGATCGCGGACGGAGAACCCGGCATGACCGCCCTCGACCTCCTCGCGGCTCTGGACGTGCGCCCCGTGCGCCCCACAGCCCCGGTGCCCCGCGGCGCCCCCGGAGCCGCCACGTTCGCCGATGCCGTGCGTGATGCCGCGCGGGAGACGGAGCCGGCCGGCCCCGAGTCGCCCGAGGGGACCGCGGCCGACGCCGCCAGCGGCAGCGACGGCACCACGGCAGCCGTTCCCGCCGACGGTGCCATCGCCACGCCGCCTCCGCTCGCCGCCCCGTCGTCCTCCGGGTCCGCGATCGCTCCGCCAGCGGTGCTGCCTGTCGCTCCGTCGGACGCCGACTCGACCGCGGTCCCGACGCCGCCGCACGGAGAGGACGCCCCGGCTCCTCCGTCTCCCGCGGGTCCGGCCGGCCCCGGCATCGACGCGCTCGCACTGCCCGCCAGCAACGCGCCCACCCTGCCCGCCATCGACGCGGCCGCCCCTGCGGCGACGTCTCCTCGTGCGGATGCGGTGCCCGCGGCGGCCGACAGGGCGCCGGACGCCGCACCGATCGAGGCCGGAGCGGTCCGGTCGGCAGCCGCTCTCCCGTCGTCGGCCCCGACGACGGCGCCTCCGACGATCGAAGCGGTCGTGCCGTCCCCGCCCGCCTCGTCCGTCGACGCAGCGGCGGGTGCGCGCGCCGGCGCCGACGGCGGGACGAGCACGGGGTCGGAAGGCCGGATGTCCCGCCTCGCCGGCCCGGCGCCGGACGGAGCGACGGCCACGCTCGAACCCCCGACCGAGGCCACGACCGTCCCCGAGACCTCCTCCCAGCCCCCGACACCCTCGCCCCCGGCGCCGGTCACCGCCGCGCCGGCGGGCCCGACGAGCATCGACCCGGTCGCGGCCGGGTCCGCCACCACGCCGAGCCCGGTCGCCGCCACGGCCACCGCCCCCGTCGCGCCGCCGAGCACCGTCCCCGCGCCGGTCCGCCCGGCCCTGCTCCCCCAGGTGGCGGCCCCGGTGCTGTCCTTGGCCCAAGCCCCCGACGGCGACCACCGGATCACGCTCACCGTCTCGCCGGATAACCTCGGTCCCGTCACCGTACGGGCCCACATCGCCGGCTCCACCCTCCGCATCGAGCTGCAGGCCCCGAGCGAGATCGGCAGGGACGCCCTCCGCGCTCTCCTCGTCGATCTCCGCCGGGACCTCGCGGTCGCCGCGCCGCACGCCACCCTCAGCCTCAGCACCGGGGACGGCTCGTCCTCCTCGCCCCAGCACGGCGCGACGACGCACGGCCAGACCGGGAACGGTGACCAGGACACCCCGCGCCCGCAGCCCGTCCCGCGTCCCCCGACCTCGGCGCCGGCCGCATCCCCGCCCCCGCCCGCACCGCCCGCCGCGCCCACCGGCGGCATCGACGTCTACGCCTGACCAGAGAGGACTCCATGACCACGGTCGACTCCATCACCGGCACCCTGCCCCCGGGTGCCACGCCGACGTCCGGTGTGCAGACCGGCAGCACGACGCCGGCGACCGAGCGCAAGAAGACCCTCGACTCCGAGGTGTTCCTCAAGCTGCTCGTGACCCAGCTCACCAACCAGGATCCGAGCTCGCCGATGAACACCAACGAGATGATCTCGCAGACCACGCAGCTGGCATCCATGGAGCAGCTGACGGCGCTCGCCTCGACGAGCACCGAGAGCTTCGCCCTCAGCATGCGGCAGACCGCCGCCGCCCTCCTCGGGCAGGAGGCCCAGTACGTCGACGCCGACGGCATCACCCAGAAGGGCATCGTCACCGCGGTCTCGTATGCGGGAGCCATCCCCACC
Organism: Microbacterium paraoxydans; assembly: GCF_900105335.1. Lineage (NCBI taxonomy): Bacteria > Bacillati > Actinomycetota > Actinomycetes > Micrococcales > Microbacteriaceae > Microbacterium > Microbacterium paraoxydans. The sequence goes on along the minus strand of NZ_LT629770.1, from coordinate 2,811,227 downwards.
GTGACCATCGGCGAGAAGTCGATCCCCCTCGACGCCGTCTCCGGCGTCTCCCTCGTCCCCGGCACCGCTGCCTGACCCCGCTCCCCAGAAAGGCACCACCATGCTCCGTTCGCTGTTCTCCGGAATCTCCGGACTCCGCTCGCACCAGACCATGCTCGACGTCACGGGCAACAACATCGCCAACGTCAACACGACCGGCTTCAAGGCGTCCTCCGTGCAGTTCCAGGACTCCCTCTCGCAGCTCCTGCGCAACTCGATGCTGCCGCAGCAGGCGACCGGCGGACAGAACCCCGCCCAGGTCGGGCTGGGTGTGCAGGTCGCCGGCATCAGCACCAACTTCGCCGGAGGCGCCCCGCAGCCGACCGGCGTGCCCACCGACCTGATGATCTCGGGCGACGGCTTCTTCGTCGTCCGCTCCGGCGGCGAGACCCTCTACACCCGCAACGGCGGCTTCACCTTCGATGCGAGCGGTCGTCTCGTCGGCGCCGGCGGGGCCCTCGTCCAGGGCTGGACCGCCCGCAACGGGGCCATCGTCCCCGGTCAGGGCATCGGCGACATCACCCTCCCCGTGGGCGCCCTCAGCCCGGCCGCCGCCACCACCACGGCACGGGCCACCGGCAACCTGCCCTCCGGCGCCGCGGTCGGCGAGACGCTCGTGCGCGACATCAAGACGTACGGCGCCGACGGCTCCGCGTCCACCCTGCGCCTGACGTTCACGCGCAGCGCGACCGGGTGGGACGTCACCGACGGGGCGGGTGCGAGCACCGCACTGACCTTCACCGACGGCGTGCAGAACGGCGCCGGCAGCATCGTGTCGGGCGGCGTCACCGTCGACCTGTCCGGTGTGACCGGCTTCGCCGACGTCAGCGACATCGCGATCAAGGAGCAGAACGGCAAGCCGGCCGGCACGCTGAGCTCCTACGCGCTGACCAACGACGGCAGCCTCGTCGGCACATTCAGCAACGGCGACACCCAGGTGCTGGCCCGCATCGCGCTGGCCGGGTTCGTGAACCCCGGGGGCCTGGAGAAGGTCGGCTCCTCACAGTTCCGTCCGAGCGGCAACTCCGGTCAGGCCGAGCTCGGACAGCCCGGCACCGGCGGTCTCGGGGGCATCATCAGTGGCGCACTCGAGATGTCGAACGTCGACCTCTCGCAGGAGTTCACCAACCTCATCGTCGCTCAGCGCGGCTTCCAGGCGAACGCCCGCATCATCACCACGAGCGACGAGGTTCTGCAGGAGCTCACGAACCTCAAGCGCTGAGCCCTTCCCGCGAGACCCCGTCTTCGCGTCGAGGCCCCGCCGTATTCACGTGGATACGGCGGGGCCTCGGCGCGTAACCGGGGTTTCGGCAGGGTCAGACGTAGATGCCGCGCTGCTCCATGAAGCGCACGGGGTTCGTGTACCCGCCGTTGATGTAGACCTCGAAATGCAGGTGGCAGCCGAACGAACGGCCGGTATCGCCGGCATACGCGATGACCTGACCCGCCCGCACCCACTGGCCGCTGCGCACGTTGATGCCGCCCGGCTTGATGTGGGCGTACCCGGTGCTGATGCCGCCGCCGTGCTGGATGCGGATGTAGTTGCCGTAGTTCCCGTTCGGTCCCGCGTAGTCGACCGTGCCGGAGTTGGCGGCGTAGATGGCGGCACCACAGCCGTTGGCGAGATCCGCACCGTAATGGAAGCTCGACGAACATCCCTGAGGACCGCAGATGGGGGTGCGCGGGCCGTAGCTCGAGCTGCGTGCTCCGCCGTGCGGACGTACCCATCCGCCGCTGCCCGCTGAGCCGCCGCCACCGCCACCGCCACCACCGCCGCCGCTCGTCCCCCGGCCGGCCGCTGCGGCAGCCGCGGCCGCCGCAGCGGCCTCGCGCTTGCGGCGGGCTTCCTCTTCCCGTCGGCGCTTCTCGACGCCCGCCTGGTACCCCGCGACCGTCTTCGTCGTGGTGTCCTTGAGCGCGGCCAGCTGGGCCTTGAGGGTCTCGAGGTTCGCCGCCTGCTCGTCGAGCGCCGCCTGCGCGGCGTCCGCCGCCTGCTGCGCCGCGACCATCTTCTGCTCGGCGACCTGCTGCAGGCGGTCACGCTCGTCCCGGGCGACGTCGGCCTGAGCGGTCAGCGCCTGGGCGGTGTCGCGCGCCGAGACGGCGTTGTCGTAGGTCGTCTGGTTGTACTCGAGGAATTTGTTCATCGTGCCGAGGCGCGACAGCAGCTCGTCGGCGTTGGCACCCGACCCCGCGAAGAACAGCTCCAGGGCGGTGTCGTCCCCGCCGCTGCGATAGAGCTGGGCGGCGATCTGACCGGCCTTCTTCGCGGTCTCGTCGGCGAGCGCCGCCTGCTCATCGGCCTGAGCCTGCAGCGTCTCCGCCTCCGTGATCGCCGCGAAGTACGCCTGCTGCGCCTCATAGAACTCATCCGACGCGACCTGCGCGGCCGCCTGCGTCTCGGCGACCTTGCGCTCGAGCGACTGGATCAGCCCCTGGATACGGGTGACTTCGCCGGCCTTGGCCGCCTCGTTGCTCTTCGCCCGCTGGACGTCGTCCCAGCTCGGGTAGGACGCGGCGTGCGCGGCGGTGACGCCCGAACCGACGCCGAAGGCAGCGAGCGCGACCACTCCCAGCGCGCCGATCCCGAAGGCATGGCGCCGGCTCACCGGCTGGTTCCACAGTGCGCCGCGCTCGGCAGCGGTCGGCGCGCAGCCGCACTCCTCGGCCGCCGTCGCCGCGGCCTTCTCCACGTTCCGATCCCGCACAAGGCTCCCTTCGCCCGCTGCTCATCGTCCCCCGCCCCTGGTCTCTATCGGCGACGACGCGCCCGCCGTGAGAAAGATCCCACCTGGTCCCGACCCCGCGCTAACGCGGCGCAGCGCCCGGCCGACAGTCCTCTCCGACAGCCCAGGACGGGCCGTCGGTTCCCCGCTCTCGGGCGGGGCGAGCTTTTTCCAGGATGGAGCCCATGATCGTCCTCACGCGCCTGAACCGTTCCCGGTTCGCGGTGAACCCCGACCTGATCGAACGTGTCCAGGCCACGCCCGACACGACGATCATGATGGTCGACGGCGCGACCTTCGTCGTCACCGAGACGATGGACGACGTGATCGCCCGCATCACCCGCTTCCGCGCCGGCGTCCTCGCGACCGCGGCCGCGCTGGTCGCCGCCGGCATCGAGGACACCCGACCCGCCACTCCCGTCGCAGGGGGAGATTCCTGATGGATCCGTCCCTCATCCTCGGGCTCGTCCTCGCGTTCGGCGCCCTGATCGCCATGATCAACCTGGAGGGCGCGACGGTCGGGTCGCTCCTGCTGCCCGCGCCGATGGTGCTCGTCTTCGGCGCCACGATCGCGGTCGGCCTCGCCAGCGGCACGCTGCGCGACGCCCTGCACGCCGTGAAGTCCCTCCCGCGCGCTTTCCGCGGCGAGCGACGCACCGCCCAGAGCACGATCGACACCGTGGTCGGCTATGCGGAGAAGGCGCGCTCCGAGGGCCTGCTCGCGCTGGAGCAGGGTCTGGACGAGGAGAAGGATCCGTTCCTGCGGCAGGCCCTGCAGAGCATCGCCGACGGCACCGACGCGGAGGATCTGCGGGTGCTCCTCGAGGACGAGCTCACCTCGACCGCCGCCCGGAACCGCACCGCCTCACGCTTCTACATGACCCTCGGCGGATTCGCCCCCACCGTCGGCATCATCGGCACCGTGGTCAGCCTCACCCATGTGCTGGAGAAGCTCGACAAGCCGGACACCCTCGGACCCATGATCGCCGCGGCCTTCGTCGCGACGCTGTGGGGCCTGCTGTCGGCGAACTTCATCTGGCTGCCGATCGGCGGCCGGCTGCAGCGCCTCGGTGAGCTGGAGCTGGAGCGCATGACGGTGCTGATGGAGGGCATGCTCGCCGTCCAGGCTGGCGCCGCCCCCGCCCACGTCCGCGAACGTCTGAGCGCGCTCGTCTCCGACCGCTCCCCCGGCCGCTCCCGCCGGCGCGAGCAGCCCGCGGAGACGGAGACGCACGAGGACCTCTTCTCATGAGCGTGCGCACCCGACGCCGTGTCCAGGAGTCCGAGCACAGCGGACCGGACGAGCGCTGGATGGCGTCGTACCTCGACATGGTGACGGTGCTCATGTGCATGTTCATCGTGCTGTTCGCGATGTCGACCGTGGACCAGGAGAAGTTCGAGGCCCTCAGCGCCTCGCTCGCGACGGGTTTCGGGCAGGAGCCCTCGGACGACGTCGACGTGACCAGCGGCGTGGTCGTACCTCCGGAACTCATCGACGATGAGGGCGAGGACTTCGCGGACACGGGTCTGGAGGCGGCGGAGCGCGAGTTCGACGAGCTGTCCGCGCTGCGCGAGCGGTTGCGCCAGGTCCTCGCCGAGCGCGGACTGGAGACCGACGTCACGTTCACCATCGACGAGCGCGGGCTGACGATCGGGCTCGTGAGCGCGGAGACGTTCTTCACCACCAACAGCACCGATCTCAGCCCGGCCGCGACGCAGGTGCTCGACGCCCTGGGGTCCGTCCTCGTCTCCGCCCCGAACGAGATCTCCGTGGAGGGGCACGCCGACGCCCGCGGATCGGTCGCACCGTTCCCCACCAACTGGGAGCTCTCCGCCGGACGCTCCACCCAGGTGCTGCGCTACCTCGTGGAAGCGGCCGGGCTGCCGCCGGCCCACCTCAAGTCCGTCGGCTTCGGCGACACCCGTCCGGTGGCCGCCGGAAGCACCCCCGAGCAACTCGCGGAGAACCGCCGCGTGGACATCGTCATCCTCTCCGACGCCAGCGAGGAGGTGCGAGCGCTGATCCCGGCTGCGGGTGCGGCGCAGACCTCCCCCTGACCCGCCCCTAACGCACGCCGATCACCGCCCGATAGTCGGGTTCGTGGTGATGGATGACGGCGTGCGCTCGCGAGTGCGCGCGGAGACGGCGACCGCCGACGTCGAGGTCTACGACTTCGGACGCGCGGCGACGCTGTCGCGCGAGCACGCCCGCACCCTCGAGCTCGCGTTCGAGACGTTCGCCCGTCAGTGGTCGGCCCAGCTCAGCGGCAAGATCCACGTGCGCGCGACCATCGCCGTCGAGCACGTCGGCATGCTCACGTACGGCGAGTACGCGCAGTCGCTGCCCACGACGACGACCATGATCGTGTGCGCGCTGCCGGACTCCGACGAGCGTCTGATCGTGCAGGTTCCGATCCCGACCGCGACGTCGTGGATCGTGCAGATGGTCGGCGGCAGGGTCACCACCACCGCCGAGGACCGCACGTTCACGCCGATCGAGCAGGCCCTGATCCGGTCGTTGATCGGCGACGCGATCGATCACCTCACCGGCAGCCTCGACGGTCTGCTGCCCGCCGGCGTCGCCGTCGCCGGCATCCAGTACAGCTCCCAGTTCGCGCAGGTGGCCGCCGCCGGGGAGCCGGTGATCGTGGCCCGGCTGTCGATGCGCCACGGCGGTCGGACGGTGCCGGCGAGCATCATGCTCCCCGCCTCGGTGCTCGCCGGGTTCGCGGTGCGGGCCTCCGACGCCGACCGATCCGAGACCCCTGGCCTCGTGCGCCGCCAGGTGGAGTCGACTCCGGTCGAGATCGCCCTCCGGCTGGCGCCGCGGAGCGTGCTCCCCCGCGAGGTGCTCGACCTCGCGGTCGGCGACCTGCTGCCCCTGCCGCACGCCGCCGACCGCCCGATGCTCCTCACCGTCGGTGACCAGACGGTCGCGACGGCGGCCGTCGGGAGCGCCGGCGCCCGCCTCGCCTGCGTCGTGACCGCCACCGTCCCCGAAACCGCCCCCGCTCAGGAGTCCGCGTGATCAGCACCACCGCCTACGAGTCCGCCGTCGCCGCCGCGTTCGCGGCGCGACTGCCCACCGCCGCACCGGTCACCGCCCGCGCCTCCCAGGTGTCCGGCGACACCGGCGAGGCGGTCGTGGCACAGTTCGTGGGCGAGGCGAGCGCTCAACTCGCCGTACAGCTCCTCGATGCCGACGTCCTCGTCGACGGCCTCGGGGACCGTCCCCTCACCGACCGGCTGCTGGATGCGCTCGAGGCCGCCGCGACCGCCCTCGGGCCCGGGCTGCTCGGCGAGGCCGCGGTCGGCGACGCCTCGGCCGTGTTCGCCGACCCGCAGACCCAGCTCTTCGACCTCGTCGACCACACCGAACGCACCATCGGCCGGCTCGCGGTCCGCATCACGCATCGACCGGCGCGTCCGACCGGAGCCGACGGCCGCCTGCATCGCATCGCGGGTGTCGAGATGGAGCTGACGGTCGAGATCGGGCGCACCCGCATGGCGGTCCGTGACGTGCTCGACCTCGAGCCCGGTCGCATCGTGGAGCTCGATCGCTCCGCGGGTGCCCCCGCCGACGTCAAGCTCAACGGCCGCACGATCGCGCACGGTGAGGTCGTCGTCGTCGACCAGGACTACGCGGTGCGGATCACCCGCATCCTCGAGAACGTCGAGGCCTGACCCTGGACGACCTCCTGCTCGCGCTGCGGGTCGGGCTGTCGCTCGCCGCCGTCCTCGGGCTGCTCTGGTTCCTGCAGCGCCGGGTCTCGAAGACCCAGGCGCGGCGCCGCGACGCCGAGGCGATCACGGTGCTCGGGCGGCAGGGCATCGGCCCCAAGGCGCAGCTCGTGGTCGTGCAGACCGATGACGCCCGCTACGTGCTCGGGGTCACCGAGCACGGTGTGAGCGTGGTCGACCGGCTGCCCCTGCGGCCGGAGCCCGCGGAGTCCGAGGAGGGGCGCCCGCCGGCCACCCGCACGGCCGACGACGCCGAGTTCGACCGCATCCTCGCCGCCGCCGCACTCACGAGCACGCCCCCGGCGGTCGGCCCGGCACCGGAGCTCCGTCGCCGCGTGCGGCACCGCAACGACCCGCTCCGCGGTTCCATCCTCTCCCCCGACACCTGGCGGCAGACCGCCGAGGCCCTCCGGCGCGCACGATGACCGCGACCCGTGCCGTCGATCGCGGTCGCGCCTCGCGGCTGCTCGTCCTCGTCGCGGTCGCGATCCTCCTCGCCGTCGTCCTCGTCGCCCTCACCGGAACCGCCGCCCACGCGGAGGTCACCCCGGACGACGGCGAGGGCGTGACGATCGACATCAACGGCATCGACGGCGGCCCGTCCGGCTCGATCCTCACCCTCCTGGGGATCACGCTGCTGTCGGTGGCCCCCGCGCTGCTGCTGATGATGACGTCGTTCACGAAGATCTTCGTCGTGCTCGCCATGACGAGGAACGCGCTGTCGCTCCCGACGATCCCGCCGAACCAGGTGCTCGCGGGCCTGTCGCTGTTCCTCTCGCTGTTCATCATGTGGCCCGTGCTGACCGAGATCAACACGCTCGCCGTGCAGCCGTACATCGACGGCGCGCTCACGTTCACGCAGGCCGTCGACGTCGGGCAGGCCCCCCTGCGGGAGTGGATGCTGCACTACACGCGCGAGGAGGACCTCGCGCTGATGACCCGGATGGCCGGGCAGGACAACCCGGAGGACGCCGCGAGCGTGCCGATGTACACGCTCATCCCCGCGTTCATGATCTCGGAGCTGCGGGCGGCCTTCATCATCGGCTTCGTGATCTTCGTGCCGTTCCTCGTGATCGACCTCGTCGTGGCCGCGGCGCTGATGTCGATGGGCATGATGATGCTCCCGCCGGTCATGATCTCGCTGCCGTTCAAGATCCTGCTGTTCATCCTCGTCGACGGGTGGGGGCTCATCATCAAAGCGCTCCTGGAGAGCTACGGAGGTGTGGGATGAGTCCCGAAGCCGTCCTCGACATCGGCGCCCAGGGCCTGCTGATCGCCGCCAAGCTCGCCGCCCCGATGCTCATCACCGCGCTCGTGGTGGGCTTCGCGATCTCGCTGCTGCAGTCCATCACCCAGGTGCAGGAGGTGACGCTGTCGTTCGTGCCGAAGATCGTCGCGGTGGGCATCGCCCTGCTCATCGCGGGGAACTGGATGATCGCCGAGATCATCGCCTTCACGAACGAGATGTTCGCCCGCATCCCGTCGCTGCTGAGCGGATGAGTCCGTGTTCATCCCGATCGACTTCGCGTGGCTGGAGGCCACCCTGCTCGCCGCCGTGCGCATCACGGCGTTCATCATGATCGCGCCGCCGTTCTCGTACGGCGCGATCCCGGTGCGCGTGAAGGCGATGCTCTCGATCGGACTCTCGCTCGCGGTGGGCGCCGCCGTCGCGCCGGGGTACGAGAGCCTCGACACGGGCGCGTTCCTCGGTGCACTCGTGATCCAGCTCCTCACCGGGGCCCTGCTCGGGTTCCTCGTGCTGCTGTGCTTCTCCGCGGTGCAGGCCGCGGGCAGCCTGATCGACGTGTTCGGCGGATTCCAGCTCGCCCAGGCCTTCGATCCGGCGGCGATGGTCAACGGCGCGCAGTTCACCCGGCTCTTCCACCTCACTGCGCTGACGCTGCTCTTCGCCTCCGGCGGCTACCAGCTCATCCTCGCCGGGCTCGCCCGCAGCTTCGACGCGGTTCCGGTCGACGGCATCTTCCGTGTGGCGGGACCGACCGAGCTGCTCGTCGACGGGGTGTCCCAGATGGTGCTGGCCGCCGTGCAGATCGCGGGCCCGCTGGTCCTCGTGCTCTTCCTCGCCGACGTCGGGCTCGGGCTCATCACGCGCGTGGCGCCGGCGCTCAACGCCTTCGCGATGGGCTTCCCCGTCAAGATCCTCCTCACCCTCCTGCTCGCGGGCGCCGTGTACGTCGCGTTCCCCGGCATCGTCGACGCCCTCGCCACCCAGGCCTTCCGCATGATGCAGGGGGTGACGCCGTGAGCGGCTCGGACAGCGGCGAACGCAGCGAGAAGGCCACCGAGAAGCACCTCAGGGAGGCCAGGCAGAAGGGCCGGATCTCCCGCAGCCAGGACCTCACGGCGTGGCTCGGCATCGGCGCCGCCGCCGTCATGATGCCCGCCGCCATCGCCGCGGGAACCGCCGCCGGCACCGAGCAGCTCGTGACCCTCGCCGGGCTCATGCAGGCGCCCTCTCCGGAAGCCGCCCTCGCCGCCCTGGGGCGGGCCCTCGCCTCGGTGCTGCCCACGCTGGGCGCGCTGCTGGCCGCGGTCGCGATCGTGACGCTGTTCGGCGCAGTGGTGCAGGGCGGCGTGCACCTGCGGAAGCTGTCAGGGCGCTACGAGCAGTTCAACCTCGTCTCCGGAGTGCGGCGGGTGTTCGGCCTGCAGGCGCTGTGGGAGGGGGCGAAGGCGCTGCTGAAGACGGCCGCCATCGCCCTCGCCCTGTGGGTCGTCATCTCCGGGCTCATGCCCGTGCTCACGGCGAGCGGCGCCCATTCGGTCTCCCGGCTGCTCGGCACCGCGGCGGACGGCACCGCGGCACTGCTGCAGACCGCCATCGCCGTGGGTCTGGTGCTCGCCGCGATCGACCTGTTCGTCGTGATGCGCCGCAACCGCAAGCACACGCGCATGACCAAGCGCGAGGTGCGCGACGAGAACAAGAACTCCGAGGGCGACCCGCTCATCCGGCAGCAGCGCCGGTCGCGTCAGCTCGCGGTGAGCCGCAACCGCATGATCGCCGCGGTCGCCGGCTCCGACGTGGTGGTCGTCAACCCCACGCACATCGCCATCGCGCTCGAATACGACCCCGGCACGTCCGCCCCGCGGGTCGTCGCGAAGGGCAGCGGCGTCATCGCCGAGCGGATCCGTGAGAAGGCGCTCGAGTCCGGCGTCCCCCTCGTCCGCGACATCACCCTCGCCCGCGCTCTGCACGCCGCGTGCGAGCTGGGTCAGGAGATCCCCGAAGACCTCTACAACGCCGTGGCACGGGTCCTCGTGTTCGTCGACGCGCTGCGGCGCCGAGGCGCCGCCCGCGGCATCCACTCGCTCCCCTACCGGAGGACCGTATGAAGAAGCTCCTCATCACGCTCGGAGTGCCGATCGGCGTCGTCGGCATCATCATGCTGCTCGTCGTCCCCGTGCCGCCGTTCCTGCTCGACGTGCTGATCATCCTCAACATCATGTTCGCGCTGGTCATCCTGCTGACGTCGATGTTCGTGAAGAAGCCGCTCGACTTCTCGGTGTTCCCGTCGCTGCTGCTCGTGGCGACGCTGTTCCGGCTGGGGCTGAACGTCGCCTCCACCCGCCTCGTCCTCGGTGAGGCGTACGCGGGACAGGTGATCGAGGCGTTCGGGGCGATCGCGGTGGGCGGCTCGCTCATCATCGGCGCCGTGGTCTTCCTCATCCTCGTCGTCATCCAGTTCGTCGTGGTGACCAAGGGTGCCGAGCGCGTGGCCGAGGTGGGCGCCCGGTTCACGCTCGATGCGATGCCGGGCAAGCAGATGGCCATCGACGCCGATCTCAACGCCGGCCTCATCAGCGACACCGAGGCCAGGGAGCGCCGGGCGGAGGTGGCCGCCGAGTCCGACTTCTACGGCGCGATGGACGGCGCCTCGAAGTTCGTCAAGGGCGACGCGATCGCCGGACTCGTCATCATCATCATCAACCTCGTCGGCGGCATCGCGATCGGCCTCGTCCAGCACGGCATGTCGATCGACCAGGCCGTCAGCACGTACAGCCTGCTCACGATCGGCGACGGCCTCGTCACGCAGATCCCCGCCCTGCTCATGGCGGTCTCGACCGGCATGATCGTCACCCGCTCGACCGCCGAGGCCGAGATGGGATCGGCCGCGTCGACGCAGCTCGGCCAGTCGCGCAACGCCCTCATCATCGCGGGATGCGCGGCCATCGTCATGTCACTCATCCCGCACATGCCGATGCTCCCCTTCCTGGTGATCGGCGCCCTGCTGCTCCTCATCGCGCAGCGCATCACCGCGACCCGCAAGCGCGAAGAGGCGGAGGCCGCACAGGCCCCCGCGCCGGTGCCCGCGGACCAGCCCGAGGAGCTCATCGAGCGTATGCGGGTGCACCCCCTCGAGATCCTCCTCGCCCCGGACATCGTGGACCTGGTGACCGGCGGCCCCGACGATCTCCTCGCGAGGGTCAAGGCACTGCGGCGCCGCATCGCGCTCGACCTCGGTCTGGTCACCCCGCCCGTGCGCACCAGGGACAGCATCGAACTCCCCCAGGCGACCTACGTCATCCGCATCGCCGGCGTCGAGACCGGGCGGGGCACCGCGCCGACCGGATCGGTGCTGGCTCTCGGACAGGGCCTGGACAGCCTGCCGGGGACCGCTGCCCTGGACCCGGTGTTCGGCCTCGAGGGCAAATGGATCCCGATGGAAATGCGGCACAGCGCGGAGTTCGCGGGAGCCACGGTGATCGACAGGGCGAGCGTCATCATCACGCACCTGTCGAGCGTGATCCAGACGCACGCCGCCCGGCTGCTCACCCGCGAGGACGTGCGGCAGCTCACCGACGCGCTCAAGCAGGTCTCGCCGTCGGCGGTCGAGGAGCTCACCCCCGCGCTGCTGTCGCTCGCGGAGGTGCAGCGCGTGCTGCAGGGGCTGCTCGCCGAACGTGTGCCGATCAACGACCTCAGCCGCATCTACGAGGCGCTCGCGCTGCGTGCCAAGGTCTCGACAGACCCGGAGGGACTGATCGAGGCCGCCCGTGCCGCGCTGGGCCCGGCCATCGCCTCCCGCTTCGCGGAGGACGGCACGCTCCGCGTCGTCATGATCGCGCCGCTGCTGGAACAGGCCATGCTGGAGAGCCTGCGTCCCGGCGACGAGGGCTCGCAGATCGTCTTCGACCCGCCGCGGATGGAAGCGGTGATCGCGTCGGTCAAGCAGGCCGTGGCGACGCCGACGGACGGCGGTGAACCGGTGCTCGTGTGCGCGCCCTCGCTGCGCCCGGCCGTGCGGCGGCTCGTGTCGGCGCAGACCGACGGCCTCCCGGTCCTCTCCTACACCGAGGCGACGGCCGCATCGCTGACGATCGAGACGATCGGCGTGGTCCGCGACTCCGCCACCGCGTCGCTGGGGGCCGCCCCCTCCGCACCAGTAGGCTGAACGAATGCTGGTGTTGACGAGGCGGATCGGTGAGAGCGTGCGCATCGACGGCGAGATCGAGGTCACGCTGCTCGACATCAAGGGCGACAGCGTGCGCATCGGCGTCAAGGCCCCGCGCGAGACCCGCATCCAGCGCACCGAGATCATCGAGGCCGTCGTGGCCGAGAACGTGTCCGCCGCCGCCGACACCGACGCGAGCGCCGCGGATGCGATCTCCGCGGCACTCGCGCGGGGGCGCGAGAAGCAGACCCCCTAGACCTCGCGGGACGGCGTCGTCGCGGCGCGGCGCTCCGCCGCGTTCCGTACGGCGTGCAGGGTCGCCGCCAGCACGGAGCGGTCGCGGCCGGCCGCCCATCCCGAGCGCACGCCGTCGCGGTACTCGATCAGAGTGAGCGCGTCGCTGTCCGGGCCCGTTCCGATGCTCGTCTGGTGCAGACTCAGGATCTCGACGGGCAGACCGATCTCCGCGAGCGCCGTACCCAGCGCCTCCACCGGACCGACGCCGTCGTGGCGGGTCCGCGTCTCGACGCCGTCTGCACGCAGCGTGATCGTCGTGCACCCTCCCGCGACGTCGGCATCCGCCCGCAGCCTCGGCGGTCTCGTGTCCGCGCTCGCGAGGTAGGCGGCGTCGAAGATGTCCCACACCTCCGCGGCGGTGACCTCGTGTCCCGTCTGCTCGGTGCGCCGCTGGACGTGACGAGCGAGGTCGATCTGCAGGCGCCGCGGCAGCTCGATCCCATAGGCGTCTTCCAGCAGGTACGCGATGCCGCCCTTCCCGGACTGCGAGTTGACGCGGATCACGGCGTCGTAGCTGCGGCCGAGGTCCGCCGGGTCGATGGGCAGATACGGCACGCGCCATTCGATGTCACCCTCGGCGCGGCCCTCGTCCGCGGCACGGGCGCGATGCTCCGCGAACCCTTTCCGGATGGCGTCCTGATGGGTGCCCGAGAACGCGGTGTGCACGAGGTCGCCGGCATACGGGTGCCGCGCATGGATGTCGATGCCGTTGCAGTGCGCGACGGTCCGGCGGATCTCGTCGATGTCGGAGAAGTCGATCATCGGATCGACGCCCTGCGCGTGGAGGTTGAGGGCGAGGGTCACGAGGTCGACGTTGCCGGTGCGCTCCCCGTTGCCGAAGAGGCACCCCTCGACCCGCTGCGCGCCGGCGAGGACGGCGAGCTCCGCGCAGGCGATACCGGTGCCGCGGTCGTTGTGCGGATGCACGGAGAGGATGACCCCGTCGCGACGCCCGAGGTTGCGGTGCATGTACTCGATCTGGTCCGCGTAGACGTTCGGCGTCGCGACCTCGACGGTCGCCGGCAGATTCAGGATCACGGGACGCTCGGGGGTCGCGTCCCACAGGGTCGTCATCGCCTCGCACACGTCGAGGACGAAGTCCGGCTCGGTGAGGGTGAACACCTCGGGAGAGAACTCGAAGCGGACGTCGTCGAGGTCTCCCGCGACGCGGAGCACGTCCTGCCCGCCGGTGAGGATCAGCGCCCTCAGCCCCTCCCTGTCCTGGCCGAGGACGACATCGCGCCACGTCGGCGCCGTGGCGGTGTACATGTGGATGACGACGGGGTTCCGGATGCCGCGCACGGACTCGACGGTGCGCTCGATCAGGTCGCGCCGCGCGGGCGTGAACACCACGATCGTCACGTCGGCAGGAGCGAGGTCGGTCTCGGCGAGGAGCCGGACGAAGTCGTAGTCCGTCCGGGAGGCCGAGGGGTATCCGACCTCGATCTCCTTGTAGCCCATCGCGACCATGAGCTCGAAGAAGCGCCGCTTGCGGGCCGGGTCCATCGGCTCGGCCAGCGCCTGGTTCCCGTCCCGGAGATCCACGGGGACCCAGAGGGGGGCCTGGGTCAGTCGCGCGCTCGGCCAGGTCCGCGTCTGCAGCGGCACGGCGACACGGGAGTACACGTCTCGATAGCGATGCGAGGGCATCTGCGAGGGCCGCTGCCTGTTCCAGTGCGGAGCGTCGTCGGGGAGGGCGCCGGACGGGGTGGCGAGGGTCGGGAAGGTGCGGAGAGGGGTCATGATCTGGTTCCTGTTCGGATCGCGGAGAAGGCGACCGGCGCGTCCTGCGCCCCCACGACGGGGAGCCGGTCTGACTAGACCCCGTCGTGGCGACGAAGGAGGAGGAACCCGGATGTGCGCATAGGGAGAACCTAGCACAACTCCTCAGACAAGCAGAGCAGTCGAGTCACCTGCGAGAATGGACCCATGACGACCGTGCGCCGCGAATCCCTCGCCGAACAGGCCGCCGAGCTGCTCCTCGCCCGGATCGGAGCCGGCGAATGGGAGGTCGGCGGGAAGCTGCCCGGCGAGACCACGCTCGCTCCGCAACTGGGGGTCGGAAGGTCGACGACCAGGGAGGCGATCCGCATCCTGGCCGGGCGCGGTGTGCTCGCCACCCGCCAGGGCGCGGGCGTCTTCGTCACGGCCGTCGAGCCCGCCCCGACCTGGGATGCCGTCCTCGACCGCGCCGACATCATCGCGGTCCTCGAGGCCCGCACCGCGATCGAAGTCGAGGCCGCGGCGCTCGCTGCGGAGCGCCGGACCGCGGCCGACCTGGACGAGCTGAGGCGCACGCTCGCCGAACGCGACCGTCGACGCACGGACATCCGCGCGCACGTCGAGGCGGACATGGCCTTCCACCGGGCCGTCGTCGTCGCCTCCGGCAATCCCGTGCTGCGAGAGCTGTTCGACGGCTTCGCCCCGCGCTCGCTGCAGGCCATGATCGACATGCTGCGCATCCGCGGCCATCACGGCGACGCCGCCGACCAGGACGCGCACGGGCGTATCGGCGATGCGATCGCCGCGCGCGACCCCCGGACAGCCGGCGCCCTGACCCGCGAGCACCTCGATACGGTGAAGAGGCTGTTCGGCTGACGCGGAACGCGAGCTCAGACGGCGGTCAGATCCGACTCCTGCGCCCGCTTCCACTGATCCCCGCCGGCGTCGCGCGCCCGTTCCGCCGCGGATGCCGCCGCCGCGACGAGTGTGCCGTAGTCGTATCCCGCGACGGCTGCCGTCGCCCAGCCGATGCTGGCGGAGGAGCGGATCCCGCTCGCAGGCGCCTCCAGATCGATGATCGACACGGATGCCAGGATCGCCCGCAGGTGGAACCGCACCGCCTCGTCGCTTCCGTGGATGATGACGATCGCGCGGTCGTCGGCGACCCGCTCCGCGTCGGCTGTCGCCGGCAGCGCTTCGCAGATGTCCGCGTGGAACCGATCGGCGATGCGGCGGAAGCCGGCACTGCTCGACGCCTCGCGGAGGTCGGTGGGATCATCCAGACGGATGTCGAGGATCGACCACGCCGGGTCTTTCTGCGCTGCCGCCTTGCGAAGCCGCTCCCTGGCGCGCTCCGCCGCGCCGTCCGTCCCGGGGGTCGCGCTCTCCACCCGCACGAGGAGCACGAGGGTGAAGGCCGCGCACGTGCTCACGACGATCGTCCCCACCGCGTTCATCCCGCGCAGCGCGCTGAGCTGTTCCTCCGTGCTCACTCCTCCCGATACGAGGGCGGAGCCGGCGCTGACGACGGCGACCACGACGAAGCCGCACGCGGCGAGCGCCAGAGGCAGCACGATGTCCCGCGACGCCGGCTGTCCTCGGAGCAGCTCCCAGGCGAGCAGGCCGGCGAAGACCGCCATCGCCAGGAAGACGACGTGGAAGACCGGGAGATACCAGCGGGTACCCGCGGTGAGGATCAGTGCCGCGGGCACGCCGACGAGCGCGAGGACGACCGGCAGCCAGGGCGCTGACCGTCCGAAGTGCATCCGCACCCCGATCCACACGAGCGGCACGAAGGAGACGACGATCGCGGAGGCGGCCGCACGGAGCACGGGGCTGCCGGTGTGGTGACCGGCCAACCAGAGGTAGGCGCCGAGCATCCCGATGCCGAAGGCGACGCCCCAGACGATGGTCGCCCTGCTCGGCCGCGCCAGGGTGGCGAGACCGACGACGATCGCGGTGAGCACGGTCACCACGGCCACCATGCTCGTGGTGACGTCGACGCTGACGGGCACGAGCGGCGTCATACAGGGTCCTCTCTCATTCGTCGGGGGAAACGGACGGTGACGGTGGTGCCGACGTCCACCTCGCTCGCCACGAGGATGGCGCCGCCGTGCGCGACCACGATGTCCCGCGCGATGCCCATGCCGAGACCGGTGCCGGCGATGCCGCCGCGCACGGCGCTGTCGGCGCGGAAGTAGGGCTCGAACAGCCGCGGCAGCTCCTCCTCGGCGATGCCGATCCCGGTGTCCGCCACGGTGACCTCGGCATGTCCGTCCGACTCCGTCAGCCGCACCGTGATGCGGCCACGGGCCGGCGTGTACTTGACGGCGTTGCCGAGCAGGTTGTCGAGCACCTGACGGAGCCGGAAGGCGTCGCCCGTGATCACCATCCGAGCGGCACCGTCGAGCACGAGCTCCTGCCGCGCGGCACCCATCAACGGTGCGAAGGACGCGGCGGACTCCTCCACGACGACGCGCAGGTCCACCGGCTCGAACGGATCGTGCGAGACCCGTCCTGTCTGGGCCTGCATGCTCGTGACGAGATCCTGCAACCGCTCCCCGGCGTCCGCGATGACCTCGATCTGCGCGGGCACCCGGCCGGGGAGGTCGTCGCGCTCGCGGAGGAGCTCGACGTGCCCGATGATCGCGGTGAGCGGGTTGCGCAGCTCGTGGGAGATCACGGCGGTCAGCGCCCGCCGCTCCTCGGCGGCCTCCAGGAGTGCGGTGACGTCGTCGATGACGACGAGGGTGATGCGCTCCCCCTCCCGCGCTCCGGCGATGGGCTGCGTGGTCACGGCCAGGGCGTGCCACTGCCCTGCCCCGTCGTAGAGCCACACCCGCTCCTCCCGCATCGACTCCCCCGCGGCCGCGCGCGCCAGCGTCGTACGCTCCGGGGTCAGAGCCGTCCCGCGCCGGGCGTCGTACTCGACGGACGCCGACGGGAGCGCCGTCCCGAAGCGGTCACGGCCGTAGAGGGTGCGGTACGCGTCGTTCATCTGCAGGATGCGGCCCGCGGAGGTGACCACCACCAGCGCGATGCGCAGCGCGTCGATGACCTGCGTGACGCGCTCCCGATTCGTCTCGGCCCGCTCCGCCGCCCGGTTCACCTGTTCCGAGCGGCGCTGCAGGAGCCGGCGCGCCGCGCCGGACCGCTGGGCGCCGATGCGGACTGTCACGCCCAGGAAGCTCAGGGTGATGACGACGGTGAGCACCCGCAGCAGCACGTCCTCCGGCGGGCCCGAGCGGTCCGCGAAGAACACCAGACAGCCACCGCTGAGCGCGATGCCGACGAACACCCAGGGCATCGAGAAGTAGGTCGCCAACCAGACCACCGGAAAGACCCAGAGGAAGCCGAGCCGGAGATCCGGCACGTTCGTCGTCAGTCCGACCCCGAGCACGTCGAGCAGCGGGAGGACCGTCACGGCCGAGCGCGGCAGTCGTCGCCACGGGACCATGAGCGCCACCAGGGTGGTGACGACGATGAGCCCGATTCCGCCGATGAACAGCGGGATCGCGAGGGTCTGCGGCTTGAAGCCCGCGACCATCACCACGATGGCCACGATGCTCGCGGTGAACACCAGCTGCCACCGCCAGATCGAGACCGTGCGGATCATCAAGGTCCGCCTCCCGGTCGATCCTCAGCATTCACGCAAGATTACTCAAAGATCGTCACTTCTCGCTCTTCAGGAGGCCTTCCCGTCCTACGATTCTGAGTGGGAGCCGACGCTGCGACTGGGGAATTCGCAGAAGCTGGGGCCGCGCGAGTGGGGATTCGCAGGCATCCGGGGCCGCGGTGGGGGAGCCGCGGCCTCGACCCCTTCTTTTCAGGCGGGGCGGTCGTCGGACGTGAGGCGGTACCCGACACCGCGCACCGTCTCGATGTAGCGGGGGGCGGTGGGGCTGTCGCCGAGCTTCCGACGCAGATTGGCCATGTGCGTCTCGATCGCCCGCTTGTCGGGTTCGCTCACCCGATCGAAAGCGTCGCCGGAGGCTCCGCGCAGTCCGAGCGCGAGGTCGGCTTTGCTGCAGACCCGGCGGCCGGCCTCGAGGAGCGCCGCGAGCAGGTCGAACTCGGTGGGCGTGAGCTCGACGGGGCGCTGGGCGACGAGCACGAGGCGCGTGTCGAGGTCGAGACTGAGGTCCCGGTGCACGAGCCCTCGCCACGTGGCCACGGTGGCATCCCCGGCGGCCACCGTCGGGAGAGCGGGGATCGACGCGACGGAGGGTGCGGGGGCGGCGGTCTGCGGCGACGGGGCGCTTGCGACCTCCGGCGTCCCCGTGGGTACCGCCGACGAGCGGTTGCGGCGGAGGAGCGCCTCGATCCGCGCCCGCAGCTCGCGTGGCCGGAAGGGCTTCACCAGGTACTCGTCGGCGCCGGAGGTGAGGCCGAGCACCACATCCGACTCGTCGGCCAGGGCGGACAACATGATGATGAACGTGTCGCTGACCTGACGGATGCGCCGCGCGACCTCGAAGCCGTCGATGCCCGGGAGGTTGATGTCCAGCGTGGTGATGATCGGATGGTGCGCCGCCACGGCTGCGAGACCCTCCGGGCCTGACCCCGCCTGCACGGTTCGGAAGCCCGCGGCGAGGAACACCTCATCCAGGAGCGAACGGACACCGGGGTCGTCTTCGATGATGACCGCGACCAGCGGCTCCCCCGCCGTCATGCGCGCTCCTCGCGGGCGATCGTGACGAAGCGCGGCGCGTCGGCATCCAGCTCCGAAGGATCGAGGTCGTCATCGTCCTCACCGGCTCCGACGGGTCGTTCGATCTCGATGTCCCACCAGGCGTCGGCGAGCTCCTCCGCCATGCCGCGACCCCACTCCACGACCACGACCGACCGCTCCAGGTCCAGGTCGAGGTCGTCGAGCTCGGCCGCGGAGCCGAGGCGGTACGCGTCCACGTGCACGAGGGGGGCGCGTCCGACGAGCGACGGATGGGTGCGGGCGATCACGAACGTCGGGCTCTGCACGGGTCCTCGGACCCCGAGGCCCTCGGCCAGGCCGCGCGTGAAAGTGGTCTTGCCGGCCCCCAGCGGACCGGTGAGGATGAGCAGGTCTCCCGGCTCGAGCTGCTCGCCGATGCGCAGCCCGAGCTGCTCCATCTCTTCGGACGTGGCGATCCGGCGTCGTCCGAGGAACGCCGGGTCCAGGCTCACGTCGTCCTCCGCGGCACCCGGTGACCGATGCGCGTGACGATCTCGTACCCGATGGTGCCGGCGGCCTCCGCCCAGTCCGCGGCCGATGGCACGCCGAGAGTCGGATCCCCGAAGAGCGTGACCTCGTCGCCGACGGCGACCGGGGCGTCTCCGACGTCCACGACGAACTGATCCATCGCGATCCGGCCCACGTTGGTGTAGCGGCGCCCGCCGATCGATACGGGCAGTCTCCCGGAGGCGCTGCGGGGCACTCCGTCGGCATATCCCAGCGGCACGAGCGCCAGGGTGGTCGCGCGGTCCGTGCGATGCACGTAGTCGTAGGAGACCCCGGTACCGGCGGGAACACGCCGGACGGCCGTCACGGCCCCGCGCAGGGTCATGGCCGGGCGCAGGCCCAGCTCCGCGGAGGAGCGGTCGTCGAAGGGCGAGAGGCCGTAGGTGCCGATGCCGATACGCACGGCGTCGAGTCGTGTCTCGGGCAGATCGATGGCGGCGGCGGTGGCGGCGATGTGGCGGATCTCCGGACGCACGCCGAGCGCAGCGGCCTGCGCCACGCCCTCCTCGAACCGGGCGAGCGCGGCGCGGTCGTCGGCCGGCGAGGCGTTGGAGAGGTGACTGAAGAGCCCCACGACCCTGACCCTTCCGATCCGCTCCAGGCGGGCGGCCTCGGCGAGCACCGTTGCCCAGTCGTCCGGAGCGATGCCGTTGCGCGACAGACCGGTCTCGAGCTTCAGGTGCACCGCGACCGGGCGGTTCGCGGATGCGGCGGCGGCCACGGCCTGCAGCTGGTCGTACGACGAGATGCCGATCTCGACGCCCTCCGCTGCCGCCTCCAGGAACCGCTCCCCCGGCGCGTGCAGCCACGCCACCACCGGCGCGTGCACCCCTTGGCGCCTCAGCTCCAGCGCCTCCGGGATCTCGGCCACCCCGAGGCGGGTCGCACCGCCGGAGAGCGCGGCCACGGCGGTCGCGGCGGCTCCGTGCCCGTACGCGTTCGCCTTCACCACGGCCAGCACCTCCACGCCGGTGAGGCGACGGAAGTGCCGGACGTTGTCGGCGATCGCATCGAGATCGATCGTGGCCTCGCGGAACGGGACGGTCACAGCGGGGCTCCTTCGGCGACGACGAACGCGGCGGCGAGGCCGGCATCGTGGGTGAGGGTGAGGTGCAGCGTCAGGATCCCCCGTGCCTCGACCACCGCGGCCGTGGATCCGGACAGGACGAAATGCGGTCTCCCTGAGGGCTCGGAGGCGATCTCGATCTCGGTCCAGTGCACCCCGTCGGAGCCGCCGAGCGCCTTGATCAGCGCTTCCTTCGCAGCATATCGCGCGGCTAGAGAGGGCAGCCGGAGTTCACGTTCCGACGGGGCGAACAGCCGCTCCCGCAGTCGAGGCGTCCGGGTCATCGTGCGCTCGAACCTCGGGATGTCCACGAGGTCGATGCCGGTGCCGATGATCACGCGTTCAGCCTACTCGGGCTTCCCCACCCACCCCGCTACGAACGCCCCACCCCTCTGCGTGCGTACTCAGAGGGGTGGGGCGAACAGAAGGGGGTGGGTCGGCGGTCACTCCACCGTGACGGACTTCGCGAGGTTCCGCGGCTGGTCCACGTCGAGGCCCTTCGCGGTCGCCAGCGCCATCGCGAAGATCTGCAGCGGGACGACGGCCAGCAGCGGCTCGAACATGGGGCCGGCGAGCGGGATGTGGATGACCTCGTCCGCGAAGGGCAGCACGGCGGCGTCACCTTCCTCGGCCACCACGATCACGCGGGCACCGCGGGCGCGGATCTCCTGGATGTTGGAGACGACCTTGGAGTGCACGAGCGCGGAGTGCCGCGGCGACGGCACGAGCACGAACACCGGCTGCCCCGGCTCGATCAGCGCGATCGGACCGTGCTTGAGCTCGCCCGCGGCGAAGCCCTCGGCGTGGATGTAGGAGATCTCCTTGAGCTTCAGCGCGCCCTCGAGGGCGATCGGGTAGCCCACGTGACGGCCGAGGAACAGCACCGAACGGGTGTCGGCCATCCAGCCGGCGAGCTGGGTGACGTGCTCGTGCTCGCTCTCCAGCACCTTGGCGACCTTCTCCGGCAGCGCGGCGAGCTCCTCGACATCGGTCGAGGCGTCGGCCACCACACCGCGGACCCGTCCCATGTGCAGGCCGAGCAGCAGCAGGGCCGTGATCTGGGCGGAGAACGCCTTGGTCGAGGCGACGGCGACCTCGGGCCCGGCGTGCGTGTAGACGACGGCGTCCGACTCCCGCGGGATCGTCGCGCCCTGCGTGTTGCAGACCGACAGCGTGCGGGCGCCGCGCTCGCGGGCGTACTTCACGGCCATCAGGGTGTCCATGGTCTCGCCGGACTGGCTGATGGAGACCACGAGGGTGTCGGCGCCGATGACCGGGTCGCGGTAGCGGAACTCATGGGCGAGCTCGACGTCGACCGCCACCCGGGCCCACTGCTCGATCGCGTACTTGCCGACGAGCGCGGCATACGAGGCCGTGCCGCACGCGGTGATGATGACGCGGTTGATGCCGACGAACAGGTCGTCGAGACCGTCGAGCTCCGGGATCACGACCTGGCCGTCGCGGATGCGGCCGCGGATCGTGTTGGCGACGGCCTCCGGCTGCTCGGCGACCTCCTTGGCCATGAAGCTCGACCATCCGCCCTTCTCGGCGGCGGCGGCGTCCCACGACACGTCGAACGGCTCGGCGGTGACGGGGGTGCCAGCGAAGTCGGTCACGGTCACCGCGTCGGGGGTGATCGACACGATCTGATCCTGACCGATCGCAAGGGCCTTGCGGGTGTGCTCGACGAAGGCGGCGACGTCGGAACCGAGGAAGTTCTCACCCTCACCCAGACCGATCACGAGCGGCGAGTTGCGGCGAGCGCCGACGACGAGTCCGGGGTGGTCCTGGTGCATCGCGAGGAGGGTGAAGGCGCCCTCCAGGCGGTTGACGACAGCACGGAACGCGAGGGCGAGGTCGTGCCCGTTGCCGGCGTACTCGCGGCCGAGGAGCGCCGCAGCCACCTCGGTGTCCGTCTCGCTGCGGAAGGAGACGCCGTCGGCGAGGAGCTCGTCGCGCAGAGCCGCGAAGTTCTCGATGATGCCGTTGTGGATCACCGCGAGCTTGTCGTCGTCGGCGAGGTGGGGGTGCGCGTTGACGTCGGTCGGGCCGCCGTGCGTCGCCCACCGCGTGTG
Source organism: Microbacterium paraoxydans (assembly GCF_900105335.1). Classification (NCBI taxonomy): domain Bacteria; kingdom Bacillati; phylum Actinomycetota; class Actinomycetes; order Micrococcales; family Microbacteriaceae; genus Microbacterium; species Microbacterium paraoxydans. The sequence continues at coordinate 2,788,929 of NZ_LT629770.1, read as the reverse complement.
CCCGATGCCGGTCGTGCCGTCGGCGAGGGGCGCATCACCGAGCGAGTCGCGCAGCATGGCGAGCTTGCCCGCCTTCTTGCGCATGCCCAGCGTTCCCTCGCCATCGATCACGGCGATGCCCGCGGAGTCATAGCCGCGGTACTCGAGCCGGGCGAGGCCGGCGAGAAGGATGTCCTGGCTGGGCCGCGGGCCCACGTATCCGACGATTCCACACATGGGGATAAGGGTAAGCGGGATTTTTTGCGAGTCGTCCGAACAATAGAGGGCTGCAGGAGGGGCTCAGAGCTTGCGCAGGAGCACGCTCTCCACGTCGTGATCCGCGCCCTTCCGCAGGACCAGCCGCGCGCGGTGCCGGGTGGGCATCACGTTCTCGACGAGGTTCGGCATGTTGATCTCGTTCCAATATCCCAGTGCGGTCGTGATCGCCTCCTCGTCGGTGAGGTGCGCGAACACGTTGAAGTAGGACGACGGGTTGCTGAAGGCTCCCTGCCGCAAAGCGAGGAACCGGTCGACGTACCACTTCTCGATGTGCGTGGTGTCGGCGTCCACGAAGATCGAGAAGTCGAAGAGGTCGCTGACCGCGACGTCGTTCGGGGCCGGCGGGGGCTGCAGGACGTTGAGCCCTTCGACGATGACGACATCGGGGCGGCGCACCACGACGTGCGCGTCGGGGACGATGTCGTAGCGCATGTGGGAGTAGAACGGCGCCCGCACCTCAGGGGCTCCGCTCTTGACCTCCGTGAGGAACTCGATCAGCGCCCGGCGGTCGTACGACTCCGGGAAGCCCTTGCGATCCATGAGACCGCGACGCTCGAGCTCGGCATTCGGGTAGAGGAAGCCGTCCGTCGTCACCAGCTCCACCCGCGGCGTCCCCGGCCATCGGCTCATGAGCTCGCGGAGGAGCCGGGCGATGGTCGACTTGCCCACGGCCACGGAGCCGGCGACACCGACGACGAACGGCGTGGTCGTGTCGTCCTCCTGGAGGAACGACGAGGTGGCCGCGCCGAGCTGCTTCGTCGCGCTCGCGTACAGGCTCAGCAATCGGCTCAGCGGGAGGTAGACCTCGCGGACCTCGGTGAGGTCGAGGCGGTCGCCGATACCTCGTAGCTCCACGACCTCGGTCTCGGTCAGGGGCTGGTCGAGTCCGGCGGCGAGACGCGCCCATTCCGCGCGCCCGATCTCCCGGTACGGCGACAGCGGCAGCGTGGGGTCGGCGGTGGTCACGTCGTCCATCGTAACCGCGCGCGAGTATCCTCATCCCGTGCGCCTGGGAGTCCTCGACATCGGATCCAACACCGTCCACATGCTCGCCGCCGATGTGCGGCCGGGCGGACGACCACTCGCCACCACGAGCGACCGGACCGTGCTGCGCCTCATGCGCTACCTCACACCGGACGGGGCGATCGCGGAGCAGGGCGTGCAAGCCCTGGAAGCGGCCGTCGCGCAGGCGCGCCGGGTGGCGGAGGAGGAACGCGTGGACGCGCTCCTCGCCACGGCCACGAGCGCCGTCCGCGATGCCCGCAACGGGGCTGAGGTCATCGCCCGCATCGAGGCCGTCCTCGGCCAGCCGCTCCAGGTGCTCGACGGGGAGACCGAGGCCGCGCTCACGTTTCTCGCCGTGCGGCGCTGGTTCGGGTGGTCTGCCGGCCAGCTGCTGCTCCTCGACATCGGCGGCGGCTCCCTGGAGATCGCCGCCGGTGCCGAGGAGGTGCCGGACGTCGCCGCGTCCGTCCCCCTCGGAGCCGGGCGCATGACCGTGCAGTTCCTTCCGCAGGACCCTCCGGGTGAGGACGACGTGGAGCGCCTCCGGGCGCACGCCCTGACGACGCTCGACGGGGTCACCTCGCGGTTCCGCAGCCTCCCCCGTCCGGACCACGTCGTGGGCTCCTCCAAGGCGATCCGCTCACTGGCCCGGCTCGTCGGCTACCCCGTACCCGGCTGGTCGGGCATCGAGCGGATGCTGCTCCCCCGCGACGCCCTCGGGTCGTGGATCCCGCGTCTCGCGCGCCTCCCCGCCTCGGCACGGCAGGAGCTCCCGGGGATCACGCCCGACCGGACCTTCCAGATCGTGGCGGCGGCGGTGTCGCTGCATGCCGCCATGAGCGCGCTGGATGTGGAGGAGCTGGAGGTGTCGCCGTGGGCGCTGCGCGAAGGCGTGCTGCTGCGGTACATCGAACAGCTCGGCGGCTGACCGCCCCGGCCCGGAGACGACGAACCGGCCGGCCGCCGAGGCGACCGACCGGTTCGGAGACGACGGGCTCAGAGCGCGAGGCGCTCCTGCACGACCGCCGCGAGACGTTCGGCGTAGGTGCGGGCCGACTCAGAGTCGGCGGCTTCGACCATGACGCGCACGAGCGGCTCGGTCCCGGACTTGCGCAGCAGCACGCGCCCGGTGTCGCCCAGTTCGGCCTCCACGTCGCGGACGGCCTGCTGCACGACCTCGTCGTCGGCGACGCGATCCTTGTCGACGTCGCGGACGTTGATCAGCAGCTGTGGGTAGACCGTCATGACCGAGGCGAGCTCGGCGAGGGACTTGCCCTGCCGCGCCATCTCGGCCACGAGGTGGAGTCCGGTGAGCAGGCCGTCGCCCGTGGTCGCGTACTCGCTCATGATGACGTGGCCGGACTGCTCGCCGCCGAGCGCGTACCCGCCCTCGTTCATGTCCTCGAGCACGTAACGGTCGCCGACGGCGGTCTGGCGCACCGTGATGCCGTGCTCGCGCATCGCGACGTGCAGACCGAGGTTGCTCATGACCGTCGCGACGAGCGTGTCGTCGGTGAGGCGTCCGCGCTCCTTCATCGACAGGGCCAGGATCGCCATGATCTGATCGCCGTCCACGACGTTGCCCTGCGCGTCGACCGCGAGACAGCGATCAGCGTCGCCGTCGTGCGCGATGCCCACGTCGGCGCCGAGCCGGACGACGGCTTCGGCGAGCTTGTCGAGGTGCGTGGAGCCGACGCCGTCGTTGATGTTCCACCCGTCGGGGTCGGCACCGATCACGGTGACCTCCGCGCCGGCGTCGCGGAACGTCTCGGGAGAGACTCCGGAGGCGGCACCATGGGCGCAGTCGAGCACGACGTGGACGCCCTCGAGACGGTGCGGCAGCGAGCCGAGCAGATGGACGACGTAGCGGTCCTCCGCGTCGGAGAAGCGGTCGATGCGACCGACGCCGGCGCCGGTCGGGCGCAGCATCTCGCCGTGCATGGCCTCTTCGATGCGCTGCTCTACCACGTCGGGGAGCTTGCGTCCGCCGCGGGCGAAGATCTTGATCCCGTTGTCGGGCGCCGCGTTGTGCGATGCCGAGATCATCACGCCGAAGTCCGCATCGCGATCCGCGACGAGGAATGCCAGAGCGGGCGTGGGGATGACCCCTGCCTCGAGGACATCGACGCCCGAGGAGGCGAGGCCCGCGGCGACGGCAGCGGTCAGGAAGTGCCCGGAGACCCGCGGGTCACGGGCGACGACGGCGGTGAGTCGCTTGCCTTCGGCCTTGCGAGCCTCCGCCGTACGGCCCTGGCCCAGGACGACAGCAGTCGCCTGGGCCAGGGTGAGCGCCAGGTCGGCGGTGAGGATGCCATTGGCGAGTCCTCGCACGCCGTCCGTGCCAAAGATCGGCATCGGAGCAGTGGACCTTAACGCTTCGAGTACTGAGGCGCCTTACGGGCCTTCTTGAGTCCGGCCTTCTTGCGCTCCTTGACGCGGGCGTCGCGCGAGAGGAAGCCGGCCTTCTTCAGGGTCGGACGGTTGTTCTCCGCGTCGATGCCGTTGAGGGCACGCGCGATGCCGAGACGCAGGGCGCCGGCCTGGCCGGAGTCGCCACCACCCGAGATGCGGGCGATCACGTCGTAGGCACCGGCGAGGTTCAGCGCGGTGAACGGGTCGTTGATGAGCTGCTGGTGCAGCTTGTTCGGGAAGTAGTCCTCGAGCGTACGGCCGTTGACCGTGATGGTGCCCGAGCCGGGAACCAGACGCACGCGGGCGATGGCCTGCTTGCGACGGCCGACAGCGGCGCCGGGGACGCTCAGCACGGGGCGGGGAGCCGCCTCGACCGCGTCGGTCTCCGGGGTCGACGTCGAGAAGTTCTGGAGGTTTTCGGTGGAGTCCTGGATGTCAGCCACGAGTATGTCCTTAGTCTGTACGGCGCTTACTGGGCGACCTGGTCGAGGGTGTACGGCTGGGGCTGCTGCGCGGCGTGCGGGTGCTCGGCACCGGCGTACACCTTCAGCTTCGACAGCTGCTGGCGGCCCAGGCTGTTCTTCGGGAGCATGCCACGGATGGCCTTCTCCACGGCGCGGACCGGGTTCTTCTCGAGGAGCTCGGCGTAGCTGACGGCCTTGAGGCCACCCGGGTAGCCGGAGTGGCGGTACGCCATCTTCTTCTGGAGCTTCTGACCGGTGAGCGCGACCTTGTCGGCGTTCACGATGATGACGAAGTCACCCGAGTCGATGTGGTTGGCGAAGGTCGGCTTGTGCTTGCCACGCAGGAGCGTCGCCGCGTGCGAAGCGAGACGGCCGAGAACGACGTCGGTGGCGTCGATGACGACCCAGTCGCGCTGGACTTCGCCAGCCTTGGGGGTGTAAGTGCGCGTCACGATAGTGCTGCTTTCTTGTCGAACGGAGGTGTTCGTGAATCCCACTCCGGGGTGGTTCTTCCCGACGGGGAGGAACACGCCAGTGGAGGGCTCACGTTCGGATGTGCATCTTCCCCGCAGGCAGGGAAGGGCACCAAAGAGTCAGCATACGCCACCGGAACGGCATTCCCAAACCGGCTCGGACCGGCGGCGTCAGTTCGGCCGGACGGTCACGAGGATCGGGCGGTGATCGCTGGAACGCTGCGGGAGCGTGGTGATGCGTTCGATCTCGAAGCCGGACGAGGTCGCGAAGTCGTAGTGCCCACGGAAGACCCGGTAGCGGGTGTACGTGTGGTCATCGCTGAGGGACAGGGCGTAGCCCTGGTCGCGGACCGCCTGCCCGAGGTTCTCCTTGAACACGGGGTAGTTGTAGTCCCCCACCATGAGCTGCGGCAGCCCCTCGCCCAGCGTCGCGAGCTCGGCGAGCGCGGCGCGGATCTGGTGCCGGCGGAGTGAGTTCAACGCCGTCAGGGGCGCGGCGTGGAAGGACGCCACGATGAATTCTCCGCCGTCGTCGATGTCACGCAGGCGGGCGCCGAGGACGCGCTCGTGCGCCGGTTTCGCGATCCGGTCGTGCAGCGACTTCTTCAGGCCAAGGGTGCGGATGCCCTGCAGCCGATAGGTGCTCTCCCGGTAGAAGAGGGCGAGGCCGAGGCGGTTGCCCTGCGTCGCATCCGCCAGGACGAGGCCGCCGATCCGATCCGGAAGCTCCGGGACGTCGCACTCCTGGAGGCAGAGGATGTCGGGATCATGCTCATCGACGAGCGCCGCGAGCTCGCCGGCGGCGCGGTGCTTGCGCAGGTTGTAGGAGATGACCTTCATGATCGTCCCCACGCTACCCGCCCCATCTGTGCCCCGGCTCCCGATCCCGGCGATCAGTCGCTCTCGCGGTCGCGTCGGGCCCTGGTCTGCGCGGCCCTGGCCGCCAGCAGCTCGTCGGCCGGATACCCGACCTCGGTGAGCGTGAGACCGCGGGCGGCGAGGAGCTTGAACTCGCTCGTCCGCGTCAACGCATCGCGGAGCACGACGAGGTCGTCCACATCGAGTCGCCCCTCCCCCACCGCCGCGCAGGCGCCGACCAGCGCCCGCACCATGCTGTGGCAGAACGCGTCCGCCTTCACCTCGGCCACGAGCACGCCCTCCGCATCCCGCTGCCACCGGTAGTCGAGCAGCGTCCGGATGGTGGTGGCCTCCTCGCGCGGCTTGCAGTAGGCCGCGAAGTCGTGCAGGCCGATGAGGGTCCGGGAGGCGGCGTCCATGGCCTCCGCGTCCAACCGGCCCCGGATGGTGGTGGTGTCGAGCCGTCGCAGCGGGTCGTAGCCGGCCAGGTCGTCGGCGAGCCGGTAGCGATAGCGTCGCCAGACCGCGGAGAAGCGCGCGTCGAAGCCCTCGGGGGCGAGGGAGGAGCGCACGACCGTCACGTCGGGGTAGGCGCCGAGCACACCACGCATCCGCGCGGCGATGCTGCCCGCCGGGTCCTGCGCTGCACGGCCGTGACGCGCCTGGATCCGCGCCCACTGCGCCTCGTCGAGATCCACGTGCGCGACCTGTCCGCTCGCGTGCACGCCGGCGTCCGTCCGCCCGGCGACGACGAACCGCACCTCGGAGCCGACGATCCGGGCGAGCGCCGCCTCCAGCGTCCCCTGGACCGTGCGGAGTGTGGGCTGCGTGGCCCACCCGCGGAAATGGGTGCCGTCGTAGGCGATGTCGAGCCGGATGCGCACGAGGCCAGCCTAGGACAGCCGCGCGCGCACCCTGCGCCTCAGATGCCGCCGTCGACCGAGCGGATCATCGCGCCCGGCTCCTCCGGCACCATCACCTCGGTCTCCCGGTTCAGGCTCTCGCCCCGGAAGAACCGCTTCGACCGCGGGAACAGGTACCAGAGGAACATCAGGACGAGGCCGATCGCGAGCGACCCGATGCCGATCACGAACGTGCCGCCGATGCCGAAGAGCACGGTGTAGCCGTAGTCGACGTCCCACATGTCGATCGCCGACTGCACGAACGCGCCGGTCAGCAGCAGCGCTCCGAGCAGCGGGAAGATGCCCTTGAAGAACAGGTCGCGGGTCGAGCGGCGCAGGTCGGCGCGGAAGTACCAGACGCAGGCGAACCCGGTGATGGCGTAGTAGAACGCGATCGCGAGGCCCAGCGAGAGGATCGAGTCCTGCAGGATGTTGTCGCTGATCAGGGTCATGCCAACGTAGTAGAGGGAAGCCACCACGCCCATGACGATGGTCGAGAACGACGGCGTCTTGTAGACCGGGTGCACGTCCTTGAACTTCGCCGGGAGCGCCCGGTACACGCCCATCGCGAGCGTGCCGCGGGCGGTCGGGAGGATGGTCGTCTGGGTGGACGAGATCGCCGAGATGATGACCGCGACCACGAGCACCCAGCCGAACGGACCGAGCAGCCCATCCTTGATGGCCAGGAAGAAGTCGTCGGCGTTGGCCTCGTTGCCGAGGCCCGTGCCGTCCTCGCCGAGTCCGGCGTACATCATCGCGGCGATCGTCACCGCGACGTACGTCACCAGCAGGATGACGCAGGTGAGCACCGCGGCCCGGCCGGGGATGCGCTTCGGATCCTTCGTCTCCTCGTTGAGGGCGAGGCAGGTGTCCCACCCCCAGTAGATGAAGAGCGCCAGGAGGATCGCCTCCGTGAAGCCCGACCAGTCGGTGAAGCCGAACGGGTTCAGCCACTCCCACGAGAACGGGGTGGCGTCGGGGGCGTCGCCCGTGAAGAACTGCCAGAGGGCGGCCACGATGAAGATGGCCAGCGCGAGGTACTGGATCGCGAGGAGCACGTTCTGGATGCGCTCGCCGATCTCGACCCCGCGCCAGCTCACCCAGGTCATGGCCGCGATGAAGAGCACCGCCACGACGACGACGCGCCAGTCGTTGTTCTCGAGGTCCTGCCCGATCAGCGACCAGAAGTACACGGAGGCGATCTGGGCGAGGTTCGCGAGCACGACCATGCCGGCGACCGCGACGCCCCAGCCGCCCATCCAGCCCACCCACGGCCCGAAGGCCTTGGTGCCCCAGGTGAACGTGGTGCCGCAGTCGGGGACGGCGTTGTTGAGCTCGCGATAGGCGAAGGCGATCAGGAGCATCGGCACGAAGGCGATGATGAAGGCGATCGGCGCCTGCGCGCCGACGGCGAGCACGACGAAGCCGAGCGTCGCGACGAGCGAGTAGACGGGGGCCGTGGAGGCGAGCCCGATGACAGTGGAGCCCCACAGGCCGAGGGTGCCTGCGGCCAGGCCCTTGCCGTCGGGACGTTCGAGGTGGATGGGCGTCGTTGCCATGTCCTGAACAGTACGGCGCGCCGCGGTATCCCGTCAATCCTTTTGTTTCTGCAACGGAATCCATGTGCCGCGTTCAGATACGCGAAGGATTCCGTGGGTCAGTCGCGACCGAGCATCCCGTCGGCGTGCGCCGCGACCCACTCCATCAGAGGAAGCATCCGCTCCATGAGGTCACGCCCGAGCGGCGTGAGGCTGTACTCGACGTGCGGGGGCACGGTCGGCAGCGACTCCCGGTGCACCAGGCCGTCATCGGTGAGGGTCCGCAGGGTCGAGGCGAGCATCTTCTCGCTGATGCCGTCCACCTCCCGACGCAGCTCACCCCAGCGCCGCGTGCCGTCGGAGAGGCAGGAGAGCACGAGCACACCCCACTTGCTCATGATGTGGTCGAGGATGACGCGCGTGCCGCATCCCTGGTCGAAGAGAGCAGGCCGCGAATCGCGGATCTGCGCAAAACTCACCGTCATGTGGGTACCTTACCGAAAAGTGGGTACCCACCGGAAGGAATGCGCGGCACGGGCGCGAGGGTTGTCCGGGGAGTCAGCTACGAAAGGACTCTCATGACCATCCTCGTCACCGGTTCGACCGGTCACCTCGGCCGCCTCATCGTCGCCGCCCTGCTCGAGCGCGGCGTCGACCCGCAGGCGATCCGCGCCGGTGCGCGCGACATCGCCAAGGGCGCCGACCTCGGCGTGCCCGTCGTCCGTCTCGACTACACCGACCAGGAATCGGTCGCCGCGGCGCTCGACGGCGTGGACACGGTCGTGCTCGTGTCGGGCTCGGAGGTGGGCCAGCGCGTCGCGCACCATCGGGCGGTCATCGACGCCGCAAAGGATGCCGGGGTGTCGAAGTTCGTCTACACGAGCGCCCCGAAGGCCACCACGAGCTCGCTCGTCCTGGCTCCCGAGCACAAGGCCACCGAGGAGCTCATCGCGGCCGCAGGTCTTCCCGCGGTGATCCTCCGCAACAATTGGTACACCGAGAACTACGCCGCCGACCTCGCTCGTGCAGCGGAGACCGGCACCCTCAGCGCCGGCACCGGAGAGGGCCGCGTCGCCTCCGCCAGCCGGAAGGACTACGCCGAGGCCGCCGCCGTCGTCGCCACCGAGGACGGACACCTCGGTGCGGTCTACGAGCTCGGCGGGGACGTCGCATGGACCTACGCCGACCTCGCCGCCGCGATGACCGAGGTGACGGGCCGCGAGGTCGTGTTCGTCCCGCTGTCGGCGGACGAGCAGCTCGCGGCGCTCCGAGCGGCCGGTCTCGATGAGGGCACCGCCGGGTTCGTCGTCGCCCTCGACGCCGGCATCCGCGATGGCGCCCTCGCGGACACCGACGGCACCCTCCGCCGCCTCATCGGCCGCCCGACGACGCCGCTCGTCGAGGGCCTCCGCGCGCTGGTGTGACGCGAGGAGCGCCGCCGGCCCCCGTCACGGGCGGCGGCGCTCCCCCGGCGCCGGCTCCACGGCGCTCTGCACGTAGGCGACGGTCAGCGTGATGCTGCCACGGCGCAGGCCCTCCGCACGCAGCACCGCGTCCACGGCGTCACGAGCGTGCCGCAGTGTCGCGACACTGCGAACCCGCCCGTCGACGCCGATCGCCGCCTCCACCGCCACGCCCTCCGCTCCGGCGGCGACGGACACGATCGGTTCGGCTCCGCGCTCGTTCCCCCACGCCGACGCGCCCGCACGCAGGAGGTTGGAGACGAGGGAGCCCGATCGGTACACGCCGCGCACCCCGGAGCAGGCGCGCAGCGCCGCCTCGATCCGGAGCGCGAGACCCGCGCGCTCCTCCTTCGACAGCTCGGTGCCGGTCATCATGCCCCCTCCCTGACGTCGGTGATCGCGACATCGATCGCCGCGACCCGCAGGTCGGTATGACGACGCAGCTGGTCCTCCACCTCCGCGCGCAGGCGGTCGGCGACGCGGCGGAGCGGGTCGCCGAGGCGCACGCTCACATCGATCGCCACGCGCACGGGCGCTCCGGGCTCGGTGACGTCGCCGTCCAGCCGGCACCGGCCGACCAGCACGCCGGGCACGGCCTCCTCCGCGGCACGGACCAGTCCGCGCACGGCGCCTTCCGTGATGGCCAGGTCCACGTCCGGATCGTCGGAGGCGAAGGGGATGCGGCGTCCCGCCTGAGCGTCCATGGCGATGCCGCTGAGGATCCGGTCCACCCACCTCTCGTCCACGGGCGGTGCGGACGCGGCCTCCTCGTCCATCAGCGCGGTGCCGAGACCCCGCAGTCTCTCCAGGGCGTCGAGGGCGAGCTGGCACCCCGGAGACTCCTCGATCGCAGGGTTCCTCGGAGTTCGTCCCGCGTCCAGGTAGTCACCGAGCTCCTCGATGGTGTGCCCGTCCAGATCGGCGGGCTCCAGGCCGAGGCGGCGCAGCGGGTCGTCCTCGTGGTGATCGGTCATCGCCACGCCTCCATCCGTGTGATCAGGAACCGTCGCGCGCGGGACAGCAGTCCGCGCACCGTGCTGACGGGGATGCCGAGCTCCTCGGCGATCTCCTCGTAGCTGTAGCCGCCCAGCTCCCGCAGCACCCAGCACTCGCGCTGGGCCTCCGGGAGTTCGCGCAGAGCCGCGCCGAGGGCCGCCACGCCCGCTCTCGCCTCGATGACCGCGTCCGGCCTGGTCTGCGGCGGTGCCGGACGATCGAGCTCGTCCACATCGAGGGCGGGCCGCGTCAGGCGCAGCCGATCCACCGCCTTGCGACTCACGATCCGCATGAGCCAGCTCTTGACCTTCGCGGGGTCCTCCAGCTCACCGAACCGCTGCCATGCCGTCACGAACGCGTCCTGCACGATGTCGTCGACCTCCGCCGACGCGTTGAGCATCCGCTGTGTGTAGGCCCTCATCATCGGCGTGTACCTGCGCACGAGCACCGCGAACGCGGCGACGTCGCCGTCCATCGCACGACCGGCGACGATACGGTCCCCGGCGTGCTCCAGCGCCTCGCCCCAGCGATCGGCTGCCATTCCCCCACCCCTCGTTCACGGTTCCCCAGGCGTTCGGAGCCCGCGCCGGATCGGATCGAGGCGACCCGACGCGCGCGGGCGGAGGAGACGCCCCTCCGGGCGTCTCCTCCCCTTCCGTCACTTGGTGAACGTGTCCTTGACATCCTCGGCCGCGTTCCTGACGTCGCCCTTGGCCTGCTCGGCCTTGCCCTCGGCGACGAGCTTGTCGTTGTTCGTGACCTCGCCGACGACCTCCTTGGCCTTGCCTGCGACCTTCTCGGCTGCGGCCTTGATCTTGTCCTCCGCGCTCATGGCGCCTCCTTTCCTCACACGACCCCGACGGTCGGGGTCGATGTCTGTGTGCTGTGCGGCTCACGCGCCGCCGTGCTCTGTCCGGCCACCAGTGAACGGCGCATCCGCTGTCGGGAGCGGAAGAGCTCCCGCCAGCCGCGGTCCGCGATGTGCACGACGACCGGCATCCGCGTCCCGGTGACGGCGTCCCACTCCTGCACGACCGCATCGGCGGCGGCGAGCACCTGCCCCAGGGCCGCGCCGGGGCGCGGAGTGACCACGAGGCCGAGAGCGATCTCGCGGCCGGCCTTCCGGCTCGTCACCCGGGCGGCCAGCACGTCCGCTCGATCGGCGAGGGGGGCTGCGAGCAGCTGCTCCGCCACACTCCGGTCGACGGTGGTCGTGCCGCCCTCACCGGCGAGCCGGAGAAGGGTGCGCTCCCGCCGCGGCCTGCGGGTGAGCAGGAACGCGAGGAGGAGGACGACGAGCAGCACCGCGGCGGCGAGCCCCGCGAGCGCCCACAGCGGCACGAAGCCCGCACCGGGGATGTCGAGGCCCCATGCCCCCGACCACGCCACGAGGCCGTCGGCCTGGACGAGTACATCCTCGGCGGGGGCCGGAAGCGCCCCCGCGCTCCGCAGTCCCGCAGCGAGGAGGACGACGCCCCCACCCAGAAGCATCGCGGCTCCTCCGAGGAGGACGATCCGGTTCGCGACGGTCCCTGCCGACGTCATGCGATCACTCCATCCCGCGCCACCTGCACCCGCGGCGAGAGCCGGAATCCGGTCTCGTCCAGCACGCGCAGGGCCGCGTCTCGCGCGGCGGCCGCATCCACCGGGACCCCGCTCGTGGGCGTGACCCGGATCAGCACCGTGCGTCGTCCCACGGTCACGCGCACCTGGCCGCGTGGCACGCCGATCCGGCGCGCGGTGCCGTCGGCGATGGCGTCGGCGAGCACCCCGTCGTCGATCACGAGCGCCGCCCGCGCGGCGAGCCGCGTGCGACGGGCGCGCCGGCCGGGAAGCACGGCGAGTCCGAGGAGGAGCAGCGCCACCACCACGAGCACGGTCCCGGCGGCGATCATCACCGCAGGCGCCGCGGCGGAAGCCGTGACGGGCGTGAGCCATCCGGTGATCTGCGCGCGGAACCCCGCGTCGAGAGTCCCGGCGACCACCGCGCCCAGCAGAGCGACGAGGAGCACCGCGAGGACGACCGCGAGCGCGATCGCCGGACCCCGGCGGGTCGCCCTCGCCTCTCGACGAAGCAGTCGCCGCGACGTCGTTGTGTTCGCCGTCATGCCACTCTCCTCCCGTCCTCACGTCGAACTCCGGTGAAACGCACGTCCACCGCTCCCACGCGGCGCGCCGCGAGATCCCGCATACCGCCCACCACGGCGTCGCGGACGGCGTCCGCCCGTGCGCCCACGGTGTCGGCGCCGCGGGGCCCGCGCACGACCGGAACCTCCACGGACACGCGCAGGTCGCCGCGGCGGTCCGCGAGCTGCACGCTCACGTCTCCGGCACCGACCCGCACGACGTCCCGGACGATTCCGACCGCGAGGCGGTGCAGCGCCCGGGCCTCGACGACCGTGGCCCCCGCCACGGTCGTCGGCCCGTCCGTCACTGCGACGCTCATGAGGACGATCGCCGCCCGCGCACCACGTCGGCGAGCGCCCGCACGTCCAGGCGACCGTCGACGATGCGGCCGACGACCGCGCCGACGAGCATCGCGAGGGTGACGAGCAGGAACGCCCAGAACCCCCAGACGATCCAGGTCAGCGCGAGCACCGTCGCCGCAGCTCCGCCGATCACCGAGGCGTTCACTGGACTCGCGCCTCCGGAGCCTCGTCGTCATCCTCGGACGGGATGTGCACGTCGTTGACGGTCACGTTCACCTCGGCGACCTCCATGCCCACCAGCTCCACCATGGCCCGGTGGATCGCGGCTCGCACCTGGTCGGCCACCTTCTGCAGGGACACGGGGTACTCCGCCACGATCGTCACGTCGACGGCCACCTGCGTCTCGCCCACCTCGACGCTGATCCCCTGCGCGAGGTCGGTCGTGTTGAGGGCGTCGCGGATCGCGCCCATCATGCGTGCGGCGCCGCCGCCGAGTGCGTAGACCCCGTCCACCTCTCGCGCCGCGATGCCGGCGATCTTCGCGACCACCGCATCCTCGATCGTGGTCTTCCCCGCCGCCCCCTGCGAGGCCGGAACGACCTGAGCCTTGGGCTGGGTGCCCCCAGTCACGTTCGCCATCTCGAGCTCCTTCATCCGTGTGACCACGCGGTTCCCGCGCGGGCCGTGTTCTCACGACACCACTAAGACGGTCGGGGAGCACAGAATGTCACAAACTTCTCCGAATGAATTTCGTCTCGCCTCTCTGCGGCGACTCTCAGTGCACTCCAAGGTTCAGAGTGCAAAGTTGCACTTTATGGAGAACAGTGCAGAATCCACGCGGGAGCAGCGCAAGCGTCGGACCACGCGCGCGCTCACCGAGGCCGCGCGCCGCTTGACCACCGAGCGAGGCTTCGCCGGCTTCACCGTCGAGGAGCTGTGCGCCGACGCCGGGGTCTCCCGGCGCACGTTCTTCAACTACTTCGAGAGCAAGGAGAACGCCGTCTTCGGCTTCGCCGTCATCGACTCCCGCCAGGAGGAGCTCGAAGCGGCCTTCCTCGACCGCGAGGGCGATCTCCTGGACGACTTCGTGCAGCTCACCGTCGAGCGCTTCGCCCTCTTCGATCCGATCGAGCACGCCGCGGAGCTATTCGCCGTCATCGAGCAGGAGCCGCGGCTGCTGCGGGCCGCCTTCGAGCAGCAGGAGAAGCACGAGCGCCGCGACATCGCCCTCGTCGCCCGCCGCCTCGACACGGAGCCGGACGCGGAGCTGCGCGCCGAGGTACTCGTCCACTCCGTCGGCGCGCTCGTGCGGTTGTGCATGGAGCAGCTGCTGCACCATCACTCCACCGAGCCGTTCGCCGACCTCATCACCCGCCGGCTGCGCCTCGCGCGCGACCTCTACACCCCTGCACAGAAAGACCACTGATGTCCGCCACCGCCACCGCGGATGCGCCCTTCCTCCTCACGAAGCGCCGCATCTGGATCATCTTCAGCGCCCTGATCGCGGGCATGCTGCTCGCGAGCCTCGACCAGACCATCGTGTCGACCGCGATGCCGACCATCGTCGGCCAGCTCGGCGGCGTCGACCATCAGGTCTGGATCACCACGGCCTACCTGCTCGCCACCACCATCGTCATGCCCATCTACGGCAAATTCGGCGACGTGCTGGGCCGGCGGTCGTTGTTCCTCGTCGCCATCGCGCTGTTCACGCTCGCCTCGGTCGGCTGCGCGTTCGCGTCGGACTTCTGGATGTTCGTGGTGTTCCGCGCCCTCCAGGGTCTCGGCGGCGGCGGCCTCATGATCCTCTCGCAGGCGATCATCGCCGACATCGTGCCCGCCAACGAGCGCGGCAAGTACATGGGTCCGCTCGGTGCGGTGTTCGGCCTCTCCGCCGTCGCCGGACCGCTCCTCGGCGGCTTCTTCGTCGATCACATGACCTGGCAGTGGGCGTTCTACATCAACATCCCGGTCGGCATCGCCGCGTTCCTCATCGCCCTCGTGGCCCTGAAGCTCCCCAGCAAGAAGGCGGAGAAGCCGATCGACATCCTCGGCGTGCTCTTCCTGTCCGCCGCCACGACCTGCCTCATCTTCTTCACCGACTTCGGCGGCGACGCGGCGTTCGGCTGGGATTCCCTGGCGACCTGGGCCTGGGGCGCCGGGCTCGTGGTGTCGGCGACGGCGTTCGTCATCACCGAGTCCCGGGTGCAGGACCCGATCATCCCGCTCAGCCTCTTCCGCAATCCGATCTTCGTGAACGCCACCGCCATCGGCCTCGTCCTCGGCATCGGCATGTTCGCCGCGATCGGCTTCGTCCCGACGTTCCTGCAGATGTCCTCCGGCACATCCGCCGCCGCATCGGGTCTGCTGATGATCCCGATGATGGTGGGCCTCATGGGGACCTCGATCTTCTCCGGCATCGCGATCTCGAAGACCGGGAAGTACAAGATCTACCCGATCCTCGGCACGATCATCACCGGCATCGCGATGGTCGCCATGACCACCCTGTCGGCGGAGACGCCGATCTGGCTGATCTGCGCGTTCCTGTTCGTCTTCGGCGCCGGGCTCGGCCTCATCATGCAGGTCGTCGTGCTCGTCGTGCAGAACGCCGTCCCGGCGGGCGAGATCGGCACCGCCACCAGCACGAACAACTACTTCCGCGAGGTCGGCGCCTCGCTGGGGACGGCGGTGTTCGGCACGATCTTCACGACGCGACTGACCGAGAACCTCCTCGGCGTGTTCGCCGGCGCCGGAGCGTCGCCCGAGGCCGCATCGGAGGCCGCGTCCACGATCGACCCCGCCACGCTGAACAGCCTCCCGGACGAGGTGCGCGACGGCATCGTCACGGCGTACGCGGACGCGCTCGCCCCGGTGTTCTGGTACCTCGTGCCCTTCATCGCCCTCGCCCTGATCCTGTCGCTGTTCCTCAAGCAGATCCCGCTGTCGGATCAGGCCGGTCTCGTGGCCCGCGGTGAGGCGATCAGCGGCGAGGAGGCCGAGCGTCTGGAGGCGGAGCTCCGCGCCGGAGGGCGGGTCGACGCCGCACGCGCGGACGCCGAGCCGGGAGAGACCGGCTCGGCGCCCACAGGCAAGTAGCCCGCGCTAGGGGAGGTCGGCGACGTCGACGTCGTCGTCGTCCTCCCCGCCGCCCGTCGCCGGAAGCTCGTCGGGCTCGGGGTCGTGATCGGTGGTGACGAAGTCGGGGTCGACGCCGATGGCCTCGATCTCCTCCTGGTTGTCCTGGCTGTTCGACGTGTCGGACATGGCGCCTCCTGACGTTGGGGATCCGGACGGCCAGTCTGGGCGGGCGGCCTCCCGGGGCCGAGGGGGTTGACACGGCGTGTCGTCCGGCGCTTTCGTCGGGTCCGGCACGGAACCACCAGACTTGAGCCGTCCGCCCCTTCCCCCCACAGAGGAGCACCCATGACCGACGCCGCACCGCACCGTTCCGCCTGGCAGCGCTTCTGGGATCGCGGAGGCTGGTGGCGCGCCCTCCTACTCGCCGCCGTGTACTACGGGCTCTATCAGCTGCTCTCGCTGGCCTTCCTCCCGCTGGCCGCGCAGGTGGACGACCCGGCGAGTGCGGCCGGCGTCCTCGTCTACGACGTCCTGCCGATCCTCGTCGGGGGTCTCCTGCTCGTCGGGTTCATCGCCTCGGTCGGGTGGTGGCGCCCCGTGTTCGGGCGCCAGCCGATCCGGGGAGCGGGATGGATGTGGATCGCGATCGTCGCCGTCCTGCTGTTCAACGTCCTCCGCTTCCTCACGATCGAGGACGGCAGCGTCGGGGTGGATGTCGTGGCGACCTGGTTGCTCGCCGGCCTCGCCATCGGCTTCGCGGAGGAGGTCCTCACGCGCGGCCTCGTCGTGAAGATGATGCGGGACGCGGGGGCGCGCGAGCTCGTCGTCGCGGTGATCTCCGCGGCGATCTTCGCCGGGCTGCACGCGGGCAACCTCCTGACCGGCCAGGATCTGCTCCCGACCCTCTTCCAGCTCGTCTACACCTTCGCGTTCGGCATCTGCATGTACCTCGCGCTCCGCGTCACCCGGACCATCGTGGCCCCGATCCTCCTCCACGCCAGCACCGACCCGAGCATCTTCCTTCAGACGCTGCACCCCGCCGAGGGTGGGCTGACGGCGCTCGCGGCTCTGGGGGAACATCGTCGTGGTCGTCGTGGGCCTCGTGCTGATGGTCTTCATCCGCGGGCGGGTCGAAACCTCCGCACCCCGCACCTTCGCCTCTCGGCGCTGACAGCGCGCGTCACGCCGCACGCCAGACGGCGTGGGTGCCGACCGCCGCCATCGCGAAGACCAGCACAGCCACCCGGTGCGCGTCGCCGGCGGACAGGGCCGCGTCGGAGGCGCCGATGAGGTCGTCGGCGACGCCCGCCACCATCGTCCGCGACACGACGGCGTCGTCCATCTCGGCCACGCCGTCCGCGAGCCACCCCGTGACGAGCCGGAGGGATCGCGGCCCGAGCTCGACCCCGAGAGGGACCTCGGGACAGCTCAGCACGTCGGCGACGGTCACGCCGTGCCGCAGCATCCCGGCGAGTGCCCCGGCGAGGGCGCCGGTCAGCAACGCGCGCCCGTAGCCTTCGGCGACCAGCACGTCCCAGGACTCGTGCGGCGCGAGCGTTTCGAGCCCGAGGCAATGACCGCGCCCGTCCGCGACGGCGTCCTCCAGGGCTCGCCGGGCGTCCCGGAACACGGTGCTCGCACGGCGATCGGGTGCAGACACGGCAGACCTCGTCCCTCGATGCCCGCCATCTCGGTGGCCGGCTGCGAAGCCGACGCGTCACACACTCTAAGACGCTCCGCGCGGGGTGAGGACGGTATCCCGGCACGGAGGTCGGAGACGACAAAACCCCCGGAACGTTCCGGGGGTTTCATTCTGTAGCAGGAGCGGGGCTTGAACCCGCGACCTCACGATTATGAGTCGTGCGCTCTCACCAACTGAGCTACCCTGCCGCACGGCATCCGCATCGCAGATGCGAACTCCGAGCCCCGAGTCAGGATTGAACTGACGACCCCTTCCTTACCATGGAAGTGCTCTGCCACTGAGCTATCGGGGCGCGCTGCCTCTCGCGGGGCAACCACACGAGAATACCATCACTGTGGCGTCCTCATGAAATCGAGACGGTCACTCCTCCGAGGTGAGCGACGTGCGTCCGGCGTTCTTCTTGAGCCACGGCATCGGGTCGATGGTCGTCCCGTTCACGATGAGCTCGAAGTGCAGGTGCGCCCCGTAGGAGCGGCCGGTGTTACCGGTCTTGCCGACGATGTCGCCGACCTTGACCTTGTCGCCCGCCTTGACCTGCAGCGAGCCGTACTGCATGTGCGAGTAGTGGCTCGTGATGACCGAGCCGTCGATGACGTGGTCGATGTAGACCGTGACACCGTAGGCGGCACCCTGCTCGGTGGCGATGCGGACGGTGCCGTCGGCGATGGCCTGGATGGGCGCACCGTTGCCCGGAACGAAGTCGATGCCCTCGTGGAGGCGGCCGCTGCGCATGCCGTAGCCGTAGCTCATGCCCACACCGACGAGGAACGGCCACTGGATGGCGGCATCCGGGTCGTTGGTGAAGATCTCGCCCGAGTAGTTGATGCCCTGCTCGGCGGCGACCTCGACGAGCGACACGGTGCTGAAGTTGTCGGCACGAGAGAGCGGCTCGTTCTGCACGCCGGACGGCGCGACGAAGGCCTGAATCTCGTCGTCCGCCGAGCCTGCCGCGTCAGCGGCGGCCGCGGTGACGAGGGACGTCGAGGCGAGCGATCCGCCCTGGGCGGCCGCGACGGCCTCCGCCGGCAGGGTCATGGACACGGCCAGGAGTCCGGCGAGCCCCATCGCGCCGACGGTGGCACCGGCGGCGAGGGTCTTGCGGATGCGGCGGGTGCGGCGAGGACCGACGGCGGCGAGGCCGGCGGTGTCGATCTTCGGCGCAGCCTGCGATGCGGCGTTCGCGACGAAAGCCGAACGGCGGGACGCCGACGACGTCGGGATGGAGCCGGTCTCGCGGAAGGCGCGGGAGGCGCGCTCGAACGCGTCGCCCTCGGCGTCAGCCTCGGCGACGAAGGGCTCGGACGCCGGGGCGATGTCCTCGACCGGAACCGTGTCCTCTGACTTCTCGACGATCTCGGCGACGACGGGCACCGCGGGGACATCGGCGATGACGGGCGCAGCCGCGGCGATGAAGGGCTCCTCAGGTGCGACCGGCACCGGGGGTACCTCGGCCTGGCGCTGACGCGCGGCGCGACGGGAGAGCGGGATGACAGCAGCGAGGGCGATCACGGTCTCCGCGTCAGCGAGGGGTGCCGTCGACCCGCTCGCCGAGGCCTCGGAGGCCGCAGTGCGAGGGCGGCTGGACCGGCGCGTGGGCGCAGCGGCAGCCTGGGGGTTCTCGAAGGGCAAAGCTAATCTCTCGCTCGTTCGTGATGCTCGGGGGCGCAATGACAACTCTCACCTTCGGGTGGTGAAAGTAACGATCGGGTAAACACTACCCCGATCCTCCTGTGAAAGCCATGGATCGGTCAGGGTTTCTCCTCATCGAGGATATCCCGGAGTCGGTCGTGCACGGTCACGCCACCCGCGATCAGGAAGGGCCGCGGCGATTCCCGGTCGATCCGGCTCACCCGGCCGCCCGCTTCCTGGACGAGCAGGGCGCCCGCCGCGTGATCCCACGGTTTGAGGCCGCGCTCGAAGTATCCGTCCAGTCGGCCCGCCGCCACGTAGGCCAGGTCGAGGGCCGCCGATCCCATACGGCGGAGATCCCGGGCGATGGGCATCACCCGGCGGACCGTCGCGAGGTCGCCGTCGTGCGTCGCCGGGTCGTAGCCGAACCCGGTCGCCAGGAGTGCCCCGGCGTCGGTCACCGCGGTCGCCGCGAGCCGGACGCCGTCCGACCAGGCACCGTGCCCGCGAGCGGCCGAGAAGGTCTCCCCTACAGCGGGCGCGTGCACGGCGGCGGCCAGCGCCTCCCAGGCGTCCGGCTCCGGAGGACCGCTGACGGCCGCGATGCTCACGTTGTACGCCGGGATGCCGTAGGCGTAGTTCACCGTGCCGTCGATGGGGTCGACCACCCACGTGATGCCGCTGTCGCCGGCGGCCGCACCCGACTCCTCACCGAGGAAACCGTCCGCCGGCCGGGCCGCGCGCAGTCGCTCGCGGATGAGCGCCTCCACCTCGCGGTCCGCCTCGGTCACGATGTCGGCGAGCGTCGACTTGGTCGCCGCGAGCCGGACGCCCTCCCGACGTCGGGTACGGGCGAGCGCACCCGCCTCCTCGGCGATCTCGGTCGCCAGCGCGCTGAGCTCGAGAGCGTCGATCACGGCGCCGGGTGCGAGGGTGCGGGCGGCGGCGGCGGGAAGGCCGGGGGCTCACTCTGGGTGGGCGGAGCGGGCTGCGGCGGCGCCGGCTGCGCAGGTGCCGCCGAGGGCGACGCCGGCTGCGGCGGCGCCGGCAGGTCGGGCGCGGGAGGCACAGGGCCAGGAGCGGGAGGCGCCGCGAAGTCGGGAAGGGCCGGAGCCGTGGGCGCCAGGGGCGGCGTCGCCACGGGGAACGCCGCGGCGGGCGCCTGACCCAGGGCCTGGGGAGTCGCCGAGGGGTAGCCCGTGTAGAACGCATTCCAGTCCGGACTCCCGTCCGGAAGGACCGGGAGGGGCGTGATGCCATCGGCGTAGGTCGGCCAGGACGGCGCGGAGGCGATGGGCCGGGCGGCAGGAGCCTTCTTCGGCGCGAACAGGGCGTTCAGCAGCGGGATGAGCGTCGTGCCGACGGCGACGAGGATCGTGAGGGCGACGACGATGCGCCAGTACAGCTCGGTGTAGTCGAAGGTGTTGGGGAACGCGAGGAAGAACACCAGCAGTGCGACGAGGGCGCCGAGGAAGACGATCGTCACGATGTGGATCACCTTCGTGAAAGTCGTGACATGGCGCTGCGCGGCACGGGTGAAGAGCCGCACATGGAGCAGTGCGAGCTGCAGGATCCCGATCACGAACAGCAGTTGGAAGAAGCGCTCCGCGCCGAAGTAGAACCCGTCTTCCGGGAGCCAGATCTTCACGAGGCCGACGAGGAGCGCGACGACCCAGGTGACCATGCTCGCGAGCTGGAGCCAGTCCGGCCGGTTCGGCGCGAGGCCCGCCTCGAGGATGGCGATCCCGGCGAAGGCGGCGAGCAGGAGGATCGTGAGGAAGGCGCGACCGATGAGGCCGTTCTGATCACCGACCAGGACCCACACGACGCAGACCAGAGCCGCGGCGATGAGGGCGCCGATCGCGACCCACAGCGAGCCCCTGATGAGCAGCGACATGTTCTTCTTGTCACCCTGCGGCTGCAGCCGGGCGGTGTCCGGATGGGACATGGGGATCCTCTCGTCGAGCGGCGATGCCTTCATCCTGCCACGCGCGGGCCCGCTTGTTCCGGCTTCCCTCGAGTGCGAAGGAGATCAGGGACCGCCCGCGCCCTGGGGAGGAAGGGTCAGCCGGCCTTCTTCGCGGAGGCCGCCGCGAACGCCGCGACCCGCGCCTGCGCGTCCGGGGTCTCCAGGGCGGCACCGATCGACCGAGCCTCCTCGCTCAGCTGCTCGGCGAACGTGCGCTCCGGCTGCGACCGCACCAGCCGCTTGGCCTGCCCGTACGCGTCCGCCGCCCCGGCGAGCCAGAACCGCGCGACCTCCTCGGCCCGTGCACGGACTCGGTCGGCTTCCGTCCTGCCGTCCTCGCCCTCCACGACCTCGGCCACGAGCCCCCAGTCGAGGGCCTCCGCGGCGGTGAGAAGCCGGTCCTGCAGCACGAGCTGCAGGGCACGGCGCTGGCCGACGGCCCGTGCGAGCTGGGCCGACACGGAGAGGTCCGGAGTGAGCCCGATATTCGCGTACAGGCTCCCGAGCTGCGACCGCGAGCCCACCACCGCGTAGTCCGTGGCGAGCAGGATGCCGAGTCCGCCGCCGGCCGTCGTCCCGTGCGCCGCGGCGACCACCGGCACGCTCGACTCCGTGAGCGCGCGGATCCCGGTGTTGATCACTTCCGCCAGCGCGGTGATCTCCGCCCCGGACGACCCCATGGTCGTCGCCATGTCGATCACGTCACCGCCCGCGCAGAACGCCGGTCCCGCCGCATCGATGAGGATGGCCTGCACGTCGTCTCGCGACGTCGCCTCGACGGTCGCGTCCCTCCAGGCGTACGCCAGATCGGCGTTGAAGGCGTTGAGGCGGGTCGGACGGTTCAGCGTCAGCCGCGCCATCCCCTCGTCGACGGCGAACAGGATGGCATCACTCATGGCTTCTCCTTCGAGCACAGGCGGATGCCTCCAGGCTAGTCGCGCTCAGGAGCCGTCCCAGACGCGAGCGACGAACCGCTCCATGCGCCGCCGGGTGCCGTCGAGCCGGAAGTCGACCTGTCCCGCCGCCCGGATCTCGTTGGGTGCCAGCGGATGCGCCAGGCGCACGTTCTCGTGGCAGGACAGATCGGCGCAGATGTACGTGCCGACCGAGTCGCCGCGCTCCCCCGCCTCTCCCGTGCGTCGCGCCGCGAACAGCGCCACCTGGTTGCCCGGCTGCATCGTGTGGCAGATGTTGCACATGCCGGAGCGCCCACGCCCGGGTTCCGATGCCCGCAGCACCACGCCGACCACGCGCCCCTCGTGCGGGATGAGGACGTAGCCGCGCTTGCCGGCACTCGGGTCACGCCAGGCGAAGAAGTCGAGGTAGTCCCAGTCCACGAGGAGGAAGTCGTGCGGCATCTCCATGACGCGCAGCTCATCGGCGTCCGCGTTCACGAACGAGGCCCGGACGTCGGCTTCGGTGAGAGGTCGCATCGCACCAGTCTAGGAACTCGGCGCGGACGTGAGGCCGGGAACGGGAGAAGCCCCCGCGAGCGGGGGCTTCTGTGGTGGCGAGTGAGGGATTCGAACCCCCGAAGTCGAAGACGGCTGATTTACAGTCAGATCCCTTTGGCCACTTGGGTAACTCGCCAGAGCGCACCCGTCCGACTTGAACAGCCAACCGGGGGCACGAAGAACAATCATACCTGTCGGATGCGGGCGCGAGAAATCGAGGCGTCAGCTTCCGTACACGCCGCGGTCGGCGGCGGCCAGCGACTCCGGTGTGCGCAGCAGCCCGCCCTCGGCGCGGCAGGTCGCAGCGGCCACATCCATCGCGCGCTCGAGCAGGGCGGACCATCCTTCGACCGCCTTCGGGGAGCCTTCCACCAGTCCGGCGGCGACGGCGGCGAGCGTCGCGTCCCCCGCGCCCACGGTATCGACCACCCGACCCGGGAGCGCCGAGATGGGGGCCGAGACCGAGCCGGCGTCCGACTCGAGCACGGCGCCGTCTGCTCCGGCCGTCGCCAGCACCGCCGTGACGCCGAGGCTCCGGAGCCGCGCGCGCAGGGCGTCGAGGTCGCCGTCATAGAGCACGGCGGCGTCGTCGGCGCCGACCTTCACCAGGTCCGCCCGCCCGGCCAGCCGCTCGAAGCCGCGGACGAACTCCTCGCGGTCGGACAGCATGCCCGTGCGCGGGTTCGGGTCGATCGCCAGCCGCGCGCCCTCCACCGCGGCGGCGAGGGCCTCGACCTCGGCCGGGACATCGAAGGGGAAGCAGCTCACCGCGACGATGTCCGCGTCGCCGATGGCGGCCCTCGCCTCGTCCGAGTACCGGACGGCCCGCTCCTGGGCCGCGCGGTTGAAGACGTAGCTCGGCTCGCCGTTCGCGGCCCGGGTCACGACGGCCCGCGACGACCCGTGCGGCGCCGCGCTCGCGATCAGCCGCACGCCGTGATCGGCCAGATACTCGCGGATGTGCGCGCCGGCGATGTCCTCCCCCACCATCGCGATGAGCGTCGTGGGGATTCCGAGCCGGCGCAACCCCACCGCGACGTTCAGCGCTGCTCCGCCGACGAACTCGCGGACGCCGCTGTCATCCCGGATCTCGTCGATCAGGGCGTCTCCGATGACGACGGCCGCGCCGCCGGGGGAAGTCTCAGTGCTCACTCGCCGACCCTACCGTGCCGCCCGCGCCCCGAAGCAGCGCCGAACCGTGTGCATAACTCAGGAGACCTGGGCCTCCATGCCGTCACGAGCAGCCCACGGCGGCCCGCCGTCCCGGATCTCCTGAGTTGTGGACACCCGAACGGGCCGAGCGACGACGAAGGCCCCGGGGAGAACCCCGGGGCCATCGTTCACTCACTCACACCTCAGTTGTAGGTACCGGGGGTGATGTCGTCCGTCGAGAACGCGTCGAAGTCGACGTAGCCGAAGTCGCCGTCCGCGTACGCGCCGTCGGATGCGAAGATCCGGTTCGGGTAGCGCTCGCTCTTGGCTTCCTCGGTGGCCTCGACCGTGACGTCGCGGTACTTCGAGAGACCGGTTCCGGCGGGGATGAGCTTTCCGATGATGACGTTCTCCTTGAGACCGACCAGCGGGTCGCGCTTGCCCTCCATGGCGGCCTGCGTGAGCACGCGGGTCGTCTCCTGGAAGGACGCAGCGGACAGCCACGACTCGGTCGCGAGCGACGCCTTCGTGATACCCATCAGCTCCGGGCGACCGGACGCGGGGCGCTTGCCCTCGGCCACGGCCTCGCGGTTGATCTGCTGGTAGCGCTTCAGGTCGACCATCTCACCCGGCAGCAGGGTCGTGTCGGCGTGGTCGACGACGGTGACCTTGCGGAGCATCTGGCGGACGATGACCTCGATGTGCTTGTCGTGGATCGGCACACCCTGCGAGCGGTAGACGCCCTGGACGCCGCCGACGAGGTACTTCTGCACCTCGCGGGCACCCATGACGCGCATGACCTCCTTGGGGTCGAGCGTGCCGACCTGCAGGGGCTGACCGACCGAGACGTGCTGGCCGTCCTCGACGAGGAGGGTCGCACGCTTCAGCACCGGGTAGACGACCGGCTCGTCGCCGTTGTCGGGCGTGAGGATGACCTTCTTGGCCTTCTCGGTCTCGTCGATCGTGATGCGGCCGTCGGCCTCCGCGATCGGCGATGCACCCTTGGGGGTACGCGCCTCGAACAGCTCCTGCACACGGGGCAGACCCTGCGTGATGTCATCCGCCGACGCCGAACCACCGGTGTGGAAGGTACGCATCGTCAGCTGGGTACCGGGCTCACCGATCGACTGGGCCGCGATGATGCCGACGGCCTCGCCGATGTCGACGGTCTTGCCGGTCGCGAGCGAACGGCCGTAGCACTGCGCGCACACGCCGACAGCGGAGTCGCAGGTCAAGACCGAGCGGACCTTGATGGTCTCGACGCCCGCGGCGACCAGCTTGTCGATGAGCACGTCGCCCACGTCGTCGCCGGCCGCGGCCAGGACCTCGCCCGACGCGTTCACCACGTCGGAGGCCAGCGTGCGGGCGAACACCGAGTTCTCGACGTTCGCGTCGCGCACCAGCTCACCCTGCGAGTTCGGAGCGGCGATCGGGAGCTCGAGGCCCTTCGACGTGCCGCAGTCCTCTTCGCGGATGATGACGTCCTGCGAGACGTCCACCAGACGACGGGTCAGGTAACCCGAGTCGGCGGTACGCAGAGCGGTGTCGGCCAGACCCTTACGGGTACCGTGCGTCGCGATGAAGTACTCCGCCACCGACAGACCCTCGCGGTACGAGGAGATGATCGGACGCGGGATGATCTCACCCTTGGGGTTGTTCACCAGACCACGCATACCGGCGATGTTCCGGATCTGCAGCCAGTTACCACGGGCGCCGGAGGACACCATGCGGTTGATGGTGTTGTCCTCCGGGAAGTGCGCCTTCATCGCGGCCTGCACCTCGTCGGTCGCCTCGGTCCAGATCTTGATGAGCTCCTGACGACGCTCGGCGTCGGTCGTGAGGCCCTTCTCGTACTGGGACTGGACCTTCGCGGCCTGCTTCTCGTAGCCCGCGACGATCTCCGCCTTGTTCGGCGGGGTGAGGATGTCGCTCAGCGCGACGGTCACACCCGAACGGGTCGCCCAGTAGAAACCGGCATCCTTGATGCGGTCCAGCGTGGCGGCCGTCTCGACCTTGGGGTACTCCTCGGCCAGCTTGTTGACGATCTGCGACAGCTTGCCCTTGTCGGCCTGCTCGCGCACGAACGGGTAGCCCTTCGGCAGCGCGTCGTTGAAGATCGCCTGACCCAGCGAAGCGTCGACCAGGCCGTGCTTCTCGTAGCCCTCGGGAGCCTCGCCCTCGAGGAAGGCCAGACCCGGGATGCGGATGCGGACCTTCGCCTGCAGGTCGAGCGTGCCCTCGTCGTACGCGAGCTGCGCCTCGCCGACGGAGCCGAACGCACGGCCCTCGCCCTTGGCACCGGCCTTGACCGTGGTCAGGTGGTGCAGACCGATGATCATGTCCTGCGAGGGCAGGGTCACCGGACGGCCGTCCGACGGCTTCAGGATGTTGTTCGACGCGAGCATGAGCACGCGGGCCTCGGCCTGAGCCTCGACCGACAGCGGCAGGTGGACAGCCATCTGGTCACCGTCGAAGTCGGCGTTGAACGCCGCGCAGACGAGCGGGTGCAGCTGGATGGCCTTGCCCTCGACGAGCTGCGGCTCGAACGCCTGGATGCCGAGACGGTGCAGGGTGGGTGCACGGTTCAGCAGCACCGGACGCTCGCGGATGATCTCCTCGAGCACGTCCCAGACCTCGGGACGGGTGCGCTCGACGGCACGCTTGGCGGCCTTGATGTTCTGCGAGTGACCGAGGTCGATCAGGCGCTTGATGACGAACGGCTTGAACAGCTCGAGCGCCATCTGCTTGGGCAGACCGCACTGGTGCAGCTTGAGCTGCGGGCCGACGACGATGACCGAACGGCCCGAGTAGTCGACGCGCTTGCCGAGCAGGTTCTGGCGGAAGCGACCCTGCTTTCCCTTGAGCATGTCGCTCAGGGACTTCAGGGCGCGGTTGCCGGTACCGGTGACGGGGCGACCGCGGCGGCCGTTGTCGAACAGCGCGTCGACGGCCTCCTGCAGCATCCGCTTCTCGTTGTTGACGATGATCTCGGGGGCACCGAGGTCGATCAGGCGACGGAGACGGTTGTTGCGGTTGATCACGCGGCGGTACAGGTCGTTCAGGTCGGAGGTCGCGAAGCGGCCACCGTCGAGCTGGACCATCGGACGCAGCTCCGGCGGGATCACCGGGACGACGTCGAGCACCATCGCGGCCGGGCTCATGCCGGTCTCGAGGAACGAGTTGACGACCTTGAGGCGCTTGATCGCACGGATCTTGCGCTGACCCTTGCCCTCCGAGATCTGCAGGTGCAGGCTCTCGGCCTCGGCGGCCAGGTCGAACGCGGCCAGGCGACGCTGGATCGCCTCGGCACCCATGTAGGCCTCGAAGTACTGGCCGAAGCGGTCCTGCAGCTCGTGGAAGACGTCGTCCTCCGGACGCAGAGCACCGACCTCGAGCGTACGGAAGTCCTCCCACACGCGCTCCAGCTTCAGGATCGCCTCGTCGGCACCCTTGCGGATGAGCGACATCTCCTTCTCGGCGGCGTCCTTGACCTTCTTCTTGGCGTCGGCCTTGGCGCCCTCGGCCTCGAGGGCCGCGAGCTCCTCCTCCAGCTTCGCCAGGCGCTCCGCGATCTTCGCGTCGCGGCGGTCGCCGAGCGTCTTCAGCTCGAGACGGATGTTGTTCTCCTGGGTGCCCAGGTCGCGGTGACGGGCATCCTCGTCGACCGAGATGACCATGTACGCGGCGAAGTAGATGACCTTCTCGAGGTCCTTCGGCGCCATGTCCAGCAGGTAGCCGAGGCGCGAGGGCACGCCCTTGAAGTACCAGATGTGGGTGACGGGAGCGGCGAGCTCGATGTGACCCATGCGCTCACGACGGACGGAGCTCTTGGTGACCTCCACGCCGCAGCGCTCGCAGACGATGCCCTTGAAGCGGACGCGCTTGTACTTGCCGCACGCGCACTCCCAGTCACGGGACGGGCCGAAGATCTGCTCTCCGAAGAGACCGTCCTTCTCCGGCTTGAGGGTGCGGTAGTTGATGGTTTCGGGCTTCTTGACCTCGCCGTAGGACCACGCGCGGATGTGGTCTGCGGTCGCCAGGCCGATGCGAAGCTCATCGAAGGTTGTGGACTCGAGCACTAGTTCTCCTGTGTCGGAAATTCTTTTTGAGAAGTCTGGGCTTCGACCGGCTCAGCCGTCGCGGGGACGGCTGAGCCCGTCGAAGGATTAGATCTCGTCGATCGAGGCGGCCTCGAAGCGGCTGGAGATGTTGATACCGAGTTCCTCTGCGGCGCGGAACGCCTCGTCGTCGGTGTCGCGGAGGTTGACCAGCGTGCCGTCGGCCGAGAGGACCTCGACGTTCAGGCAGAGCGACTGCATCTCCTTCATGAGCACCTTGAACGACTCGGGGATGCCGGGCTCCTGGATGTTCTCGCCCTTGACGATGGCCTCGTACACCTTGACGCGACCGAGGATGTCGTCGGACTTGATCGTGAGGAGCTCCTGGAGGGCGTACGCCGCACCGTAGGCCTCGAGGGCCCACACCTCCATCTCACCGAAGCGCTGTCCACCGAACTGCGCCTTACCACCGAGCGGCTGCTGGGTGATCATCGAGTACGGACCGGTGGAGCGGGCGTGGATCTTGTCGTCCACCAGGTGGTGGAGCTTCAGGATGTACATGTAGCCCACGGAGATCGGCGCCGGGAACGGCTCGCCGGAGCGGCCGTCGAACAGCTGCGTCTTGCCGCTCGAGTCGATCAGGCGGAGGCCGTCACGGGTCGGGAGCGTCGAGTCGAGCAGACCGGAGATCTCCTCCTCGCTGGCACCGTCGAACACCGGGGTGGCGACCTTGGTGCCGGGTGCGGCCTCGAACGCCTGCTGCGGCAGCTTGGCGGCCCACTCCGGGGTGCCCTCGACCTTCCAGCCCTGCTTCGCGATCCACCCGAGGTGGGTCTCGAGGACCTGGCCGAAGTTCATTCGACCCGGGATGCCGAGCGGGTTGAGGACGATGTCCACCGGGGTGCCGTCCGCGAGGAACGGCATGTCCTCGACGGGCAGGATCTTCGCGATGACACCCTTGTTGCCGTGGCGGCCGGCGAGCTTGTCGCCCTCGGTGATCTTGCGCTTCTGGGCGATGTAGACCACGACGCGGCGGTTCACGCCGGAGCCGAGCTCGTCGTCGCCGTCCTCGGCGTTGAACTCCTTGACCGCGATGATCGTGCCCTGCTCACCGTGGGGCACCTTCAGCGACGTGTCGCGGACCTCGCGGCTCTTCTCGTTGAAGATCGCGCGGAGCAGACGCTCCTCGGCCGACAGCTCGGTCTCACCCTTCGGCGTGACCTTGCCGACGAGGATGTCGCCGGGGCGGACCTCGGCGCCGATGCGGATGATGCCGCGCTCGTCGAGGTCCTTCAGGAGCTCCGGGCTGACGTTGGGGAGATCACGGGTGATCTCCTCCTTGCCGAGCTTCGTGTCGCG
Organism: Microbacterium paraoxydans; assembly: GCF_900105335.1. Classification (NCBI taxonomy): domain Bacteria; kingdom Bacillati; phylum Actinomycetota; class Actinomycetes; order Micrococcales; family Microbacteriaceae; genus Microbacterium; species Microbacterium paraoxydans. Next base: position 2,759,733 of record NZ_LT629770.1, on the reverse strand, counting down.
GGCGTCGACCTCGTACTCCTCGATGTGGATCGACGAGAGGGTGTCGTCCTTCACCAGGTCCTGGCTCAGGATGATGGCGTCCTCGAAGTTGTAGCCCTCCCACGTCATGAACGCGACGAGGAGGTTCTTCCCGAGGGCCAGCTCGCCGTTCTCGGTGGCGGGGCCATCGGCGATGACCTCTCCGACCTCGACGCGCTCACCGGCCGAGACGACGACCTTCTGGTTGTAGGAGGTGCCCTGGTTCGAACGGTCGAACTTGCGCAGGTGGTACTCCTGCGTGCCGCCCTCGTCGAGCATGACGACGACGCGGTCCGCGGAGACCTCGGAGACGACACCGGCCTTCTCGGCGGTGATCACGTCACCGGCGTCGATGGCCGTGTAGCCCTCCATACCGGTTCCGACGAGCGGCGAGTCGCTGCGGAGCAGCGGCACGGCCTGACGCTGCATGTTGGCGCCCATGAGCGCGCGCTGCGCGTCGTCGTGCTCGAGGAAGGGCACGAGCGAGGTCGCGACCGAGACCATCTGGCGCGGCGAGACGTCGATGTAGCCGATCTCCTCCGGGAGGAACAGGTCGACCTCACCGCTGCCGCCCTTGGGGCGCGCGAGCACGTGGCTCTCGCGGAAGCGACCCTTCGCATCGAGCGGCGCGTTGGCCTGCGCGATGTTGAAGTCGACCTCCTCGGAGGCGGTCAGGTAGTCGATCTGGTCGGTCACGACACCGTCGACGACCTTGCGGTACGGGGTCTCGATGAAGCCGAACGAGTTGATGCGCGCGAAGGTCGCGAGCGCACCGATCAGACCGATGTTCGGGCCTTCCGGCGTCTCGATCGGGCACATGCGGCCGTAGTGCGAGGGGTGGACGTCACGGACCTCGACGCCGGCGCGGTCGCGGCTCAGACCACCGGGGCCCAGAGCCGACAGACGGCGCTTGTTGGTCAGACCCGCGAGTGGGTTGTTCTGGTCCATGAACTGCGACAGCTGCGAGGTTCCGAAGAACTCCTTGATCGCGGCGACGACCGGGCGCACGTTGATCAGGGTCTGCGGCGTGATGGCCTCGATGTCCTGCGTGGTCATGCGCTCGCGGACGACGCGCTCCATGCGGGACAGACCCGTGCGGACCTGGTTCTGGATCAGCTCGCCGACCGCGCGGATGCGACGGTTGCCGAAGTTGTCGATGTCGTCGGTCGCGAGGCGGATCTCGGTCTTCTTGCCGCCGCGGATGCCCTCGAAGGTCTCCTCGGTGCCCGCGTGCAGACGCACGAGGTACTTGATCGTGGCGACGATGTCCTGCACCGTCAGCACCGACTCCGTCAGCGGGGTGTCGAGACCCAGCTTGTGGTTGATCTTGTACCGGCCGACCTTGGCGAGGTCGTAGCGCTTCGGGTTGAAGTAGAAGTTGTCGAGCAGCGCGCGGGCGGCCTCGGCGGCCACCTGCTCGCCCGGACGCAGCTTGCGGTAGATGTCGCGCAGCGCGTCTTCCTTGGTGACGATCGTGTCCTTCGCGAGCGTCTCCTCGATGGAGGTGTAGCCGGCGAACTCCTCGAGGATCTCCTCGCTGGTCATGCCCAGCGCCTTGAGGAAGACCGTCACGGACTGCTTGCGCTTGCGGTCGACGCGGACGCCGACCTGGTCGCGCTTGTCGATCTCGAACTCGAGCCAGGCACCGCGGCTCGGGATGACGCGCGCCGAGACGATGTCCTTGTCACTCGTCTTGTCGGGGGTCTTGTCGAAGTAGACACCCGGCGAGCGCACGAGCTGCGAGACGACGACGCGCTCGGAGCCGTTGATGATGAACGTGCCCTTGTCGGTCTGCAGCGGGAAGTCGCCCATGAAGACCGTCTGGGTCTTGATCTCACCCGTGAGGTGGTTCATGAACTCGGCCTCGACGTAGAGCGGGGCCGCGTACGTCTTGCCACGCTCCTTGCACTCCTCGATGGAGTACTTCTCGGGCTCGAGGTACGGGTTCGTGAACGACAGCTGCATCGTCTCGCCGAGGTCCTCGATCGGGGAGATCTCCTCGAAGATCTCGCCCAGACCGCTGTTCTCGTTCACGTCGGTGCGACCGGCGGCCTTGGCCTCGGCCACGCGCGCCTTCCAGGCGTCGTTGCCGACCAGCCAACCGAAGGACTCGGTCTGCAGGGCGAGAAGGTCGGGGACCGTCAGCGTGTCGGAGATCTTGGCGAACGAGAGACGGGAAGCTCCGCGTCCGTTCTTGGTGGTGGTGGATGTGGATGCGTTGGGAGCAGCAGCCAAGGGAATAACCTCCGTGAGCCCCGCAGGGCTTCTCGATTCCTTTGTCGTCAGGTGGAGTGCGCTCAGAAGCTCACGAGATGCCGACCACCATATGAGGGCAGGGAGAAGCGAGCGCAACTACCAACTATAGACGCGATCTCGCGACATGGCAAGCGCAATCCTTGACCAATCTTCGATGCTGCGGTAATGGGACCGCCGAGACCCCGCCTGCGCGTCGAAACCCCGCCCTCGCCGCGGAGGCAGGGCGGGGTTTCGACGTGAAACCGGGGTCTCGGGTCAGGTCGGCTCGGCGACGGTCAGGAGGCGATGTTGAGCTCGTTGCCGGGGATCGAGGCGAGGAGGCGGCGCGTGTAGGGGTCACGGGGGTTCGTGAAGATCTCCTCCGACGACGCCGCCTCCACGAGCTTCCCGTCCTTCATCACGCACACGTAGTCGCTGATGAGCCGCACCACCGCGAGGTCGTGCGAGATGAACAGGTAGCTCAGCCCGTACTCGCGCTGGAGGTCGCCGAGCAGCCGCAGGATCTGATCCTGCACGAGCACGTCCAGCGCCGACACGGGCTCGTCGCACACGATGAGATCCGGCGAGAGGGCCAGGGCCCGCGCGATCGCCACCCGCTGACGCTGCCCGCCGGACAGCTCGGACGGGTAGCGCCGCAGCATCGACTGCGGCAGCGCGACGTCGTCCAGGAGCTGCCGCACGCGCTTGCGCCGGTCCGCCCCGCTCCCCCGCTTGTAGAACTCCAGCGGCTCCGCGATCAGGCGCTCGATCGTGAACATGGGGTTCAGGCTGGAGTACGGATCCTGGAAGATCGGCTGCACCCGCTGCCGGAAGTCCTTCGTCTCCGCACGGCTCAGCGTCGAGATGTCCTTGCCCTCGTAGCGGATGAGGCCGCTCGTGGGCTCGATCACCTTGAGCAGCATGCGCGCGGTCGTGGTCTTGCCCGATCCGGACTCCCCCACGATCGCGACGGTCTCCCCGCGCGGGATCGCGAGCGAGACGTCGTCGACGGCCACGAAGTCCTCGTGCTTGCCACGCACGGGGTACACCTTCGTGAGGTTCTCGATCTCGACGATGTTGCCCTTCGACGAGCTCAGGGACCCAGGCCCCTCGTGGGTCGCTGAGCCTGTCGAAGCGCCGGACTGGGTCGCTGAGCCTGTCGAAGCGCCCGCTGGGCCTGTCGAAGCGTCCCGTACGAAGGCCTCCGGACGGAGCCGCGCCACCGCCACCGACGGCGCCGCCTTCACGAGCGACTGGGTGTACGGATGCTGCGGGTCCTCGAGGATCCGCCGCGCGGGGCCCTGCTCCACGACCTTGCCACGGTGCATCACGATCACCCGCTCGGCCCGCTCGGCGGCGAGCCCGAGGTCGTGCGTGATGAGGAGCACGGCCGTGCCCAGCTCCCTCGTCATCTCGCCGATCTGGTCGAGGATGGTCTGCTGCACCGTCACGTCCAGGGCGCTGGTGGGCTCGTCGGCGATGAGCAGCCGCGGCTTGCACGCCAGCCCGATGGCGATGAGCGCCCGCTGGCGCATGCCGCCGGAGAACTCGTGCGGGTACTGCTTGGCCCGACGCTCCGGATCAGGAAGACCGGCGGCGGTCAGCGCCTCGACGACCTTGGCCTGCACGTTCTGCCGGGTGGCGAGGCCGTGGGCGAGAAGCGTCTCGGCGACCTGGGTGCCGATCTTCGCGACCGGGTTGAGGTTCGACATGGGGTCCTGCGGCACCAGGCCGATGTCCCGTCCGCGGATCGATCGCAGCTCGTTCTCGGAGGCACGGGAGATGTCGCGCCCGTCGAGCTTGATGCTGCCGGCGGCCACCTTCCCCCCGCCCGCGAGCAGCCCGATGATCGCCATCGCGGTGGTCGACTTGCCGGAACCGGACTCGCCGACGATCGCCACGGTCTCCCCGGGGCGGATCTCGAGGTCGACGCCCTCGACGGCGTGCACGACGCCGTCCATGGTGGCGAAGTCCACCGCCAGGCCCTCGACCGACAGCAGGGGCTGGTCCGCCATGCCGTTCTCCTTCGCGGCGCGCACGGCGCCCTCGTCGCGGATGTTCATCGTGCCCTCGTCCTCGGGTCCATGGCCTCACGCAGCGCCTCACCGAGCAGGGTGAAGCCGAGCGCGGTGACGGCGATGCAGATGCCGGGGAGGAACGCCAGCCACGGGGCGATCGCCAGCTCCGCCTGCGCGTACGTGAGCATGCGGCCCCACTCGGCCGTCGCGGGGCCGCCGCCGCCGAGACCGAGGAACGACAGCGCCGCCGCATCGATCACGGCGGTCGCGAGGGTCAGGGTGCCCTGCACGATCACGGGCCCGATCGCGTTCGGGAGGACGTGCGACATCGTGATCCGGCCGCGGCCGAGACCGAGCGTCTGCGCCGAGAGCACGTAGTCGCTGGAGCGCTGCTGGAGCATGGACGCCCGCAGCAGGCGCGCGAAGATCGGCACCTGGGAGGCCCCGATGGCGATCATCACGGCGTACGGCCTCTGTCCGAGGATCGCGGCGATCGACACCGCCAGCAGGAGGTTCGGCACCGAGAGGATGATGTCGACGACGCGCATGATGACGGTGTCGACCCAGCCGCCGAACGTGCCGGCGAGGAGCCCGAGGATCATGCCGCCGACGAGACCCATCGCGGTGGAGACCACGCCGATCAGCAGCGACGCCTGGGCGCCCCAGATGAGCTTGGACAGCACGTCGCCGCCGAACCGATCCAGACCGAGGGGGAACTGCGGCAGCTCCCCCGGGCCGGGGATGTGCGTCGGCGTGATCTCCTTCGCCCCGGGGAGCGCGGTCTCCGGGTACGGGGCGAGGACCGGCGCGAGCACCGCGACGAGGAGGAAGAGGAGCACGATGACGGCGCCGATCCACGCCGTCGGATTGCGGCGGAGCCGGCGGAACACGTCCCGCCAGAACCCGCCGCCGCTCTCCTTGAGGTCGGCCTGGGCGATGGCGACGGTGTCGATGCTGCCGCCGCTCTCGGCGGACGGCCCCTGTGCGGGAGGGAGGGCGATGCTCATGCGAGCGCCTCCTTTCGGATGAGGGAGGAGGACATCACTGCACTCTCACTCTCGGATCGATGAAGCTGTACGACACGTCCACGGCCAGGTTGATGAGGGCGTAGGCGATCGCGATGAAGATGATGAACCCCTGTAGCACCGGGAAGTCGCGCGTGAAGATGGCCCGCGCGAGGAACGACCCGATGCCGGGGAAGGCGAAGACCGTCTCGGTGAGCACCGCCCCGGAGATGAGCAGTCCGGTCTGCAGGCCGATCGTCGTGATGACCGGGAGCATGGCGTTCCGGAGGATGAACCGGCTGCGCAGCGTCGCCGAGCCCACGCCCTTCGCCCGACCCGTACGCACGTAGTCGGCGTTCTGCACCTCCAGCACGCTCGCCCTGGTGATGCGGACGATGATCGCGAGCGGGATGGTGCCGAGGGCGAGCGCCGGGAGGATCAGATGGAGGATCGCATCCCACGCGGCGTCGAACTCCCCCGTGATGATGCCGTCCCAGACGTAGAACCCGGTGGGATGGGTGGCATCGATCCGGGGATCCTGCCGACCGTCCGAGGGCAGCCACCCCAGCTGCACGGCGAAGACGTACTTGAGGATGAAGGCAAGGAAGAAGACCGGGATCGTGATGCCGATGAGGCTCAGCACGACCGACGCGTGATCGGTGAACTTGCCGTGGCGACGGGCAGCCCAGTATCCGAGCGGGATCCCGACGCCGATCGCGAAGATGAGCGCCGCGACGCTCAGCTCGATCGTCGCGGGGAAGCGGCGGAGGAACTCCTCCGTGACCGGCCGGTTGGTCTGGATGGACGTGCCGAAGTCGCCCTGCAGCAGCCGGGTGACCCAGATGAAGTACTGCTCGATGAGGGGCTTGTTGAAGCCGTAGAGCTCGTTGACCCTGGCGATGGCCTCCGGGGTGGCCTTCTCGCCGAGGAGGGCGACCGCGGGGCCGCCGGGGAGGGCCCTGACCCAGGCGAACAGCAGGATGCTGAGCCCGAACAGGGTGGGGATGAGGAACAGCAGTCGCCTGCCGATGGTGCGCAGCACAGAGTTCTCCGTCGATCAGAAGGTACGCCGTGCCCCGGTCCCGCGAGAGCGGAACCGGGGCTCGGCATATCAAATGGTCAGGCCTACTTCGTGAGGACGATGTCCGTGAAGACCTCGTCGTTCACCGGGCTGGCGGGGTAGCTCTCGACGCGCGGGTCGAAGGCGAGCGTCGGCGCGGGGTGCGCGAGCGGGACACCGGGGATGAACTCCGCGACCATCTCGTTGATGTCCTCGTAGAGCGCCGTCTGGTCGTCGAGGTTGGAGACCCCGCGCGCCTCGGTCAGCGCCTGGAACAGCTCCGGGTTGTCGAAGCCCCACTCGGAGCTCTTCTGGCCGAAGAACACGCCGACGAAGTTGTCGGTGTCGTTGTAGTCGCCGGTCCAGCCCAGCAGGTGGATGCCGTGGTCGGAAGTGCCGGTGGTGCGGTCGAGGTACTCGACCCACTCCTCGGAGACCGGGGTGGTCTCCACGCCGACCTCGGAGAGCTGCGACGACAGGACGGTGTAGATCTGCTCGGGGTCCGGCATGTACGGCCGCGAGACGTTGACCGGGTAGTTGAAGTCCAGCGCCAGCGGGTTGGCCTCGTCGTAGCCGGCCTCCGCGAGCAGCTCCTTGGCCTTCTCCGGGTCGTAGTCGTAGGTCGTGACCTCGTCGTTGTAGCCGTTGACCACCGGCGGGACGAACTGCGTCGCCTTCTCGGTGCCCTCGGGAAGGACCTGGCTGATCAGGGCGTCCTTGTCGATCGCGTAGGACAGCGCCTCACGCACCTTCGGGTCCTGCAGCTCCGGGATGGCCTGGTTGAAGGCGAGGTAGAGGATCGTGAACGGGGGACGCGACACCATGGTGAAGTCGTCCTCCTCCAGGGCCTTCGTGTCGGCGGGGCCCACGAGGTCGTAGCCGTCGATGGAGCCCGACTCGAGCGCCTGGCGACGCGCCGTCGGGTCGTCGATGGTGCGGAAGATGATCTCGTCGATCTGTCCGGCCTCGCCCCAGTAGTCGTCGTAGGCCTTGAGCTTGACCTGCTCGCCCGGCGCCCACTCCTCGAACTGGTAGGGGCCCGTGCCGACCGGGTGGCCCATGGCGTACTCGGACAGCTGCGGGGCCTCGGCGGTGCCGCCGACCTCGTCCGCGCCGAACTCCTGCATGGCCGAGGGGCTCTGCATGCCGAAGGCCGGGAGCGAGAGCGAGGCGATGAAGCCGGCGAACGGCTTGTTCAGCTCGATCGTGACGGAGTTCTCGCCGTCGGGCGTGCAGGACTTGTAGACCGCGTCCTCCGGGTTGGAGGCGTAGCCCTTGAAGAGCTTGTTGTAGTAGTAGCCGAAGGCCTCGGAGGCGGCGAGACCGGTCCAGTTGTACCAGCGGTCGAAGTTGGCGCAGACGGCCTCGGCGTTGAACGGCGTGCCGTCCTGGAAGGTCACGCCCTCCTTCAGCGCGAAGGTGTGGGACATGCCGTCCTCGGACGACTCCCACGACTCCGCCAGCAGCGGCGCCGGGTCGGCCGTGCCGGGCTCCGTGCCCACCAGACCCTCGAAGATCTGGCGGGAGACGCGGAAGGTCTCGCCGTCCTGCGCGAACGCCGGGTCGAGGCTCGCGGGATCCGACGAGGCGGCGAAGACGAAGGTGCCGTCGACGTCACCCGATCCTTCCGACCCGTTGTCCCCGCGCTCGCTGGCGACGCATCCGGCGAGTGCGAGAGCGGCGATGGTCGCTCCGGTGACGGCGGCGAGTCCTCGCCGAGGCATGGCTGACTGGTGCATGTGTGTATGACCTTCCCTGTCGGGCGCTTCCTTGCGCGTCTCCGGGCATCGTCGCCGCGGAGACGGTGATTCCTCGAAGGTACCCAGCGGTCCGGCGGATGCCAAGAGTCCGAGGTTGCGATCCGGTATCGACGCGGGGCCGCTCCTGATCCGGTAATGTCCAGAACGTGCCGGACACCACTCCCCGCGTCGTGTGCCTGGGCGAGGGCCTGGTCGCCCTCGTCGCCGCCACCGCCGGACCGCTCGAGACATGCCGCACGTTCCACCGCTCCCTCGCCGGGGCCGAGTGGAACACCGCCATCGCGCTGGCCTCCGCGGGCATCCGCACCGCGGTCGTGTCCCGCGTCGGCGACGACGGCTTCGGACGCTTCCTCACCGCCGAGCTCCGTGCGCACGGCGTGGACGATCGGGCCGTGGAGGTCGACCCCGTCGCACCGACGGGGATCTACGTCAAGGAGCTCTCACCCCGGGCGGACGGCGCCGTGGAGGGGACAATGCACTACTACCGCGCCGGATCGGCCGCGGCGGCGCTGTCGCCGGCGTCGCTGGAGTCGTCCGTGGCGGTGGACCTGCTCGCCGCGGCGGCCCTCGTGCACACCTCCGGCATCACGCCCGCACTCTCGCCCTCCGCACGCGCCGCCCAGGAGGCCCTGGTCGCAGCCCCGCGACCAGGTCGTCTCGTCAGCTTCGATCTGAACTGGCGCCCCGCGCTGTGGCGGGGCCGGGAGGACGAGGGACGTGCCGTCCTCACCGATCTCGCCCACCGCGCCGACGTGCTGTTCTGCACCCGCCCCGACGCCGAGGCCGTGTTCGGGACGAGCGCGCCGGACGACCTGCGCACGCTGTTCCCCGAGCCGCGGTACCTGGTCGTGACCGACCCCTCCGGCGCCGTGGCGTTCGACGGCGCCGACCGTGCCGCGAGCGATGCCCTCGATACGCCGGTCGTGGAGACGATCGGGGCGGGCGACGCGTTCGCCGCCGGCTTCCTCGCCGGCGTCCTCACCGGCCTGACGCTGCACGGAAGCCTGGCCCGCGCCCACCGCATCGCGACGCGCGCGATCGCCAGCACGCGCGACCACGTCGACTGAGCAGGCGGCGGCTCAGTCCGCGGGGTGCCCGCGCCGTGGCGGGACCGCATCGTGCGTGCGCTGCAAGGACACCGCGACGTGCTCGCCCCGGTGCTGCACGATGCGCACGAAGAGCACGTCGATGAGCGCGAGCTGCGCGATCCGGCTCGACATGGCGGCCATCCGGAACGGCGATTCCTGGGCTTGGCTGAGGAGCACGACGTCGGCGAGGGCCGCGAGCGGGGAGTCCGCCGCGCTCGTCACGGCCACTGCAAGGGCGCCCGCGGCCCGGGCGACCTCCAGGGCGCGGACCGTCTCGGCCGTCTCGCCGCCGTGCGAGAAGGCGATCGCCACATCCGCGGAGGACCGCAATGCAGCCGCGGTGACTGCGAGATGCGGATCGGCCGAGTGGGTCACGGAGCAGCCGATCCGGGAGAGCTTGAGCTGGAGATCCTGCGCCGTCAGCGACGAGGCCGCCTGCCCGAACAGGTCGATGTGGCGGGCGACGACCACCGCCCGCGCCACCCGGTCGAGGGCGTCCGCATCCAGGGCCCTGGCCGTCTTCTCGATCGCGTCGATCTCCTGCGCAGCGAGCTTCGCGGCGATCGCGGCCGGGCCGTCGTCGCGGTCGATCGCCGTGGAGTCGAGTCCGAATCGGGCCTGCTGGGCCTGGGCCAGGGTGACCGCCCGCGCCACGGCGACCCTCAGCTCCCGGTAGCCGCTGTAGCCGAGCGACTGCGCGAAGCGGGCGACGGTCGACAGCGAGGTCTGGCAGAGCTGCGCGAGATCGTTGATCGCGAGGTCCACCACGAGGGTGGGGTCTCCGAGGATCCTCTCGGCGACGCGTCCCTCCGCCGCGCTGAGCTTGGGGAGGGAGCGCCGCACCACGGCCAGAACGTCGTCGTCCATGCGCTGATCCCGTCTCAACCGGTGGCGGTCGTCCTCTGTCGTGGCCGGAACCGGCCGAGGATCGCGTCCCGCGCGGTCTGGGCGCCGAGCCGGCTGGCGGCGCCGACCTCGACGGTCGGCAGCGGCAGCGGCTCCTGCACGGGCAGGCCGACGTTCACGACGACCGCACCCGGGTCTCGGAGCGCGGTCCGCTCGATCAGCGCCCGCTGCGCCGGCTCGGCATCCGGTCGATCCACGAGGACGACCGTCGTGCCGGTCGCCGCGGCGACCTCGTCGATCACGGCGTCCTGCTCGGCCACGGGGCGTGCGGCCACGTCGAGCCGCACCCGGATGCCGTCGCCCGCGAGCGCCTCCGCGACGTACGAGGCGGCGCTGTCCACCGCGAGCGTCGAGCGACGCCGGGCATCGATCACCGCCAGGGCCTCCGCGGCCTCGGGGACGTCGCCGGTGAGCGACACGGACCGGCGGACGATCTCGGCGGCGTCGAACGCGGCGGCCTCCTCGTCCGAGGTCGCGCTCGCGCGCAACCGGGTGGCGAGGGCCGACACCCGCGCGGCGGCCTCCTCGACGCGCTCCCGGGAGAGCGAGCCGTCCCGCAGCGCGGCGACGATCCCGTCACGGGCGGCGAGGAAGTCGCGCCGGTCCTGGTCGGGAAGAGCGGCCTCGCCGGGGTTGGTCGGGTTGCCGATGCACAGCAGGTCGGCGCCGGCGGCCAGAGCGAGGGCGGCGCCCCCGCCGAGTCCGACGGTCTCTCGGATCGCGGCCATGTCCAGCGCGTCGGTGATGATGACGCCCCGGAAGCCCCACTCCCGCAGCATGCCGAGCACGCGCGGGTTGAGGGTGGCCGGCTGCGCGCCCCACGCGGGGACGACGATGTGCGCGGTCATGATCGCGTCCACCCCCGCCTCCACGGCGGCGCGGAACGGCTCGAGGTGCACGCGCTCGTACTCGGCGACGTCGAGCGCGATCTCGGGCAGCGCGTGGTGGGAGTCGAGGTGGGTGTCGCCATGGCCGGGGAAGTGCTTGACGCACGCAGCCACCCCGCCGTCCTGGATGCCGTCGACCGTGGCGACGACGTGTCGCGTCACCAGCGCCTCCTCGGAGCCGAACGAGCGCACGCCGATGACGGGGTTGCGGGGGTCGGTGTTGACGTCGGCGACCGGACCGAGCACGACGTTCGCCCCGACGGCGCGCACGCGGCGGGCGAGTTCCGACCCGGTCCGCTCCGATGCGACGACGTCGTCGAGGGCGCCGAGCTGCGCGGCACCGGGGAGGGTGGAGCCGCTCCCGGACTCCAGACGCGTGACGCTGCCGCCCTCCTCATCCACACCGATCAGGGCATCCGGGTTGGCGTCGAGGATCTGCGCGCTCAGCGCGGGCAGTCCCTCGCCGACGTTCTGGCCGAAGTACACGACGCCGGCCAGGCCCTCGCGCAGCTCCTCCACGAGCCAGGCGGGGGCCGTGGTGCCGAGGAATCCGGGCCAGAGCACGCCGTTCGCGAGGCGCTCGAGCTCGTCGGTCATCCCTTCACCGCCCCCGCGACCATGCCGGCGGAGAGCCGGCGCTGCACGATGACGAAGAAGATCATGACGGGCACGGTGATGATCGTCGAGGCGGCCATGATGCTGCCCCAGTCGTTGGAGTACAGGCCGAAGAACGACTTGAGGCCGATCGAGACCGTGTACTGGTCGGTCTGCGCGCCGAGGATCGTCATGGCGAAGATGAACTCGTTCCACGCCGTGATGAAGCTGAAGATGCTCGTCGCGACGAGACCGGGCATCACGAGCGGCAGCAGGATCGAGCGGAACATCCGCCACCAGCTCGCGCCGTCGATGTAGGCGGCCTCCTCGAGCTCGACCGGGACGGCCGCGACGAAGCCGCGCAGCATCCAGATGCCGAACGCGAGCGACAGCGCCACGTAGACGACCATGAGGCCGATGATGCTGTTGAGCAGACCGAGGCTCTTCACCTGGAGGAACAGCGGGATGACGAGTGCCTCGAGCGGCACCATCTGCACCACGAGGATCATCATCAGCACCGTGGTGCGGAACTTGAAGCGGAAGCGCGCGACGGCGACCGCCGCGAGCAGGCAGACGATGGCGCTGACGAGCACCGTGACGAGGGCGACGATCGCCGAGTTGCGCAGGTACGTGCCGAAGCCGCCCTCGGTGAGCACGAAGGCGAAGTTGTCCCACGTGAACTCCTGCGGGAGGAGCGACTGCCCGCCGCTGGATGCCTTGGCGTCGAACGCGCTGGAGACCATCCAGTACACGGGGAACAGGGTGAAGACGAGGACGGCGGCGACGCCGATGCCGAGTCCGATGCGCGACCGGAGCCTGGGGCGGGGGTTCACAGCTCGTCCTCCTTCATGAGGGAGCGGATGTAGACGATCGTGATGCCGATCAGCACGAGGGTCAGCAGCACGGCCAGCGCGGCGCCGAATCCGTAGCGGTTCTGACCGAACGACTCCACGTACGACCACACGCCGAGGTTGAGCACCTGGCGGTTGCCGCCGCTGCCGCCGGGCATGAGGTAGACCTGCGCGAAGACCTTGAAGTCCCAGATCGTCGACAGGATGATGACGACGGAGAAGACGGGCTTGAGCGTCGGGAAGATGATCTTCCAGAAGCGGCGCCATGCGCCGGCCCCGTCGAGCGCCGCCGCCTCGAGCATCTCCTTCGAGACGCCCAGGAGCCCGGCGAGCACGGTGATGGCCACGAACGGGAAGCCGTGGTGGACGACGTTCAGCAGCACGATCGCGTAGAACGACCACTGGTTGGTGAACCAGTTGACCTGGCCATCGATGAGGCCGAGGTCCTGCAGGACGCTGTTGAAGATGCCGCGGTCGGCATCGAAGATGAAGGTCCAGACGTACGTGCCGGTCACGGCGGGCATCGCCCACGCGACCATGATGCAGCTGGAGACGATGGTGCGCCAGACGGTACCCAGGCGCGCCAGCAGCAGCGCGACGAGGGTTCCGAGTGCGACGGTGGTGAACACCGCGACGGCCGCGAAGCCGACCGTGTTGGGGAGCACCACCGTCCACAGGGTCGGATTGGTGAGCGCCTCGGCGTAGTTGGCCAGCCCGATCCAGTTGCTCTCACCGGTGTTGATCTCGCGCAGACCGTAGTCCTGCAGCGAGTAGAGGAACACCTGCACGAGCGGCCAGAGCATGAGCCCCGCGAGGATGATCAGCCCGGGGGCGAGGAGGAGCCAGGGGCGGGCCGTGACGATCGAGAGACCGCGACGCTTCCGGCCGCCGGCCACGGAGGCGGAGGAGGGCTCCGCCTTCGTGGCCGGCAGTGGCGCTTGCACCATCGACATGGAAGGAATGGTTCCTTACTGGTTGAGCAGTTCGGTCATCTCGGCGGCGGCGTCCTTCGTCGCGGTCGCGACGTCCTTCTGCCCGCTGAGGATGGCCTGGATCATGGCGTTGGTGGTCTTCTTCGCCTGCACGGCGCCGAAGTTCGGCGTGACCGGGACGGACGCGCCGCCGTCGACCATCTGCTCGGCGAACGGAGCGACGAGCGGGTCGGTCGAGGCGAGGGCCTCCTCCATCGCGGACTGGACGCCCGGGAAGTAGCCGGTCTCGTCGGACCACTGCTCGGCGAACTCACCGGTGGTCATGAGCTTGACGAACTCCCACGCGAGGTCGGCGTTCTTCGTGGTGTTGAACACCGACAGGTGCGAGCCGCCGAGCACGGACGGAGCGATGCCGCCGTCCTGGCCGGGGATCACGGCGGCGCCGATCTTGCCCTCGAGCTCGGGGTTGGCCTCGATGAGGGCGTTCGGCGTCCAGGAGCCGGAGAGCATCATCGCGACGTTGCCCTGCGTGAAGGCGTCCCGGAGGTCGGTCTCCTTCCACGTGGTCGCACCGGCCGACGAGAAGCCGTGCTCGGTGGCCAGGCCCGTGTAGAACTCGATGCCGGCCTGCGACTCGGCGCTGTCGAGCTCGCTGGTCCAAGTGTCGCCGTCCTTCGTGGCGATCTCGCCGCCGGCGCCCCAGACCCAGGGGTAGACCTGGAACTCGGCGTCACCCGCGACGGGGAAGGGCAGCATGTCGGGCTTGGCGGCCTTGATGGCCTCACCCGCGGCGACGATGTCGTCCCAGGTCTTCGGAGCCTCGAGACCGAGCTCCTCGAAGACGTCGGTGCGGTAGACGATGGAGCGGACACCGGCGTACCACGGCATGCCGTACAGCTCCTTGTCGTAGGTGCCGGCGACGGCGAGGCCCTCGACGAGGTCGTCACGCAGGCCGTCTTCGGCGTCGACGTACTCGTCGAGCGGGAGGAGCGCGCCGGCGTCGGCGAACTCCGCGGTCCAGGTGGTGCCGGTCTCGGCGATGTCCGGGGTGGTGCCACCGGCGATCGAGGTGACGAAGCGGTCGTGGGCGTCGGCCCACTGGATCTCCTCGATGGTGACCTTCGCTCCGGTCTCCTCCTCGAAGGCGTCCGAGACCTTGTCGTAGAAGGCGGTCGCGTCGGGGTTGGTCCCCTTCATGATCCAGACCGTCAGCTCCTGGCCCTCGCCATTGGTCGAGCCGTTGTCGCCGCTGCCGCCGGCGCAGCCGGCCAGAGCGATCGTGGCAGCGGCGCCGAGCGCCACCGCCGGAAGAATGCGCTTGTGCATGGGGGGATCTCCTCTTTGAAAGTCCAGGTGTGCATCGGGTGCGTACCGGGGATAGGAAAAAGTATTCACGACTAACTAATTCCCTGCAAGTTCCTCCCAGAATCGTCATACCCCCGTAACATCAGGCCTCCGGGGTAGGCTCCCCGCATGCCCCGCCGTGGATCAGACGCCGACCGCCCTCCGCTCCCCCGGCACGCACCGCCGTCGACGCGCGGCCGGACTTCCCGGGTCCTGCGGGGCCTCGCGATCGGGCTCGCCGTCGTCCTCGTCTCCACCGCGGCGGTGGCGGGATTCCTCGTCTGGGACGTCTTCAACCGCGTGGGCGACGGGGCCGTCACCCTGGAGGGCGCCCCGCAGGTCGACCCGCCCACCCTCGGCGCGTATCCCGACGACAAAGCCTTCAGCCTCCTCATCGTGGGGACGGACGAGTGCGGCCCGAAGGCCACCGCACTCTTCGACGAGCGCTGCGCCGAGGCGGACGGACTCAGCCGGAACGACGTGAACCTCCTCGTGCACGTCTCCGCCGCACCCCGGAACGTGACCGTCGTCTCGCTCCCCCGCGACCTCGGCGTTCCCGTACCGGAGTGCACCCGTGAGGACGGCTCCGTCGCATCCGCGATGGAGAAGGCATCGATGAACTCGCTGTTCGAGCACGCCGGCCTCTCCTGCATCGCGAAGACCGTGAGCGAACTGGGTGACATCCCCGTGGAGTTCGCCGCCAAGATCAGCTTCGACGGTGTCATGGCTCACGGACGCAATCGGCGGCGTCGAGGTCTGCATCGCCGGCGACGGCATCCGCGATCGTCACACCGGCATCGACTGGCCGGCGGGCCTGCGGACGGTCTCGGGCGTGGAGGCCCTCCAGTTCATCCGCACCCGGCACGGCGTGGGGGACGAGAGCGACCTCGCGCGCATCTCCAACCAGCAGCAGTACATGTCACGGCTGGCCAAGAAGGTGCTCAGCGAGGACACTCTGACCGACATCCCCAAGGTGCTTCGCCTGACGAACGCCATCGCCGACAACATCGATCCCAGCGACGAGCTCGCCGACCCGCTGCGCCTTGCCCAGCTCGCACTCGCCCTCAAGGATGTGAACTTCAGCGACTTCGTGTTCGTGCAGTACCCGAACGTCGTCGACCCGTTCGACGACGACAAGGTCGTGCCGGACGAGGAGGCCGCGGCCGCGCTGTGGGACGCGGTGCGCGCTGGCCGCCCCCTGCAGCTCACCGGCGACGTGACGACCCATCGCGGCGTGGAATTGGTCACCCCCGCACCCACGGCGCCGGAGACGCCGGAGACGCCGGAGACGGAATCCACTCCCGAGGCGAGCGCCACGCCGGACGCGCGCGCGACGCTCCCGCCGGAGGTGTCGGGTCAGACCCTCGAGCAGGAGACCTGCGCGGTGGGCAACCAGCGCTGACCACCGCGCCCGCGGCGTAGGCTCGACAGCATGGGACGGACGCGAGCACGGGACGCCGAGCACCCGCAGGCCCGCCTCGACCACGGTGGTCTCGCCCGCATCGTCCCCTCGGAGTTCACGAGCGGCTTCGAGCTCGTCGTGGACGACACCCCGCAGTCGCACGTCGACCTCGACGATCCCACGCACCTGCACTTCGAGTACATCGTGCGGATGGGGGCGGTGATCGACCAGCTCCGCCCCGGTCCGCTCACCGCGGTGCACCTCGGCGCCGGGGCCCTCACCATCCCTCGGTACATCGACGCGACCCGCCCCGGGTCACGCCAGCAGGTCATCGAGCTGGAGGCCCCGCTGGTGCAGCTCGTCCGCGAGCACCTCCCGCTGCCCAAGGGGGCGGCCATCCGGTTGCGCATCGGCGATGCGAGGGAGGGGGTCCGTAAGCTTCCGGCGGCCCTGCACAGCGCCTGCGACCTCGTCGTCTCGGATGTGTACTCGGGCGCGCAGACGCCCGCTCACCTCACGAGCGTGGAGTTCTACCGGGAGCTCGCCGCGCTGCTCGCGCCTGGCGGCGTCCTGCTCGTCAACGTCGCCGACGGTCCCGGTCTCGCGTTCGCCCGCCGACAGGCCGCGACCATCGCCGAGGTCCTTCCCGAGATCGGGATCCTCGCCGACACCCAGGTGCTCAAGGGCCGCCGCTTCGGCAACCTCGTGGTGGCGGCCTCCGCCGCCCCTCTCCCGACGGAGTGGCTGCCGCGGATGCTCGCCGCGGGTCCGCATCCGGCGAAGATCGCCCAGGGGGACGAGGCCCGCGCCTTCCTCCAGGGCGCCCGGATCGTCACGGACGCCGACGCCGTCGCGTCCCCGCGACCCGATGCGTCGCTGTTCCTCCGCTGACGTGGCGCGCCGCCCCGAGGAGCGCGGAAGCGGCAGGCAGACTGGACGGGGACAGGTGCGGGGACGCGCGGAAGGAGAGCAATGAGTTTGATCCGGGGATACGACCGGGAGAGCCTCCGCGAACAGGTCGATCTCGACGAGTGCGCGGCACGCCTGGCCGAGATCGAGGAGCAGCGCAGCCTTCCCGCCCTGCTGGAGCGGGTCTGGCTGCTGAAGGTGCTGGGACGCCTCGACGACGCCCTCGC
The DNA here is from genome assembly GCF_900105335.1 of Microbacterium paraoxydans. Classification (NCBI taxonomy): domain Bacteria; kingdom Bacillati; phylum Actinomycetota; class Actinomycetes; order Micrococcales; family Microbacteriaceae; genus Microbacterium; species Microbacterium paraoxydans. The sequence continues at coordinate 2,742,498 of NZ_LT629770.1, read as the reverse complement.
GCTCGCCGACGAAGCCGTGCGGCAGGCCCGGATGGCCGGCACCCGCAAGGACGTGCTCCGCGCCCGTGTACTGCACGCGACGATCCTGCAGTACCGGGGCGCATACGCCGCGGCCGAGCAGGAGCTGGCGACCTGCGCCGCGGAGGCGGAGGGGCAGCGCTGGCTGTCGATCGCCGCTTTCGCCTATCAGCACCACGGCAAGAACGCCTACGACGCCGAGGACTACGAGACCGCGCGGGAGAGCTTCAAGCAGTCGCTGTTCCTGCGGCGCGAGTCCGGCGCGGAGGACCGGGAGCTGGAGACCGTGCTCCTCGCCATCGAGGCCGTGGAGCGCCGTCGTCCGGCACAGCTCGTCGCCGGCTGACGTCGTTGCGCCCGAGTGTCCGCGGCATGCCTTAGCCTGAGCGCATGGCGGAACTTGACCGCGTGCGCGTCTGGGGCGAGGCACTGATCCGGTTGCATCTCGACGACAGCTGGTCGTTCGACTTCGACCATGCCAAGCGTCGCGCCGGCCAGTGCGACTACACACGCAAGCGCATCACCGTATCGCGGTATCTCGCCGCCCGCTTCGAGGACGACGAGATCCATCAGGTGCTCCTGCACGAGGTGGCCCACGCCCTCGCCGGGCACCAGGCCGCCCACGGCCCCACCTGGAAGCGCGTGGCCCGCGACCTGGGCTATGTCGGCGGCACGACGCACCGCGGGGAGACCGCCGTCGAGCTCGCTCCGTGGGTGGGCCGCTGCCCGGCCGGTCATGTCACGTATCGACACCGCCGCCCGAGCCGGGCCACGTCCTGCGCCCGCTGCTCCCGCACGTTCGATGCCCAGCACCTGTTCGCCTGGACGCGTCGCGAGATCACGACCGACGCCCGCCTCGCCGCGCAGGCCCCGCGCTGAGGGCCGAGGGAGCGGGGCCGCCGCTCCCGCTTCAGTCGGAGGAGCTGCCGGAATGCGGCTTTTCCTCGGAAGCGGAGGTGTCCCCCTCGGCAGGCGTGGCGTCCTCCGCGTCCGCGTCAGCGGCCGTCGGAGCAGGCTCCGCGGCTGCGTCCGGGTCCGCCGCGGAGTCGACAGCCGCGGGAAGTCCTGTTCCGCTCTCGGTCTCGGTCTCGCGAGGGCTGCGGCGTCGACGGACGAGCGCGGCGAGACCACGCCAGCCGAGCAGGAACGCGCCGAGCACGAGCGTGGCGACGATGATGAAGGGCAGCTCCGCGGTGTCGCCGCTGACCAGCCGCAGCAGCATCCCGCCGACGACCGTCACCGCCCAGACCACCGCGCCCCACGGCAGCGACCACGGCCGACGCGGCCGTCCAGGGAGCAGCAGCGCGGCGGCGTGTCCCAGCAGCAGGGCCACGAGGAAGGGCCAGGCCGTGAGGAGGAACCCTGCCGGGTCCTCCTGGTGGGAAGCGCGGCCGATGGCGGCGAAGACGAGGACGAGGACGGCATCGACGAGGAGAGCGGGGAGGAACCTCATTCCTCGACCCTACGCGGATCGCGTGCTCACTCGAAGCGCGTGAACCGCCCGTCGCGCAGAACGGGGACCGCGTCCACCGCATCCAGGACGGCCGCGTCGGCGGTGCTCGTCGGCACCAGTCCGGCGGCCCGGATCCGGTCCGTCGCGGAGACCCCGGCCTGCAGCTCGCGTCCGGAGCCCGTCGCCCCGATCAGGTGCTTCAGCGCACGCCGCAGGGCGCGGAAGCCCTCTGCGGCCACCGCGGCGTCCGGGGCCGTGTGGTCGATGCCGAGATCGGTGAGCGCCGCGGCGATCGCTCCGGCCCCGAGCTGGTCCTCCACGGCGACGCGCAGCTCGCCCGCGGCATCGAGCTCGCCGGCCGGGATCAGCGCCACCGAGGTGCGACCCTGGCGGCGTTCCTGCTCCACCTGCACGGCCCTGGCCACGGCACCGGCGTTGCGGATCGCTCCCAACAGCACCGTGGCGCCGGTCGGGGCGGCGGCTGCCACCGCCGCCCCATTCCGCGACCAGTCGAGCGCTCCGGCCAGCTCGACCTCCGCTCCCGCGGCCACCGCATCGGCGACCGTCGAGGAGAACCGGAGGACGTCGATCACCACGACGACGTCGGCCGGGGCGAGACGGGCGAGCCCGGACACCCCCCAGTCGAGTCGGACCTGATACGGGGACTGATCGAACGGCGACGGCATCCGTCCAGCCTAGAGCCGTCAGTCGGCCGCGAGCGCCTCGACGGGAGCCACCCTGGTCGCCAGTCGGGTCGGCGTCGCGGCGGCCACGAGCGTGAGCAGCGCGGTCGCGGCGACGATGATCACCACGGGGAGCCACGGCACCTGCGGGGCGATCAACCCGGCGGGCGTGAACTCCGGAAGGACGGGCACGGAGCCGAGCAGCGACTGCGCCGCGATCCACCCGTACAGCACCCCGAGCACGAGACCGGTGAGGGTCGCCGCCACCGTGATGTGCGTCGCCTCCAGCAGCACCATGCGGCGCACCTGGCGGTTGGACAGACCGATCGAGCGCAGCAGTCCGAGCTCGCGGCGCCGCTGCACGACGCCGATGGTCAGGAGGTTGACGAGGCCGACGGCCGCGATCACGGCCGACACCGCGACGAGCACCATCATGATGGCCGCGAAGGCGTCGTACGGCGCGAAGAACTCGGCCGGGATCTCCTCCGTGGTCTGGCTGGTCATCAGGCGCTTCGACGACTCCAGCGCCACCGCGAACATGGTCACCAGGGTCACGCCCATGACGACGCCGATGGCCATCCGCGACGACCGCTCCGGGTACCGCAGAGCGTTCTCGGCCGCGAGACGCGCGGTCGCGCTCGAGCCGAAGAGGCGCCCCACAAGCCGGAGCACCGGCGGCATGAACAGCACGGACCCCAGGGCGAGTCCGGTGAAGGAGAGGATGCCGCCGAAGAACGCGACCACGACACCGAGCGGTGTGACGAGTCCGAGGACGACGCCGCCGGCGAGCAGAGCCGCGCCGGAGATCAGCAGCACCCAGGCCCCGACATGGCGGCCCTTCCGCCCGGAGACCTCGTCGCGCGTGCGCTCCACCGCGCCGCCCAGAGCCTGCAGCGGCGTCACCGCGAGCACGCGACGCGAACCCACCCAGGCGGCCGCCCAGGTGGTGAGCGCGACGCCGACCGCCGGGAGGGCGAGAGCGGGCTGGGCGAGCGAGAAGGACGACGGCGAGGTGGCGACGAGCTGTCCGCCGAGCTGGACGGCCGCCGCGGAGAGGAGGAGTCCGGCGAGCAGGCCGAGCCCCGCGCCGAGGAGCCCGACGACGAGCCCCTGCCGGCCGACCTGCGCCCGCTGCGAGCGCGCGGTCGCCCCGATGAGACGCATCAGCGCGATCTGCCGGGTGCGTCCCGCGATGATCGTCGAGAACGTGTTCGCCGTGACGATCGCGGCCACGTACATCGCGACGGCGGTGAGCAGCACCGACAGGATCGCGACGACGACCGCGAGCGTGCCGCTGTCGCCGATGAACGGATCGGCCTGGAGGACGGCGCCGATGTAGGCCGTGATCTCGACGAGGAAGACGCCGAACGCCGAGGACAGCGCCGCGACGAGGACGCTCGCGCCCATGCCGCGGTCACGGAGCCAGGCCAGCCGGGGTCCGGTCGTCCGCGTCTCCGGGACGACCGTGGCGAGCGCAGTCATGCCGACACCTCCGCGGCGAGCATGTAGGCCGAGATCTGCTCCGCGGTCTGCCGCGGGTGATCCGCCACGATCCGGCCGTCGCCGAGGTAGAGCACCCGGTCGGCGTGGCTCGCCGCGATCGCGTCGTGCGTGACCATCGCGATGGACTGGCCGTGCTCCCGGCTGGCGGCCGCGAGCAGGCGCAGCACCTCCCGTCCGGTCTGAGAGTCGAGGTTGCCCGTGGGCTCGTCCGCGAACACGAGGTCGGGGGCGGTGGCGAGGGCTCTGGCGATGGCGACGCGCTGCTGCTGTCCGCCCGAGAGCTGGTGCGGCCGGTGGCCGAGGCGCTTGCCGAGGCCGAGCGTCTCGATGAGGCCGTCGATCCGTGCCCGCTCGATGGCGCTGGGGCGGCGGCCGTCGAGCTCGAACGGCAGCAGGATGTTGCCGAGGGCGTCGAGCGTGGGGACGAGGTTGAACGCCTGAAAGATGAACCCGACGCGGCGGCGGCGCAGGATGGTCAGGTCGAGGTCGCCGAGACCCGTGATCTCGTTGTCGCCGATCCACGCCCGCCCCTCCGTCGGACTGTCGAGGCCGGCCATGATGTGCATGAGGGTGGATTTGCCGGATCCGGACGGACCCATGATGGCGGTGAACTGTCCGCGGCGGATACCGACGCTCACATCGTCGAGCGCGCGGACGGTGCCCTCGCCCGAACCGTAGGTCTTCTTCAGGTGCTGGACGCGGGCGGCGAGCCCGAGGTCGGTGGTCGTGATCTCCATGTCCACGACGCTATTTCCGCGCCCCCGGCCCCCGCGTCGCCCGCCGGGAGCATCCCGCTACATCGGGAGGATGATCCCGCGTCCTCCCGACCCACCCCCTTGCGCGCCTCCCACCCCTCTACGGGCCGCCGCAAGGGGCCGGGTCGAACGGAAGGGGGTGGGTCGGCGTCAGGCGAGGCCGTGCTCGAAAGCGAACACGACGAGCTGCACGCGGTCGCGGAGCGCGAGCTTCGTGAGGATGCGGCTGATGTGGGTCTTCACCGTGGCCTCGCTGAGGAACTCCCGCGCGGCGATCTCGGCGTTCGAGAGCCCCCGGGCGGCGAGCGCGAAGATCTCCCGCTCGCGCTCCGTCAGCTCGGCGTACTGCGGCGGCACGGGCTTCGGAGCCTCCGCGAAGTGCTCGAACAGTTCCCGGGTCGCCGAGGCCGCGATCACACTCGATCCCGCGTGCACGGTGCGGATCGCGGCGAGCAGGAACTCCGGATCGGCGTCCTTGAGGAGGAAGCCGCTCGCCCCCTGCCGGATCGCCCGGGCCGCCGCCTCGTCGAGGTCGAACGTGGTGAGCATGACGATGCGCGGGGGTTCCGGGCGGGACAGGATCTCCGCGGTCGCGGTCAGCCCGTCCATGACCGGCATCCGGATGTCCATGAGGACCACGTCGGGCCGGGTCGCGGCGACAACGGCGAGCGCCTCCTGCCCGTTCCCCGCCTCCCCCACGACCTCGAGGTCCGGCTGGGAGGCCACGAGCATGCGGATCCCGGCCCGGAACAGCGCCTGGTCGTCGACGAGCACGACTCTGATCACTGCGGGGCTCCGATCGGAAGGCTGCTCTGGACGACGAACTGCGCACCACGGCGCTCGGCTTGCAGACTACCGCCCACGAGCTGCGCCCGCTCACGCATGCCGATGAGGCCGTGTCCTCCGGGGGCCCCCGGCATCGACTCCGGCGAGACGGTGTTGCGGACCTCGATGTCGACGCGATCGGGGAGCCATGCGAGATGCACGTCCACCGCGCCGTCGCCGTGGCGGATCGCGTTGGTCAGCGCCTCCTGGAGGATCCGGTAGACCGCGAGCTGGATCGCCCCCGGCGGCTCCCCCGGGGGCATGGGGTCGACGGTGACCCGCGGCTCGATGCCGGCCTGGCGCACCTGGGCGAACAGCGTCTCGAGGTCGGCGAGGGTCGGCTGCGGACCGTCCCCCTGCCGATGACGGAGCTGGGTGAGGAGCATCCGCACGTCGCTCAGGGCTCCGCGGGCGGTCTGCGCGATCGTGCCGAGGGCCTCCGTCGCGATCTCCGGCTTCACCGCCGCGGCATAGCGGGCACCGTCAGCCTGGGCGATGACGACCGCGAGCGAGTGGGCCACGACATCATGCATGTCCCGCGCAATGCGCACCCGTTCCTGCTCCTCGGCGGCCAGGGCCTCGGCCTGCAGCTGCGCCGAACGCGTGCGCCGGTTGCGCAGCACGACCCGCCAGAGGAGACCGCACACCCACGCGAACCCCAGCGCCATGATGGAGGCCGCGACGAGCAGGGTGCCGCCGGTCACGAGCTCCCATCCGCTGCCGGAGCCGAACATGACGCCCCCGACGACAACCATGTACAGCGCGGCGACGATGCCGCCGACGATCACCGATCCGAACCCCCACCAGAGCACGCGGCGGGTGCCCCACGCGGAGGTCGCGTACAGCACGAGGAGGATCGCGAAGTCGGTCGGCAGCGGCCCGAACCCGGCGAGCATCTGCACGATGGCGCCGGCCCAGGCCGCGGCGAGCGCAAGACCGGGGGCCAGGCGTCCGATCGCGACACCGCCGAACAGGAACACCGACGACGAGATCAGACCGATGACGTTGACCGCGGAGGACCCGGCCAGGTCCGGTTGGGGCGCATAGAACACGACCCCGAGCGGCGTCAGAAGCGCGAACAGCAGCACCGCCCCGACGATGTCGAGGACGAGGCCGGTACGGGACAGCGGACGGATCACTCCCCCACGCTACGCGAGCGCCCGGGGACTGGCATCCGTCGCGGGATGTATCCGTCAGGCGCGGGCGAGGATCTCCCCATGCGGCACGAGGAACCAGCCGTCGCCGTCGTCGGACCAGCGCTTCCAGGCGTCGCTGATCTCCTGCAGGTCGGCGGCGGAGGCCATCTCCTGGTCCACGAGCTGCCGCGCGAGCGCCGACTCCAGGATGCGGTCGGCCCACATCCCGCCCCACCAGGCGCGCTCGGACGGCGTCGCGTAGCACCAGGTCGACGCGGTCGCCGAGACGTCCTCGAAGCCCGCCGCCCGCGCCCAGGCCAGGAGGCGGCGGCCGGCGTCCGGTTCTCCGCCGTTCGCCCGGGCGGCGGCGCGGTACAGCGCGAGCCAGCGGTCGATTTCCGGAAGCACGGGGAACCACAGGAAACCCGCGTAGTCGGCGTCGCGGGCGGCGATGAGTCCCCCGGGCTTCGCGACCCGGCGCATCTCCCGCAGCGCCTGCACCGGATCGGCGACGTGCTGCAGCACCTGGTGCGCGTGCACGACGTCGAAGGAGTCGTCGGCGAAGCTCAGCGCGTGCACGTCCTCGACGGAGAAGGCGATGTTCGTGACGCCTCGCGCGGTGGCGAGGTCCCGGGAGAGGGACAGCGCAGCATCGTCGATCTCGGTCGCCATGACGTGCGCGACCACACCCGCGAAGTCCACCGTGATCGACCCGGGTCCCGCTCCCACGTCGAGGAGCCGGGTTTCTGCCGTGAGGTGCGGTCGAAGGTAGGCCGCCGAGTTCGCGATGTCCCGCACACTGTGCGAGCGGAGGACGGATTCGTGGTGTCCATGCGTGTACGAGGCCATGCCCTCAGTCTGGCACTCCCGCCGACCCACCCCTTTCCGTGTGTCCCGGCCCCTTGCGGCCGTCCGGAAGGGGCCGGGTCGGCGCGAAAGGGGTGGGTCGACGGGCTAGAGGGAGGCGACCATGCGGCGGATCGCCTCGCGGTCGGGTTTGCCGGAGGAGAGGACGTCGAGTTCGTCCACGAGGATCAGGCGGGACGGACGGGCGTGGGCGCCGATCTCGCCGGCCACCGCCTCCCTGGCCTGGGCGAGCTGCTCGGACTCGCTGCGCCGCAGGGCCTCCCCGCGCGCCGCGACGATGACCGAGGCCTCCCCCCAGCGGTCATCCGACACCCCCACGACCACGGCCTGATGCAGCCCGGGGACCGAGCGGACGATGCGCTCCACCCGGTCGAGCGAGATGTTGATGCCACCCGACACGATCACGTTGTCCGCGCGACCGTGCACGCGCACCACGCCGTCCTCGAGGAGCCCGAGGTCGCCGGTGCGGTACCAGCGGATGCCGTGCTCGTCCCTGACGAACGTGCGCGCGGTCAGTGCCGGGTCGCCCAGATAGCCCTCCGCGAGCATGGGGCCGGCGATCCGCAGCTCGCCGTCGACCGCCCGGACGTTCACGGTGTCGAGCGGGACGCCGTCGTACACGCAGCCGCCGCTGGTCTCCGTCGAGCCGTAGGTCCGCACGAGACGCACTCCGAGGTCGGCCGCCCGCTCCCGCAGCGGCTCTGGCAGCGCCTGGCCCCCGACGAGGATGGCTTCGTAGGCTTGCAGCGCCGCGAGCACCCCCGGCTCGGTACTCGCGTCGAGCAGCGTCGCGATCTGCGCCGGGACGAGGGAGGTGTAGAGGGCGGGGAGGACGCCCGCGGTCGTGACGTGCCGCATGCTCCGCGTGGCCTCGGCGAACGCCCGCGGGGTGAACCGCCCCTCGATCCGGGTCGGCTCCGTGCCCGCGAGGATCGACCGCACCATCACCTGCAGCCCCGCGACGTAGCCGGCCGGGAGAGCGAGCAGCCAGCGACCGCTGCCGATCCGTGCGGCGGTGGCCTCCGCACTCGCCCGCAGGGCCTCGCCGCTCAGCGCCACCCGCTTCGGGACGCCGCTGGATCCGGAGGTCGCGATGACCGCGGCGATGCCGTCGTCCACCTCCGCCGGGGCGTCGGCGAGCATGCCGAAGCCGAGAGCCGGTCCCGCGTCGAGAGCTCGGAGCAGCGCCTCCCGCAGGAGCCCGGTGTCTTCGGCGTCGGTCGGGATGAGGGCGGTCACGATCGTCCCTCCGGCTCAGTAGTGCCAGGGGAACGAGGACCAGTCGGGGGCGCGCTTCTCGAGGAACGAATCCCGCCCCTCCACCGCCTCGTCGGTGCCGTAGGCGAGACGCGTGGCCTCGCCGGCGAACACCTGCTGCCCTACGAGCCCGTCATCGACGGCGTTGAAGGCGAACTTCAGCATCCGGATCGCGGTCGGCGACTTCGTCAGCACGGTGCGCGCCATCTTCAGCGCCTCACGCTCGAGCTCGGCGTGCGGCACGACGCGGTTCACGGCGCCCGCCTCGTAGGCCCGCTGCGCCGAGTACTCCTCGGCGAGGAAGAACACCTCCCGCGCGAACTTCTGCCCCGTCTGCCGGGCCATGTAGGCGGAGCCGTACCCGGCATCGAAGCTGCCGACGTCGGCGTCCGTCTGCTTGAAGCGCGCGTGCTCGGCCGACGCGATGGTCAGGTCGCACACCACGTGCAGCGAGTGCCCGCCGCCGGCCGCCCACCCGGGGATCACGGCGATGACGACCTTCGGCATGAACCGGATGAGCCGCTGCACCTCGAGGATGTGCAGCCGCCCGACAGCGGGGGCGGCTCCTTCCCCCTGGGTTGCTGAGCCTGTCGAAGCATACTTGTACCCGTCCCGGCCGCGGATGCGCTGATCACCGCCGGAGCAGAACGCCCAGCCGCCGTCCTTCGGGCTCGGTCCGTTGCCGGTCAGCAGCACCGCCCCGATACGCGCGTCCTGTCGCGCGATGTCGAGCGCCCGGTAGAGCTCGTCGACCGTGTGCGGGCGGAAGGCGTTGCGCACCTCGGGTCGGTGGAAGGCGATGCGGGCGACCCCGCCGTCGCGGCTCACGTGCGCCGTGATGTCGGTGTAGTGCTCGGCGCCGGGCGCCAGCTCCCACTCGGCGGGATCGAACAGGTCGGAGACGAAGGCATCGGTCACGATCTTCAGCCTATTCCCCGGGCACGCGCCGTCTTCATCCACCCGTCGACGATGTCCCAGGCCGGGAAGGCCACGAGGCAGACGCCGGTGATCACCGTGAGCACGCGCATCGTGTCGGCATCCACCCCGTTGTCCGTGAACACGAACTCGAGGAAGGCCGGGTTGAGGAGCTCGCCCTGCAGGAGCAGGGTGAGGGCCCACACGGCGAAGCCGACGGCGAGGACGGTGTTCACGACGGCCGCGGCGACGGTCCACCGCCGACGCGCGTACACGGCGACGGCCAGGACGGCCTCCGCGATCATGAGCGCGAGGAGGATGCCGATGCCCACCGGCCAGAGCGCGGGCGCCAGGATCGGGATGGGGTCGCCGCCGGTCGGGAAGAATCCGAGCGTCGCGTCCCACACGATCGCGCCGATGCCGGCGAGGAGGAACACGAGCGAGGCGATCACGTCGGCGCGGGCGGCCCCGTGCTCCGTCGGCTCGGGAAGCTGGTCCACGTTCCAGCGCACGCCGGTGTCGGCGCCGGTGCGCTCCAGCACGACGAAGACGAGCGTGACCCAGAAGCACAGGTGCACGATCACCGACAGCGTGACCGAGACGACCGCGCCGATCACCTCTCCGGGTCCGCCGCCGTTGATCAGCTGCCCGATCGCGACGCCCACCGCGGCGAACGGCGGCACGATGAACAGGAGCAGCTTCAGCAGCCGCCACCAGGTGAGGTAGTAGCGCGGACCGATGAGGTGGAGCGGTCGGTCGGCGTATCCGGCGGCGAGGATGCCCGGGTCGCCGAGGTCGGTGAGGACGGCGCGCTCCGCCTCCTCCGGGCTCTCGCCCTGTTCCCGCCGCGCGTCGACGGCGTCGGCGATGGCCGCTTCGAGTTCAGCACGGACCTCGCCCTGCGCCTCCGGCGCGAGGCTGCGGATCGTGGCGCTGATGTAGCGCTCGGTGAGCGTGCTCGTGGGGGTCATGTCAGTTCTCCTCGGGGGTGAGGGAGGCGATCGCGGCGGTCAGCGCGCGCCACTCGTCGGTGAGGGTGTCGGCGAGCCGGGCTCCGGCTTCCGAGGTGCGGTAGAACTTGCGAGGCCGGGCCTCGTCGGTGTTCCACTCGCTCGTGAGGTACTCCTGCTTCTCCAGACGACGGAGCAGCGGGTAGAGCGTGTTCGCATCGGTGGCGAAGCCCCGACTCTCGAGCTGCTCGAGCAGCGCATACCCGTACTCCGGCGTGCGCAGCAGCTGCAGGCAGGCGAGCACCACGGTGCCGCGGCGCAGTTCCTGCAGATGCGTGTCGAGCGATTCGTTCATGCCGACCACATTAGTGTGCGTCACACACCATTGTCAATGGCACAGATACGTGCCACATCCTGTCGAGGGTCGTGGCGCACAATGGGGTCATGATCCCCGCCGTCACGGAGCTCCTCGATTCCGCCCGCGTCGTCGCCCTGCCGATGCAGACCCGCTTCCGCGGCGTCGACACCCGCGAGGCCCTGCTGTTCGAAGGGCCGGAGGGCTGGGCCGAGTTCTCCCCGTTCGTCGAGTACGACGACGCCGAGGCCGCGACCTGGCTGGCGGCCGCGATCGACTACGCGTACGCCCCCCAACCCGCACCGCTGCGCGACCGCGTCGGCGTCAACGCCACCGTGCCCGCCGTCGACGCCACCCGCGTGCCCGAGGTCCTCGGGCGTTTCGCCGGATGCCGGACCGCGAAGGTCAAGGTCGCCGAGCCGGGACAGGTACTGGCGGACGACGTCGCCCGGCTCCGCGCTGTCCGGGAGACGCTCGGGCCGGAGGGCCGCATCCGGATCGACGCGAACGGCCTCTGGAACGTCGATGAGGCCGAGCACGCCGTGCACGCCCTCGCCGTCTTCGACCTGGAGTACATCGAGCAGCCCTGCGCCTCCGTGCCCGAGCTCGTCGAGCTGCGCCGGCGCATCGCCTACATGGGGATCCCGGTCGCCGCGGACGAGAGCATCCGGAAGTCCGGCGACCCCCTCGCCGTCGCCCGCGCGGGCGCGGCGGACATCGTCGTCATCAAGGCGCAGCCCCTGGGCGGCCTGACCCATGCCCTGCAGATCGTCACCGCGGCCGGCCTTCCCGCGGTCGTCTCCAGCGCCCTGGACACCGCGATCGGCCTGTCGCAGGGGGCCGCGCTGGCCGCCGCGCTCCCCACCCTCGACTACGACTGCGGTCTGGGCACGGCCTCCCTGTTCCAGGACGACGTCGCCGACCTCCGCCCCGTGGACGGCGCGATCCCGGTGGGACGCCTGTCCCCCGACCCGGCAGCGCTCACCCGGCTCGCCGCCGCGGACGAGCGTCGGGAATGGTGGCTGGCCCGACTGGCCCGCTGCCACCACGAGCTGCTCGCAGCCCGCAGCGCCTAGGACTCGACGAGGAGTTCCACGAGCCGCCCCAGCTCCTCGCCGCCGGAGTGCCGCAGGGCCGCGTCGTCACGACCGGCCATCGCACCGCGGACGGTCATGCCCTCCCAGAGGATCATGAGCATGCGCGCCGCATCGGTGGCCGGCAGCCGGAGGCGCAGCGTCCCCGCTGCCTCCACGATGTCCTCCACGATGCGCGCGATGCTCGCCACCATCTCGCGCTCCTGGGCGAGGTAGGCCTCGCCGAACTGCGGATCACGCAGGGCGCGGATGCGGATCTCGCTCATGAGCATCACGCCCAGGCGGTCGTCGCTGCCGAGCTCCATGATCTGCTGGACGAGATCCTTCGGGTCGCAGTCGTCGGCGAGCTCGCCGTCCGCCCGCATCTGCTCCACGCGAGTCCGCACGGCTGCCACCCTCGCGTCGGCAACCCCGGCCGCGAGGGTCAGGAACAGCTCGTCCTTCGACTCGAAGTTCGAGTAGAACGCCCCGCGCGTGAAGCCGGCGCGCTCGCAGACCGCCTCGACCGAGGCCCCGTCCAGGCCGACCTCGGCGAACACCTGCGCGGCGGCCTCCAGCAGACGCGCTTTCGTGTTCTCCCGGCTGCGGGTGGCGGGTGACGACATCGGAACCTCCTGGCCTTCCCTCTCGACGATTCACACCCGGTGCACAGACTCCGGATGGCGGATGACCTTACGATACATCTATGTATCGGATACACCTGTGTATCCACCCGGCACCCCACGGAGATTCGCGTGTCCACACTCCTCTCGTCCCTCGGACGCTGGTCCTTCCGTCACCCGTGGCGCGTCCTCGTCTCCTGGCTCCTCGCCCTCGGCATCGCCGGAGCCGGAGCCGTGGTCCTCGGCGCCGGCACCGACAACACGTTCTCCATCCCCGGGACCGAGTCCCAGGCCGGCCTCGAGCAGCTCTCCCGCTCCTTCCCGCAGGTGAGCGGCACGAATGCGCAGTTCATCGTCGTGGCCGCCGACGGCGACGAGATCACCGATGACGAGTACCGCGAGCCGATCGAGGATGCCGTGTCGGAGCTCGGCGACCTCGACGAGGTCCTCGCCGCCACCTCGCCGTACGACGAGATGGTCAACGGCATGATCAACGACGACGGCACGGCGGCCATCGTGCGCCTGCAGTTCGACGGTGAGTCCACCGACGTCTCCGAGGAGACCAAGGACGCCCTGCGCTCCACCGTCGACGAGCTCGCGGCAGAGCTCCCCGACGGTGCGCAGGCCTCTCTCGGCGGCGACCTCTTCGCGATCTCGATCCCCGGCGTCACCCTCACCGAGGCGGTGGGCCTGCTCATCGCGCTCCTCGTGCTCATCGTCACGTTCCGGTCGTTCGTGGTCGCCGGACTCCCCCTGCTCACCGCGATCCTCGGTGTCGGCATCTCCATGGCCGGGATCTTCACGGCGACCGCCTTCGCGACCGTCTCCTCCACCACGCCGCTGCTCGCCCTGATGCTCGGACTCGCGGTGGGGATCGACTACGCGCTCTTCATCGTCGCGCGCCACCAGGACCAGGTCCGGGACGGCGTGGAACCCGAGGAGTCGGCCGCACGGGCCGTGGGCACGGCCGGGTCGGCGGTCGTCTTCGCCGGCGTCACCGTGCTCATCGCGCTGATCGGCCTGGGCTTCGCGGGCATCCCGTTCCTCACCACCATGGGCGTCGCGGCGTCCGTGGCCGTCGCGGTCGCCGTGGCGATCGCGGTGACACTGACCCCGGCCCTGCTCGGATTCCTCAAGGGCCGCGTGGCCGGACGACCGAAGCGCGCGAAGGCCCCGAAGAAGGCGCCCGCGAAGGACGCCGTCACGAAGCCCCGCGGCAGCCGTCGGTGGGTGGAGGGCGTGACGAAGCACCCCGTCCTCGTCTCCCTCGCGGTCGTCCTCGGCCTCGGCATCGTCGCCGTCCCCGCTCTCAGCCTCGACCTCGCCCTGCCGAACGCCGGCGTCTTGCCGAAGGACTCCGAGGCGCGACAGAACTACGACCTCGTCGGCGAGCAGTTCGGCCCCGGGTTCAACGGCCCCCTCATCCTCACCGGCACCATCGTCACCTCCACCGATCCGCTCGGTCTCATGGAGGACCTCGGAGACGCAGTGGCCGAGGTTCCCGGCGTGAAGGAGGTCGCCCTCGCGACGCCGAACGAGACCGCCGACACCGGCATCGTCCAGATCATCCCGGAGACGGCTCCCGACGACCCCGCGACGGCCGATCTCGTGCGCGAGCTCCGCAGCCACCACGACGAGTGGCTGGACGAGTTCGGCATCGACCTCAAGGTCACCGGTTTCACCGCCGTCGGCATCGACATCTCGGATCAGCTCGGGGCGGCTCTGCTGCCGTTCGGGATCTTCGTGATCGGTCTCTCGCTGATCCTCCTCACCATCGTGTTCCGCTCCCTCTGGGTGCCGATCACCGCCGCGGCGGGCTACCTGCTGTCGATCGTCGCCGCCTTCGGCGTCGTCGGGGCGGTCTTCGAGTGGGGCTGGTTCGCCGACCTCCTGCACGTCGCGAAGGTCGGCCCGATCATCAGCTTCATGCCGATCATCCTCATGGGCGTGCTCTTCGGCCTGGCGATGGACTACCAGGTGTTCCTCGTGTCGCGGATGCGCGAGGACTTCGTGCACGATCCCGACCTCCGCGAGGGTGCGGGATCGGTGAACCGCGCCACCCGACGGGCCGCAGCTCTGCGCGCGGTACGGAGCGGGTTCACCGGTTCGGCGAAGGTCGTCACGGCGGCCGGCCTCATCATGTTCGCGGTGTTCGTCGCCTTCGTGCCGGAGGGCGACTCCTCCCTCAAGCCCATCGCCCTCGGACTCGCCGCCGGCATCGCCTTCGACGCCTTCCTCGTGCGCATGACGCTGATCCCGGCGCTCATGGCGATCCTCGGGGAGCGCGCGTGGGAGATCCCGTCGTGGCTCGAGCGGATCCTCCCCCGGGTGGACATCGAGGGTGAGGCGGTGGAACGCGAACGGCACCTCGAGGCGTGGCCGAGCGACGGGTCGCTCGTCGCGGCCGATGACCTGGAGCTCGGCGCGGGCGCCGCGGCGACGGAGGGACTGTCGCTGCGGCTCGCACCCGGCGCGGCCCTGGTCGCGAGCGGCGCGGACGCCGGGACGCTGCGGGCCCTCGCGCTCACCGTCGGCGCCCGCATCGCTCCGGCCGACGGACGCCTCCGCGTCGCCGGGCACCTGCTCCCCGGTCGGGCGGCCTGGGTCCGTTCCCACGTGGGCTGCGTGCTCCCGGGTGACGACGCCCCGGTGCTCGCCGACCTCCGCGAAGCCCTCCGCGGCCGTTCCGAGCTCGTGGTGATCGACGGCGCGGACCGGCTCCGCGGCGGCGAGCGCGACCAGGTCGCCGCGATGCTGCGCGACGCGAGGTCGCGCCGAGAGCTCGCCGTCTTCGCCACGGCCGCCGACCCCGACGCGGCCCGCTCCCTCCTCGCGGATGCCGGATGGCCGTCCGCCGACGTACTCGACACGCGCGCGCCCCGCCCGAGCGCCGCAGAAACGACCGAGGTGCCCGCATGACCCTCCCCCTCGAGCGTGCCCGCTCACGCAAGCCCATCACCTGGCTCACCGTCCTCGGCGTTCTGCTGCTGCCGGCCGCGATCGGCGGCATCCTCATGGCCGCGCTCTACAACCCGACCGAGCGTCTCGACTCCATGACCGCGGCGATCGTGAACCTCGACGAACCCGTCGAGATCGACGGCCAGACCGCTCCCCTCGGGCGACAGCTCGCGTCCGGCCTCGTCGAGGGCTCGGACGATCTCGACTCGAACCTCACGTGGGTCATCTCCAACGAGGAGGACGCCGCCGACGGGCTCGCCGACGGCACCTACCAGGCCGTCATCACGATCCCCGAGGACTTCTCGGCCGCGGCGACCTCCGCGGGTCAGGCGGTCGCGGACGGCGGCGGGGACGCGGAGCAGGCGACGATCCAGGTGACGACGCCCGACGACGGCCTCGTGGCGGACGACCTCATCACCGGGCAGATCGCCGACGTGGCGGCCTCGACGCTCGGCACCACCCTGTCCGAGGCCACGACCGAGAACATCCTCGTCGGCTTCACCACCATCGGCGACCAGATCGGCGATGCGGCGGACGGGGCCCTGGAGCTGGCGCAGGGTGCCCGTGACGCGGCGACCGGCGCCGCGGCCCTCCCGGAGGGCGCGACGCAGCTCGCCGCGGGTGCCGGAGAGCTGGGCAGCGGGGCCTCGACGCTCGCGTCCGGCCTCGACACGATCGCGGGGCAGACGCGGCAGGCGGCGACCGGCGCAGGGACGATCGGCGCGGGACTCACCTCCGCGGCGACTGAGCTGCAGGGCCGGGTCGCCGGCGTCCAGAAGCTCACCGGTAGCATCCAGTCGGCGGGCGCGTCGGCGAAGTCGGCCGCGACGGACTCGGCCACGGTCGCACAGGGTCTCGGGACGATGGCGGCCACGGCGTGCGCCGCCGACCCGGACTCGGCGGAGTGCGGGCAGCTCTCCGACCTCGCCGCGAAGGCGGCGGCAGCGGCGAAGTCGGCGGGGACCGCCTCCGGCATCCTCAACAGCCCCCAGGTCGCGGGTGGAATCGCCGCGCTTCCCGCGTCCTTCTCCACGCTCGCCACCCAGCTCGGCGAGGCGGGCGCCGGGGCGACCGAGCTCGCCGGCGGGCTCAACCGCCTCGCGACAGAGGGCGTGGATCAGTCGGCCGCGGGAGCGCGGGCGCTGTCGTCGGGCGCGACGCAGCTCGCCGACGGCGCGACCCAGCTCGCCGACGGCAGCACGGAGCTCGCCACCGGTCTCGACACCCTCGCGACCGGCACCGGCGATCTCGCTGGCGGACTGCGCACCGCGGCCGACTCCCTCCCGTCCTTCAGCGACGAGGAGTCGACGTCGCTGGCGTCGGTGATCGCCGACCCCGTGGCGACCGACTCCTCGATGGGCTCGCTCTTCGGCCCCACCGCGATCCCGCTGCTCACCGCGGTGGTGCTGTGGTTCGGCGGTCTCGCGTCCTTCCTCGTGCTCCGTGCCCACACGGCGCGCACCCTCACCTCACGACGCTCCTCCGCCTCCCTCACCCTCCGCGCGTTCTGGCCGGCCGCAGCGATCGGCGCGGCACAGGGTCTGCTCGTCTCGCTCATCGTGCAGATCGTGGCCGACTACGACCTCGCGGAGTGGTGGGCGTTCGCGGGGACCGCCGTCCTCGCCGGGGTGGTGTTCGCCGCGGTGAACCAGGCCCTCGTCGCGGTGTTCGGCGGCGTCGGACGCTGGATCGCCGCACTGATCGGGGTCATCGCCGTGGCGACGGGACTCATCTCGACCGTGCCCGACTGGCTCGCGAGCATCGGGGCCGCCCTCCCGACCGCACCGGCCTTCGCGGGTCTCGTGGAGGCGAGCGGGGCCGCCGTCGCCGCCCTCGTCGTCTGGGGCGTGCTCTCGCTCGTCGCCACGACGGTGGTCGTCGCGGTCCGCCGCACGACCACGGCGCGCGCCGTCGTCACCGCCTGACCCCGGGCACAACTTCGGAGATCACGCACGACACGCCGCCGGACAGCCCGCTCCGGCGGCGTGTCGGGTCCGATCTCCGAGACTGTGCCCGGACACGACGGCGATACCCCGTACCCTCGTGCCATGCGCCGACCGTTCATGGACACTCCGGACCAGCTCGCGGGCCTCGACGGGCAGCAGTATCTCGTCCTCCGGCCGACGGGTGCCGTCGCCGTGGAATACCGGGCGATCCAGGAGGCT
The DNA here is from genome assembly GCF_900105335.1 of Microbacterium paraoxydans. Classification (NCBI taxonomy): domain Bacteria; kingdom Bacillati; phylum Actinomycetota; class Actinomycetes; order Micrococcales; family Microbacteriaceae; genus Microbacterium; species Microbacterium paraoxydans. The sequence goes on along the minus strand of NZ_LT629770.1, from coordinate 2,724,962 downwards.
GCGCTCGGTCGTCTGGACACGCCGCTGCGGCATCCGCACACGGAGCACGTGACGCTTCGAGGCTTCTTCGAGCCGGAGCGTCGGGAGGAGCTGCGAGCCGTGATCCGCGCCTGGGCTACGGAACAGAGTCCTCTCGAGCTCACCGCCGACGCCGTGGACGTCTTCCCCGCGCCGTGGCAGATCGTGATCCTGCGCCTCGCCCGCACGCCCGCCCTCGTGCACGCATACGCCTCACTGACGGAGGTGCTCCGGCCGACGGACTTCCGTCGCCTCGACGAGCTCTCCGTCGAGGACTGGACCTTCCACCTCTCGGTGCTCTACGGCAAGACGCTGGATCCCGAGACATGGCAGCAGCTCGCCGCCACCCAGGTCCGTCCGCTCTCACCCGTCCCGACGGAGGTCGTCACCGAGGCCGAGTTCGTCTGGTACGAGGGCGGCGTCGAGCACGCCGAGGTCATCCCGCTCGGCGGCTGAGCCCTGCTCCGGCAGGCACGACGTCGGAGATGGCGGACGACACGCCATGACCGAGCCCCGCCCGGCGGCGTGTCCCTCGCGACCTCCGAAGCTGTGCTCGGCGGGCTCAGCTCAGGCCGGAGTAGGCGTGCAGGCCCTTGAAGAAGACGTTGACGATGGTGAAGTTGAAGATCACGGCGGTGAAGCCGACGATCGAGAGCCAGGCCGAGGGGTTGCCGCGCCAGCCGCGCGTCGCCCTGGCGTGGATGTACCCGGCGTAGAGCACCCAGATCACGAAGGTCCAGGTCTCCTTCACGTCGAAGCCCCAGAAGCGGCTCCACGCGTAGTACGCCCAGATGGACCCGGCGATGAGCGTGAAGGTCCAGAGGATGAAGCCGATGATCGTGAACAGGTACGCCAGGCTCTCCAGCCGCTCCGCCGGCGGGAAGGTCCGCAGGAAGCCGGGGCCGGTCTTCGCCGCCCCCTCGCCGAGCAGCCGCTCGCGTCGCGCCTGCATGAGCTGGATCACCGAGAGCGCGAAGGCGAGGGCGAAGAACGCGGTCGCGAGCGAGGCGACGAACACGTGGATGATGAGCCACACGCTCTTCAGCGGGTCCATCAGCGGCGAGACCTCGACGTAGAAGTTCGTCGCGCCGAGACCCAGGAGGACCACCACGAGGCCCGTGATGAAGGTGCCGAGGAAGCGCAGGTCGAGGCGGGTGAGCACCGCCAGGTAGACCGCGATGATGAGCAGCGTCCCCACCATCGCGAACTCGTACAGGTTCGCCCAGGGCACCCGTCCCGCGGCGATACCGCGGGTGAGGGTCGCCGCGAGGTGGAACACGAAGCCGAGCACGGTGAGCGAGGTGCCGATGCGGGCCATGACGAACCGCTGCGGCGCCGCCGTCGGGGCTCCGGTCGCATCGAGCGGAGCGGAGACGGCACCACCGGAACGACCGGCGGCCACGAGCTCACCCTCACGGACGGTGTGGGCGTCGGCGGTCGCCTGCGAGCGACGCGCGAGATCGAAGGCATAGGCCACGAAGGCCGCCGCGTAGATCGCGATCGCCGTCCAGAGCAGGACCGGCGAGATCACGTTGAGCTCGAGCATGGTGTCAGTCTACTTTCCGGGTGCCGGGGCCGCGGGGTCCGCGGCGGCGTCCGCGGCGTCCTCGTCGGCGTCTTCAGGGGTGCGGGCGATCGTGCCGCCCGCGGCGTCGAGCAGCCGGGCGTGACCGGCGCGGAGGTCGTCCACGGCGCGGGCGAGCGTGGGGTCCTCCCCTCGGGCCAGGGCCGCGTACTCGAGGTCGACGGCGCCCTCCGCCGCGGTGGCCTTCACCCACACGCGCCGACGCGGCACGAACAGGGCGAGCATGAGGCCGCCGAGCGCCAGCAGTGCGAACCCGAGCACGAACACCCCGGACTCGTCGCGGTGGATCTGCAGGGAGGCGAAGCGCTTGACGGACTCCGAGGAGTCGGTGGCGCTCTCCGGCGACTCGTCGTCGAAGGTGACCGAGCCCAGGCCGTTCGGCAGCTGCGCGGTCTCACCCGGTGACAGCTCGATCGACTCGACGTCGGTGCTGCGTCCGGTGAGCTTGGTCATGTCGGAGGTGTCGAGCACGTACACCGAGCGCGGCACGCCGTCGTTGATCCCGAGGTCGCCCGTGTACACGTCGAGCGTGAGTGTCGGGTTGGTGAGGTCGGGGTAGGCGGAGAAGAAGGCGCCCGTGTCGAGCACGCCGGTGGTCGGGTAGAAGAAGCCGACGAGGCCCACCTGCTCGGCCAGGCCGTCCGGCACCTTGAGCACGCCGAGCGAGGTCATGTTGTTGTCCTGCGGGAGGAACGGCGTGCTGTTGTGGAACACCACGTTGCCCTCGGGGTCGCGCACGGTGACCGTCGGGGCGTACCCGTTGCCGAGCAGGAACACGTCGTCGTCGGCCACGCCCAGCGGCTCGTTGACCTTGACGGCGCCCTCGCGCTCCTCGCCGTTCTCCTGGATGGTCATGTTCGCGGAGAAGTTCCCGGCCTGGCCGGAGCCGGGCTCACCGAACGGCTGATACGTGACGTCGAAGGAGTCCAGCCGCATCGAGTACGGCGCGAAGGAGTCGTCGGCCACGAAGCGCCCGCGGTTCATGGAGTCGTAGTCGAGCAGCGTATTGGCGAAGGTCTCCCCCTCGACGAGCACGCGCTGGCCCGTGTACGCGAAGCCGCCGCCGACGCCGATCGTCACGAGCACACCGACGAGGGCGAGGTGGAAGAGCAGGTTGCCCGTCTCCCGCCAGTAGCCGCGCTCGGCCGACACCGAGTACGTGTGCTCGCGGTCGTAGCGCTCCACGCGGTAGCCGAGTGCCTTGAGCTGCTTCGTGGCGACGTCGATCGAGGCGGCGGCCTCCGCGGCGGCGTCCCCCGTGCGCGTGCCGGAGTCGGCGACGGTGTCGCGGGTGACGGCGCGGTAGTCCTCCAGACGTCGCAGCCGCGCGGGTGTGCGCGGCGGGCGGGCCTGCAACGCCTTGGCGTGGTGCTTGATGCGCGGGATCACGCAGCCGACGAGCGAGGTGAACAGCAGCAGGTAGATCGCCGAGAACCAGGGCGACAGGTACACGTCGAAGAGCTTGAGCCCGTCGAGCACCGGGAACAGATCGGGGTTGTCGCGCTCCCACTGCGTCACGCCGTTCGGGTCGGCCATCCGCTGCGGGAAGATCGATCCGGGGATCGCCGCGATCGCCAGGACGAGCAGCAGGACGAGCGCCGTGCGCATCGAGGTGAGCTGACGCCACCCCCACCGCAGCCAGCCGACGAAGCCGAGCCGCGGCTGGGTGATGGTGTCGTCGCCGTCGACGTGGTCGGACGGGCGGAGCGGATCGCTGGAGTCGTTGGTCACGGCACTCTTGTTCTTCGTCATGGTCGTCTCGGAGCGGTCAGAGCGGGAGGATGACACTGCCGATCACCGCCGTCAGCCGCGACATGATGTCGGTCCACAGGCCGGTGACCATCAGGACACCGAGGAGGATCAGCAGCACGCCGCCGAGGATGTTCACGACCCGGATGTGGCGGCGCAGGAACCCGATGGCCTTGGTCGCCCAGCCGAAGCCGAGGGCCACGAGCAGGAACGGGATGCCGAGGCCGAGGGAGTACGCGAGGCCCAGGAAGCCCGCACGGACGGGGTCGCCGGCGTTGAAGGAGAGCGCGAGGATGGCGGCGAGCGTGGGACCCATGCAGGGCGCCCAGCCGATGCCGAGCGCGACGCCGAGGAGCGGGGCACCGACCATGCCGGCCTTCGAGTCGACGTGGAAGCGGAGCTCCTTCTGCGCGAACCCGAAGAGCCCGAGGAAGACCAGGCCCATCGCGATGATGACGACGCCGAGGATGCGGGTGATGAGGTCGCCCCACTGCAGCAGGAACACGCCGGCGGTGCCGCCGAGCACCGTGTAGAGGATGAAGACCACGGTGAAGCCGAGGATGAACAGCAGCACGCCGAGGACGAGGCGGCTGCGCGTCGCCGTCTGCGTGGTACCGCCGCCGGTCGTCGAGGTGTTCCGCGGCGTGACGGCTCCCCCGAGGAAGCCGAGGTACCCCGGAACGAGCGGGAGCACGCACGGCGAGAGGAACGAGACGAGTCCGGCGAGCATCGCCACCGGGACCGCGATCCAGAGGGCTCCGGATCCGATGATCGCGTCGGGGTTCACGACGACCTCGCGGACATCAGGAGTCCTCCGCCAGCGCGTCCTTGACGAGCGTGGAGAGCACGGAGGTGCCGTCGATCGGACCGATGATCTTCGCGGCGACGCGGCCCTGCTTGTCGAGCACGAGCGTGGTGGGGGTGGCCGAGATCGGCACGACCTTCGCGAAGGCGAGCTTGGCCTGCGCGGTGTCCACGTCGATGAGGCTCGGGTAGGTGATCCCGAACTCGTCGGCGAACGCGACAGCCGTGTCCGCCTGGTCGCGCGTGTTGATGCCGATGAACTGCACGTCCGCGTCCTGGTGCTCCTGCCAGACGGCCTCCAGGTCGGGGGCCTCGACGCGGCACGGGGCGCAGCCGGCGTACCAGAAGTTCACGACCGCGACCTTCCCGGCGATGTCGGCGCTGTCGAAGTCCTCGCCGTGCTCGGTGACCCCGGCGAACTCGACCGGCTCGCCGCGTTCGGCGACGGGGATCTCGACGATCGCGCCGTCGGCCGCGACATAGCCGGTGTTCTCGCCGTTCAGGAACGACTCGCTCACGGCGTCGGGAGCGCAGGCGCTCAGACCGACGGCGAGCACCGCAGCGAGCGCGGCTCCGCCCAGGCGGCCGAGGGGCCGAAGACGGGAGGGGCGGCCGTTGCGGATCGGGTGAATCCTGGAAGCGCGGGACACGTCTCCGAGTTTACGCAGAGCTTCCTATGCATCGGCCGGGTACCCCCGGGGGGAGTCAGAAGCGCGCGAGCACGTCGTCCACCCCGGCGCGGAACCGCGGACAGGTCGCGATGTCGTGCGCCCGGCACCCCATGGCGTGCTCGGTCATCTCCCGCGATCGCCGCATCTCCTCCATCCGCCGGTCGAGGTCGTCGAGATGTTGCTGCAGCACCTGATGCCGCCCGGCGCTGCCGTCGTCGAGGAGCACGGCGATCTGGTCGAGGCTCATCCCGGCGGCCTTGCTGCGCTGGATGACGGCGATGCGTACGACTTCGTCCTCGCCGTACCGTCGCCGGCCCGCCGGGTCGCGGGGCGGCCGCAGCAGTCCGACCGTCTCCCAGTGCCGCAGGACGTTCGTCGGCAGGTCGAACCGCGCGGCGACCTCGCCGACGGACCAGGGGTGCGGGTCGCTTGACTTCATGTTGACATGAAGTCACAGACTGGTGCCGAACGCAAGACGCGAGAAGGGAACCCCCATGTACGACGCGATCGTGATCGGTGCCGGCCCCGCCGGACTCCAGGCGGCGCTCACCCTCGGACGGATGCACCGGCCCGTGCTCCTGCTGGACTCCGGCGAGTACCGCAACGGCACCGTGCGGCACATGCACAACATGATCGGCGCCGATGGGAAGGCCCCGGCGGACCTCCGCGCCCAGGCCCGCACGGAGCTCGCGGCCTATGCGGACGTCGAGGTGCGCGACGCCGCGGCGCAGCGGATCTCGGGCGACGCGGGGACGGGCTTCACGGTGAGCTTCGCCGACGGATCGGCGGCCGACGCCCGACGGGTGATCCTGGCGACCGGCGTCGCGGACGACCTCCCGCCGGTGCCTGGTCTCGCCGAGCTCTGGGGCGTCCGGGTCTTCAGCTGCCCGTTCTGCGACGGACACGAGCACGCCGGGAAGCCGATCGCGATCCTCGGGGCGGCTCCCCGGGCGGCCCATCTGATCGGGTTGCTCGGCCGTATCGTCGGCGAGATCACGGTGGTCCCGGTGGGAGAGCCGTTCGCCGCGGAGGACCGTACCGCGCTGGAGGAGCTCGGGGTGCGGGTGGCCTCCGCTCCGGTCGAGGCTGTCGCCGCAGACGGAGACGGGGTGCGGGTGCGCAGCGCAGAGGGCGACCTCGGCGTCGCGGGGGTGTTCGTGGCCTCCGGCACGATGCGGCACCGGGCGCCCTTCGCCGCGGACCTCGGGCTCCGGCTCCTGGAGTCGGGGTCCATCGAGATCGACGAGTTCGGGAGGACGTCGCTTCCGGGGGTCTTCGCCGCGGGCGACCTCGCCCATCGCGCGACCCTCCCCGGCCCGATGGCCTCGGTCCTCCTCGCCGCCGCCGCGGGACAGCTCGCCGCGGTGGGGGTGCTCCAGTCCCTCTGACTTCGAATCGCCCGATTGGTCCCATCTCCGGGCCGGATGGGGCCATTCAGGCGATTCGAACGGGGATCAGACAGCCCCGACGTCGACAGCACCGCCGGTCGCGGCGGGCTCGGCGTACGAGACCTCGCGCCAGACGTCGCCCACGCGTTCGAACGAGGTCACACTCGACAGGGCGCAACGGCGGGTCCGCGGATCGTGCTGCAGCGGGAGGCCGGCGACGCGGAGGTGCGTGATCCAGATCGGCGCCTGATGCGACACCATGACGATGTCCCCCGCGGTCGGGATCTCGGCGGCGGCCGTCCACGCCTCGTCCATCACGCCGAGCATGCGCTCCGCGATCGAGGCGTACGGCTCCCCCCAGCTCGGCAGCGACGGCTGACGCAGGTGCCACCAGTTCATCGGGTTCATGAGCGACCGCCGCATCCGGGTGCCCTCGAACACGTTCGTCGGCTCGATCAGGCGGATGTCCGTCTCGGGCTCGAGGTCGAACACCTCCGTGAACGGGGCGGCCGACTCCTGCGCACGCTCCAGCGGCGACGCGAACAGGGCGGTCACCGGATCGCCGAGCCCCGCCACGTGCTCCGCCGCCGCCTGGGCCATCTCCTCCCCTGCGGTGCTGAGGTGATAGTCGGGCAACCGTCCGTAGAGCACGCGGGACGGGTTGTGCACCTCACCGTGGCGAACGAGGTGCAGAAGTGATGCCGCCACGTCAGACCTCGCGGTACCGGGAGTCGCCGAACCCGAGGATCAGATAGCCGATGTAGGGGAACAGGAACAGCAGGAAGAACGAGAACACCCCGCCCTTGCCGAAGCGCGCGCCGAGCTTGAACGCGACGATGACCCCGAGGATGAAGTTCGCGATCGGCACGAGGTAGAGCAGGGCGAACCAGCCCGACATCCCGGCGATCTTCACGAGGAACACGACGTTGACGATCGGGATGATCGCGAGGATGCCGGGGTATCCCGCCTTCGTGAAGACCTTCCACAGTCCGACCACGACGAGGATGTAGAAGATGAGGGCGATGAGTCCCGTCGTGCCGGAGAAGATCGCGCCGAACAGGTCGGGAAGGCCGTTGCCGTCCGAGATGGAGAGGTGCATGGGGGTCCGCCTTTCGTCGTGGCGATCCTACTGAGGTGCCGCTGCTCCGCGCTGGCGACCCGGCCGGGAAGGGCCGGGACGCCCGCGTAGACTGGGCGGGTTCATCTTTCCCCGGATCAGGAGGAATCCTCCGTGCTGCGCACCCACTCCGCAGGCTCCCTGCGCGCCGAGAACATCGGTCAGACCGTCACCCTCACCGGGTGGGTCGATCGTCGTCGTGACCACGGAGGCGTCGCTTTCATCGATCTGCGGGACGCGTCGGGCATCGCCCAGGTCGTCATCCGCGACGAGGAGATCGCCCACCCGCTGCGCAACGAGTTCGTCCTCAAGGTCACCGGCGAGGTGTCGCGGCGCCCCGAGGGCAACGCGAACCCGAACCTCCCCTCCGGCGAGATCGAGGTCATCGCGGCCGACGTCGAGGTGCTGAACGAGTCGGCCCCGCTGCCGTTCCAGGTCTCGACCGCACTGGCCGACACCGAGACCGTCGGCGAGGAGGCGCGCCTGAAGTATCGCTACCTCGACCTCCGCCGCCCGGCCGCCGCCTCCGCGCTGCGCCTGCGGTCCGACGTCTACAAGGCGATCCGGGACGTGCTGCACGCCGAGGACTTCACCGAGGTCGAGACCCCGACCCTCACCCGTTCCACGCCGGAGGGCGCCCGCGACTTCGTCGTCCCGGCCCGTCTGCACCCGGGCAGCTGGTACGCCCTGCCCCAGTCGCCGCAGCTCTTCAAGCAGCTGCTCATGGTCGGCGGTGTGGAGAAGTACTTCCAGATCGCCCGCTGCTACCGCGACGAGGACTTCCGCGCCGACCGTCAGCCCGAGTTCACGCAGCTCGACATCGAGATGAGCTTCGTCGACCAGGAGGACGTGATCGCCCTCATGGAGTCGCTCATCGTGGCGATGTGGAAGACGATCGGCGTGGAGGTGCAGACCCCGCTGCCGCGGATGACCTACGCCGACGCCATGGCGAAGTACGGCTCCGACAAGCCCGACCTCCGCTTCGGACTCGAGCTCGTCGAGGCGACCGAGTACTTCAAGGACACCCCGTTCCGCGTGTTCCAGGCCGAGTACGTCGGTGCGGTGCGCATGCCCGGCGGTGCGAGCCAGCCGCGCAAGCAGCTCGACGCCTGGCAGGACTGGGCCAAGCAGCGCGGCGCGCGCGGTCTCGCCTACGTGCTGTTCAACGAGGACGGCACCCTGGGCGGCCCCGCCGCCAAGAACCTGTCCGAGGCCGAGCAGGCGGGCCTGGCGGAGTTCGTCGGCGCCGAGCCGGGCGACTGCGTGTTCTTCGCCGCCGGTGCCACCAAGGAGAGCCGGGCGCTGCTCGGTGCCGCACGGGTCGAGATCGGCCGCCGCCTCGGGTACCTGAACCCGGACGAGTTCGCCTTCACCTGGGTCGTCGACGCCCCCATGTTCGAGCCGGCCGCCGACGCGGTGGCCTCCGGTGACGTCGCGGTGGGCGCGGGTGCGTGGACGGCCGTGCACCACGCGTTCACGGGTCCGAAGCCCGAGTTCGAGGACACGTTCGACACCGACCCCGGCTCGGCCCTCGCCTACGCGTACGACATCGTGTGCAACGGCTCGGAGCTCGGCGGCGGGTCCATCCGCATCCACCGCGAGGACATCCAGAAGCGGGTCTTCGAGGTCATGGGCATCAGCGACGAGGTCGCGCAGGAGCAGTTCGGCTTCCTCCTCGACGCGTTCAAGTTCGGCGCTCCCCCGCACGGCGGCATCGCGCTGGGCATGGACCGCGTGCTCCAGCACCTGACGAAGACCGAGTCGATCCGCGACGTCATCGCCTTCCCGAAGTCCGGGAACGGTTTCGATCCCCTCACCTCCGCTCCCGCGCCGATCACCCCCGAGCAGCGCGCCGAGGCCGGTGTGGACTTCACCCCCGAGGACGAGGCCTGACCCGCCGAGACCCCGTCTTTCCGCCGAGACCCCGGGACACTGCCGCTGGCAGCCCGGGGTCTCGTCGCGTACCCGGGGCCTCGGCGAAGAGAGAAAGGGGAGGAAGAAGGGAAATCAGGCGAAGAGGGGGGCGAGGTTCTCGTTCCACACGTCGACGCCGAGCTTCGCGATGAGAGCCACCACGACGACGAGGAACACCACGCGGATGAACGTCGTGCCGCGGGAGATGGCCATCCGCGAGCCCAGGTAGCTGCCCCCGACGTTCGCGACCGCGAGGATGCCCCCGAGCAGCCACAGCACCGAGCCGTGCGGGATGAAGAGGAGCAGCGCCCCCGCGTTCGTCGCGAGATTCACGATCTTGGCCTTCGCGCTCGCCTGCAGGAAGTCGTAGCCCAGCAGCGCGACGAGGGTGATCACGAGGAAGGTGCCCGTCCCCGGACCGATCATCCCGTCGTAGAACCCGATACCGAGCCCGGCGAGCCCGGCCATGATGTGGTGCTTGTGCCCGTGGAAGCGCAGCTGCGTCGCCGCCCCGAGCTGCGGCCGGAGCGCCGTGAACAGGGCCACCGCCAGCAGGGCGATCACGATGATGGGCTTGAAGGCGGCCGGGGGCAGCACCGTGGCGACCGCCGCGCCCCCGAACGAGCCGATCAACGCGATCACCGCCATCGGCAGGGCCGTACGGAGGTCGGGCTTGGCCCGGCGGTAGTAGGTGATGCTGCTGGTCGCGGTCCCGAACACGGAGGCGAGCTTGTTCGTCGCGAGCGCCTGGACCGGGGCGATGCCGGGGATGAGGAGGAGCGCCGGGAGCTGCAGCAGCCCTCCGCCGCCGACGACCGCGTCGATCCACCCGGCGCTGAACGCCGCCACGATGATGAGGATCAGCATCCCCCAGGTGAGCTGCTCGAGTCCGAGGAGGCTGCCGATATCCACTCCGCCATGATTCCAGACCCGCGGGCGCCGTCCCGCATCCTCCGCTGGCAGACTGGGCTCATGCTCGCCGCTCTCCCGCTTCCGCATCCGTTCGCGTCGAGGAGCGGGGACGCCGTGCTCCGGCGGGCGACCGAGGCCGATGCCGACGCCGTCATCGCGCTGCTCGCCGACGATCCGATCAGCGCCGCCCGCGGCGACGTGGCGTCCGACGAGGACCGTCCGGCGTACGAGCGCGGCCTCCGCGAGATCCTGGCCGATCCCTCCAACGACCTCCTCGTGGTCGAGCTCGACGGCGCGGCGGTCGGCACCCTTCAGCTCACGTCGATCCCGGGCATGGCACGCCGCGGCGCCCGGCGGCTGCTCGTCGAAGCGGTCCGGGTGCGCAGCGACCTGCGCTCGTCCGGCATCGGCTCCGCGGTCATGCGCTGGGTCGGCGACGCGGCGGCGCCCGCGCTCGGTGCGGCCATGGTGCAGCTCACCTCCGACGCCGCCCGCACCGACGCCCACCGGTTCTACGAGCGCCTCGGCTACGTGGGCTCGCACCGCGGCTTCAAGTACACCGTCCCGCAGCGCTGAGTCCGCGGCGCACTCCCGCGCCACCCGCCCGACACCGACCGTTCACCGGAGCCGCTCCGCGTGGCCACCTCGGACTCGTAGTGTCCTCTCGCAACCCGACACCGGCTCACAGCGCCGGACACCGAGAGGACACTCATGGCACGCTCCATCCGCCGCGCACGCATCGGCGCCGGCATCGCCCTGGCCACCACGGCCGTCATCGCTCTGACCTCCTGCGCCTCCGCGACCGACGCCCCGGCCGCCGGTGACGACGCCGTGGACGCGGCGAGCGCGACCTCCGTCGCGGACTTCGGCTCCTTCGCCGACCTGGAGGCGGCCGCGAAGGAGGAGGGTCAGCTCAACGTCATCGCCCTCCCCCGCGACTGGGCGAACTACGGCGAGATCCTCGACCTGTTCGCGGAGAAGTACCCCGAGATCACCATCAACGAGGCCTCGCCCGACGTCTCCAGCGCCGAGGAGATCCAGGCCGCCGAGACGAACAAGGGCCTCGACACCGCCCCCGACGTCTTCGACCTCGGCCTCACCGTCGCCCTGCAGAACACCGATGCGTTCGCTCCGTACAAGGTCCAGACCTGGGACGACATCCCCGAGGAGCTGAAGGAGCCCTCCGGCCTCTTCGTCGGCGATTACGGCGGGTACATGTCGATCGGCTACGACTCCTCGAAGTTCGAGGCGCCGGCTGAGCTGTCCGACCTGCTCTCCGCCGACTACAAGGGTGCCGTCGCCATCAACGGCGACCCGACGCAGGCCGGCGCCGCCTTCGCCGCCGTGGGCCTGGCGACGGTGCAGTCGGACGGCACGCTCGACGACTTCCAGCCGGGCATCGACTTCTTCTCCGACCTGCAGAAGGCAGGGAACCTCCTCAAGGTCGACGTCACGACCGCGACCGTTGCCAGCGGCGAGACCCCCGTGGTCTTCGACTGGGACTACCTGAACGCGGCCCACACGGCCGACAACCCGGACTGGAAGGTCGTGGTCTTCGACGGCACCGGCTACGCGGGCTACTACAACCAGGCCATTAACGTCGACGCCCCGAACCCGGCCGCCGCGCGTCTGTGGCAGGAGTTCCTCTACAGCGACGAGGTGCAGAACCTGTGGCTGAAGGGCGGCGCCCGTCCGGTGCGCATGGAGGCGATGACCGAGGCCGGCACGATCGACGAGAAGCTCGCGGCCGCTCTCCCCGAGGCCCCGGAGGAGACCGTCGTGCCGACCGAGGAGCAGTCCGAGAACGCCGGCACGCTGCTCGGCGAGAAGTGGGCAGCGGCGGTCCAGTGACCACCGTCGTCGCACCGGGGGTGGACGCCGCGGCGTCCGCCCCCGGCACCACCGCCGGACCCGCGTCGCACACGCGGGCCCGGCGGTCGGTGCCATCCGTGGCGTGGCTGGGGCTCGTACCGTTCGCCGCCTACGTGCTGCTCTTCCTCGCCGTGCCGACCGTGCTCGCGATCGGCTCCGGGTTCTTCGACGGCGACGGTGCTTTCACCTGGACGAACGTCGCCGCCCTCGGCGACCCGGTGGTGCTCACGACCTTCGCGAACTCGGCGGGGCTGTCGCTGCTCACCGCGGCGGTCGGTGCGGTCGTGGGCGCCCTCGTCTCCTACGCTCTGCTCGGCATGAACCCGGACGGCGTCGTGCGCCGCTCCGTGGACGCGGCCGCCGGGGTCCTCGCGCAGTTCGGCGGCGTCATGCTCGCCTTCGCCTTCATCGCCACGATCGGCATCCAGGGCGTGGTCACGGTCTTCCTCCGCGACACGTTCGGCATCGACATCTTCGCCGAGGGCACGTGGCTGTACGAGCTTCCCGGCCTCATCCTCCCGTACATCTACTTCCAGGTGCCGCTCATGGTCATCACCTTCCTCCCCGCCCTCGCCGCCCTGAAGCCGCAGTGGGTCGAGGCGAACCTCGCCCTCGGGGGCAGCAGGACGAGCTTCTGGCTGCGGATCGGCCTCCCGGTGCTGGCGCCGTCGTTCCTCGCGAGCCTGCTGCTGCTCTTCGCGAACGCGTTCTCCTCGTACGCCACGGCCGCGGCGCTCGCGAGTCAGGGCTCGCAGATCGTCCCGCTGCAGATCCGCACGGCGCTCACGAGCGAGACCCTGCTCGGCCGGGAGAATCTCGCGGGCGCTCTCGCCCTCGGCATGATCGTCGTGGTCGGCGTCGTGATGGCGCTGTACTCGGTCATCCAGCGACGCGCCGCGCGGTGGCAGGCATGAACGGCCTCGCCCCGTCCCGCGCGACCCGTGCGGTGATCGGCATCGTGGTCGGCGCGTTCTTCGCTGTGCCTCTCGTGTCGACGTTCCTCTTCACGCTGCGCGGCACGGACGGCCTCTCCTTCGCGCACTGGGCCGCCCTCTTCGACCCCGCGGCGTCGGCGAGCCTCAAGCCCATCTGGACGGGGCTCGGCAACTCGCTGATCCTCGCAGTGGTGACCGTGGCGATCGTGCTGTTCCTCCTGGCCCCCACGATGATCCTCGTGAACCTGCGCTTCCCCAGACTGAAGGCGGCCTTCGAGTTCGTCGCGCTCCTCCCGATCTCGATCCCCGCGATCGTCCTCGTGGTGGGCCTCGCGCCGATCTACCTGCAGATCGGTCGCACCGTCGGCACCGGCACCTGGACCCTCGCCTTCGCCTACGGCGTCACCGTCCTCCCCTTCGCCTTCCGCTCGATCCAGGCATCCATCGATGCCGCCGATCTGCGCACGCTGTCCGAGGCAGCACGCTCGCTCGGGGCGGGGTGGACGACGGTCGTGCTCCGTGTCCTCGCGCCGAACCTCCGACAGGGCCTGCTCGCCGCCGCGCTGATCTCCATCGCGGTGGTGCTCGGGGAGTTCACGATCGCGTCCCTCCTCAACCGGCAGGTCTTCCAGACGGCGATGGTCGTGGTGCAGAAGCAGGACCCGTTCGCGCCCGCGATCTTCACGCTGCTCGCCCTGCTGTTCGTCTTCCTCCTGCTCCTGCTCATCGGCCGCGTCGCCCGCGGTCCGCGAAAGGCCCGCTCATGACCCTCGATCACGCGCTCCCGCGCACCAAGGACAACCTGCTGCTCGCCCAGGCCGGCGAGGGCACGCGGGTCGAGCTGCACGGCATCGTGAAGAGCTACGGCGGCACGAGGGTGCTGCACGGCGTCGACCTCGACATCGCTCCCGGGGAGTTCGTCTCGCTGCTCGGCCCGTCCGGCTGCGGGAAGACCACCCTGCTCCGCGTGCTCGCCGGACTCGAGGGCGCCGACGAGGGGACTGTCCTCCTCGGCGGCGGAGATGTCTCGCGGGTGCCGACCAACCGGCGCGACATCGGGATGGTGTTCCAGTCGTACTCGCTGTTCCCGCACCTCCGCGTCGTCGACAACACGGCCTTCGGGCTCCGTCGTCGGGGTGTCGGCAAGGGTGAGGCGGCGCGACGGGCCCTCGACGCGCTCGCCCTCGTGGGTCTGGCCGACCTGGCCGACCGTTTCCCGCATCAGCTCTCCGGCGGGCAGCAGCAGCGGGTGGCCCTGGCTCGCGCCCTCGTCACGGAGCCTCGGGTGCTGCTGCTCGACGAGCCGCTGTCGGCGCTCGACGCCAAGGTGCGCGTGCAGCTCCGCGACGAGATCCGGCGAATCCAGCTGCGGCTCGGCATCACGACCGTCTTCGTCACGCACGATCAGGAGGAGGCCCTCGCGGTGTCCGACCGGATCGCGGTCATGAACGCGGGTCGCATCGAGCAGATCGGCTCCCCGGAAGAGCTGTACACGACTCCCGCGACCGCCGAGGTCGCCGCATTCGTGGGCCTCTCCAGCGTCGTGTCCGGCGTCGCGGACGGCGAGCACGTCGTCGTGTGGGGGCAGCGTCTCCCCTTGCAGACCCCCGCCGACGGCCCCGTCGACGTATACCTCCGTCCGGAGAACGTCCGCTTCACCTCCGCGGAGGATGCCGCCACCGATGCGCTCGTGGAGGAGAGCACGTTCCTCGGCAGCATGCGGCGGACCCTCGTGCGCACGGAGTCGGGTGAGCTCGTCCGCGTGCAGCACGATCCCGCCGTGCACCCGTCGTTCGGCGACCGCGTCCGCATCGCGGTGACCCCCGCCCCGGTGGTCGCGCGTCCCCGCGGCTGATCGAGACCCCGGGTTCACGTCGAGACCCCCGGCTGCAGACGTCTGCAGCCGGGGGTCTCGGCGAATGCCCGGGGTCTCGGCGACACCGGGGCGAGAACTACAGGACGCGGGAGAGGAAGTCCTTCGTGCGCTGGTGCTGCGGATTCGCCAGCACCTCGCGGGGGTCGCCCTCCTCGACGATGTGTCCGCCGTCCATGAAGATCAGCCGCGAACCGACCTCGCGCGCGAAGCCCATCTCATGCGTGACGACGAGCATCGTCATGCCCTCGTCGGCCAGCGACCGCATGACCTGCAGCACCTCGCCGACGAGCTCCGGGTCGAGGGCCGACGTCGGCTCGTCGAACAGCATCATGTCGGGGTTCATGCACAGCGCCCGGGCGATGGCCACGCGCTGCTGCTGCCCGCCCGAGAGGTGCCCGGGGTACGCGTCGGCCTTCTCCGCGAGACCGACGCGCTCGAGCATGGCGCGGGCCACCTTCTCGGCTTCCGCCTTCGAGCGCTTCTTCACCCGCTGCTGGGCGATCGTGAGGTTGCCGAGCACGCTGAGGTGCGGGAAGAGGTTGAAGCTCTGGAACACCATCCCGATACGGGTGCGCACGCGGTCGATGTCGATGTCGGGATCGGTGATGTCGATGCCCTCGATGAGCACCTTGCCGCCCGTGGGCTCCTCCAACAGGTTCACCGAGCGGAGCAGCGTCGACTTCCCGGATCCGGACGGGCCGATCACGCAGACGACCTCGCCGGCGAGCACCGTCAGGTCGATGCCCTTGAGCACCTCATTGTCGCCGAAGCTCTTGTGCAGGTCCTGGATCGCGATCGCCGGGGCCTGCACGTCGATCAGGTCGGTGCTCATCGTGTCCTCGCCATCCGACGCTCGAGCCACGCGCTGAGACGCGTGAGCGGGATCGTCACGATCAGGTAGAGGATCGCCGCCATGATCAGCGGCGTTCCGTTGGCGTTCTGCGTCGCTGCGTCACGAGCGAAGTTCGTGAGCTCCTTCGACCAGATGAAGGAGCCCGCGACGAACAGCAGCGACGTGTCCTTCAGCAGCAGCACGAACTCGTTCGTCAGCGGCGGGATGATGATCCGGAAGCCCTGCGGGACCACGATCCAGAAGGTCGTCTTCATGGGCGACATGCCGAGCGAACGCGCCGCCTCGGTCTGTCCCTTCGGGACTGCCTGGATTCCGGCCCGGATCGTCTCTGCCATGTAGGCGGAGGCCACGAGGATCAGACCGATCAGGCCCAGGACCACCGGCCCGCCGAGGCGGGTCGCCGGCACACCGAGACCGATCGGCAGGATGAACGCGATCGCGAAGATCGTGAGGATCGCGGGCAGACCGCGGAACAGCTCGATCCACGCCGTCGCGATCCACCGGAACGGCGCGATCACCGAGAGCTTCATCAGCGCCAGCAGGATGCCGAGCAGCAAGCCGCCTGCGAACGCCACCGCCGTGAACCACAGGGTGTTGACGAGCGCCGTGGTGATGATGCCCGGGAGCATCTTCGCCGCGACCTCGGGGTTGAAGTAGAGCTGCGCGATCCGCGCCCAGTCGGTGCTGACGATCGCCCAGACGACGATCGCGAGCAGCACCGCGTAGATCGAGTACCGGTACAGCTTCTGTTTCGTGGTGCGCCTCAACGCCATTGTCAAGGTCCTCCCGACCGACTCAGCTCTCGACTCAGTTGGCCGTGAAGTACTCGTTGTAGATGGTGTCGTACTCGCCGTTGTCCCGGAGCTCCTGCAGAGCCTCGTTCACGGCCTCGCGGAGTTCGTCCTTCTCCCCCTTGGCGAAGGCGAAGCCGTAGGACTCGTCGGTCTCGTACGTCTCGACGATCTTGTAGGCGGAGTCGGCCTTCTCGTGCTCGAGGTTGACGGGCTGATCCTGCAGGATGGCGTCGATCTGCCCGGCCTGCATCGCGGGCCACAGTTCGCCGTCCGACGGGTACTGCACGAGCTGCGCGCCCTTCGCGTTCTCCGTGGCGTAGGCCTCGCCGGTCGTGCCCTGCTGCACGCCGACGTTCTTGCCGTCGAGGTCGTCGATGGACTTGATCCCCGAGTCGGTGCGCACGAGGAGCGACTGCAGCGAGTCGTAGTACGGGTCCGAGAAGTCGATGTTGGCCTTGCGCTCGTCGGTGATCGTCATGGCCGAGGCACCGATGTCGCACTGGCCGGCGGCGAGAGTCGTGCCGGACTGCAGCGCATCGAAGCCCACATCCTGCACGGAGAGCTCGAGGTCGAGCTGCTCGGCGATCGCACCGAGGAGGTCGATGTCGAAGCCGGTGTACTCACCGTCGTCGCCCTCGAACTCGAACGGCGGGTAGGGGATGTCGGAGCAGACGGTCAGCTTGCCCGCCTCGATGAGTCCGTAGTCGTCACCGGCAGCGGACTCGCCGCCGCTGCCCGCATCGGAGGAGCCGGTGGCGCATCCGGCGAGTGCGAGGGTGGCGGTGGCCGCGATCGCGAGGCCGGCGAAGAGGTTACGACGGGACATGTCGGCTCCTGGGAGTCGGGGGGCGGGTGAGCCCACGGACGGGTAGGAGTTCATCTAAACACGCGGCTCGTCGCGTGACCAATGACATCCCCTCGCGCCGCATTACGTTTGTGTTTCGGTGCCGCGGGGACGACGCTCGACGCTCAGAGCTCGGCGTCGACCGCCACACGGCCGGAGACGACCGAGCGGATGTACCCGGCGACCTCCTCGTGCGCAGGGTGCACCTGGTACTGCTCGAGGTCGGCGACGGAGTCGAAGTCCGCGACCAGCGTCACGTCCCAGTTCGCGTCCGGGTAGACGTCGTTCGCACCGGCCCAGATGCTGCGCAGCTGCGGCACGACTCCGTCGAGGGCGTTGAGCCGACGGGCGACCTCGGCCGCCTGGGCCTGTCGCTCCCCCGCGTCCTCCGCGGCGAGCTTCCAGGTCACGACATGGCGGATGGTCATCGCAGCTCCTTCTGGTCGGCGCGGGCCTCCGCGTCGACGGCTTCTTCCAGCGCCTCGCGCAGTCGGTCGGGGGACACCCGCCAGTGCGCATGCATTCGCCCGTCGATGAGGACGACGGGGATCTTCTCCCACCACTGCTCGTACAGGGCGGGGTCGTCCTGGATCGACGCCTCGACGATCTGGATGCGCTCCGCGGCGGCGTCCGGCAGTTCGGCGACGACCGCGTCGACGACCTCGGAGGCCACGGCGCACAGATGGCAGTCGGGCTTGCCGATGAGGGTCAGCGTCGTCACGACGACGGGACCTCGACCTCGCGTCCCTGCGCGATCCACTCGCCGGTACCGCCCTCGACGTTGGTGGCGTCGTAACCGCGGGACTCGAGCGCCTCGACCACGCGGGCCGAGCGGCCGCCGGCCTGGCAGATCACGTCGAACGACTCGGCGGGGAGCTCGTCCAGGCGGTTGCCGATCTCCGACATCGGGATGTTCACGGCGCCGGGAACGTGGCCCGCCTGGAACTCGTTCACCTCCCGGACATCGATGAGGGGCGTGCCGGAGCGCTCGGCGAGTTCGGCGACGGTGATCGACTTCATGACATCCTCTCGGCGGTGCGGAACGGCGCGCAGAGACACAAAGCGCCCGTCCGAAGACAGGCGCTCGGTGTCTGGCCGCTTACTTCTTGTTGCGGCGCTGGTGGCGAGTCTTGCGAAGCAGCTTGCGGTGCTTCTTCTTCGCCATGCGCTTGCGGCGCTTCTTGATGACAGAACCCACGGAAACCTCACTAAGTCAGGGGCTGGGTGTCGCCGGAATCGGACACCCGGGTACGAGCACGAAAAATGCCTCGGATCATCCTAGCAAACTCAGAAGGGTGCCCCGCGCCCTCCGTCAGCCGGCGTCGGCGATGGGCCGCTGCAGAGCCTCCGCGACGGCGGACTCCGGCACGCGGTAGCTCCGTCCGAATCGGATGGCGGGGAGGTCACCGGCGTGCACGAGCCGGTACACGGTCATCTTGGACACGCGCATGAGCTCGGCGACTTCGGCCACCGTCAGGAATCGGACGTCTGGAACCTCGGGCATCCCACGTACCCCTTTCTCGATGAGCACACTCTATGGGGTCGCTGGGACGCGTGTAAACCCGCGTGGCTGTTGTGATCAGTGGGATGTCGGCACGGTCGCGAACGCCCGGACCGGGAACGTCCCGAACCCGTGGATCGCCGGAGGCGCCGCGGTGAACCGCGCCCCGCGCGCGGGGAGGAGATCCAGAGCGGTGAGGTGCTCGACGACATGCACGCCCGCCCCGAGGAGGATGCTGTGCGCCGGCCGCTCCCCGCCGCTCTCCGTGTCGTCGATGTTGAGCGCGTCGATGCCGACCAGGCGCACCCCCGCGTCCACGAGGAAGCGCGCCGCGTCCTCGGTGAGGAAGGGCGAGCCGGTGCCGTATGCGGGCGTGCCGAACAGCCGGCTCCAGCCGGTGTCCAGGAGCACCGCGCTGTCGCGGAGCTCACGATCCGCGAGCGTCGCAGCCTTGATGCCGCGCCGATCGGGCGTCCACGCGTCGCGGAGGTGGAAGACCTCGGCGGGCAGGTCCACGAGGGTGTCGAGGTCGAGCGACGCCAGGTCGGCCCCGTCCGCATAGCGGTGGAACGGCGCGTGGAGATAGGTGCCCGTGTTGCCGATCATCGTGATCACGTCCATCGCGAACTCCGTCCCCGGCGCGTAGCGCTCGCGCGAGGCCGCGCGGGTGAGGTGCGGGGTGATGGTCGGCGCCGGCAGCCCGGGATAGGTGACCATGCCCTCCGCGATCGGGTGGCTCAGGTCCACGACCCGTTCGGTGCGGTCTCCACGAGCCGGAGCCGCGACGCCACGGCTGCCGCGGTGCGGCTCGGCGACGATCTGCAGGTCGCGGAGCTCGACCTCGCCCACGAGTGCCAGACCGAGGTGCGACACGAGCAGCCCGGAGATCTCCTCGACCGTCATGTCTCTCGTCGGCAGATCGAGTCGGAACCCCTGCCCCTGCAATCCGCCGCCGTTGGCGAAGGTGATCGCGAAGTCGAAATGCGCGCGGTACTCGTCCGTCATGGGCCCATCCTGCCGGAGACAGCCGACACTGTGATGTGCGCGCCCGCCCTGCTCGAACCGGCACACCGACGTCCAGCCCGCGCATAGCCCGCATTGCCCGATCGCTCAGACAGCCCTGCCAGTGTCGGTGCGGGACCCGTGCCGGCACCTGCCGAGTCCGCGCGGATCTGGGGTCCGCACACCGCCCCCGACGGCATCCCCCCTGCCGTCGGGGGCGGTTCCCGTCCGTGCAGGGGCGCGCGGGATCAGGCGCCGAGGCGCTTCAGCGCGTTCGTGACCACGTGCTTGGCGGACGCGGCCGCACGCCCGACGACCTCGGCCGCGTGCGCAGCGCTGTCGGGGATCGGGGCGCCGGGGTACGCGATGTCCGGGGCGGCATCGCCGAACGCGTCGACGAGGAAGGGGACCAGCCAGTCGTCGACGGCCTCCAGCGGCGCGACGGACAGGCTGTAGAAGCGACGCTGCCCGTCTTCGCGGACGGTGACGAGCTCGGCGTCGCGGAGCACCTTGAGGTGCTTGGAGACCGTGGGCTGGCTGATGCCGAGGTCGGCCACGATCTGGCTCACGCTCGTGCCGGACTCGCCTTCGGACGTGCGTCGGAGCAGGAGCTGGAGGATGTCGCGCCTCGTACCGTCTGCGATCACGTCGAAGATGTCCGTCATGTGATCAGGGTAGTGCGCCCCGGCACGGAGTACCATGACGAAGGCTCGGCGAGAGGCGCCGCGCGGCCGCCGGGGAACGGACGGCGCAGAAGAAGGGGGCAGCGATGTCGGGCATCGTTTCGGCGTCGTCTCCTCGCACCGGTCTCCCCGGAGCCGCCGGCCGGGTGAAGCACCTCATCACCTCGTCGCCGTCCCGGTTCGCCATCGCGGTCTTCGCGCTGCTGATCCTCGTGTTCACGGTGCTGTTCTCGCTGCCGATCGCGTCCGCCAGCGGCACGGTGACACCGCTCAGCGACGCGCTCTTCACCGCCGTCTCCACGATCTGCGTGACGGGCCTCGCGACCGTCGACATGGCCAACCACTGGTCGCCGTTCGGGCACGTCGTCGTGTTCATCGGCGTCAACATCGGAGCCCTCGGCGTGCTGACCCTCGCCTCCCTCATGGGGATGCTCATCTCGAAGCGCCTCGGGCTGCGCGCGAAGCTCATGGCGGCGGGCGACACGAACCCGCTCCGGGCGCACGGCGGCGTGGTCAACGAGAGCCAGACCGTGCGCCTCGGCGAGGTGGGCCAGCTGCTCACCACGGTCGCCCTCTCCGCCCTCTTCATCGAAGCGGCCCTCGCGGCCCTCCTGTATCCGGCGCTGGTGATGGCGGGGGTCGACCCGATCGCCGCGCTCTGGGAGGCCCCGTACTTCTCGGCGATGGCGTTCACCAACACCGGCTTCGCCCCGAACGACGGCGGAGTGGCCGTCTTCGCCGACGACTACCTCGTGCTGTCGCTGCTCATGGTCGGCGTGTTCCTCGGGAGCATCGGCTTCCCGGTGATCTACACGCTCGCGAAGCACGTCTGGCACGTCAAGCGGTGGTCGCTGCACTCGAAGCTGACCATCGTCACCACGGTGCTGCTCTTCATCCTCGGCGCGGCCGCCTTCCTCATCCTCGAGTACGACAACCCCAAGACCTTCGGGTCGATGGACGCCGCGGACACGACCTTCCAGGCGTTCTTCCTCTCCGCGATGACCCGCTCCGGCGGCTTCAACGTCATCGAGATGGACGACCTCAACGGCTCGTCGCTGCTCGCCGCCAGCATGCTCATGTTCGTCGGCGGCGGGTCGGCGTCGACGGCGGGCGGCATCAAGGTGACCACACTCGCGGTCCTCGCGATCGCCGTCTGGTCCGAGGCGAAGGGCCGCCAGTCCGTCGAGGCGTTCGGCCGCCGCATCCCCAGCGACGTGCAGCGCGTCGCGCTCAGCGTCGTCGCCTGGGGCGCGACCATCGTGGCCCTGTCGACCATCGTGATCGCGCAGATCACCAAGGCGGACATCAGCCATGTGCTCTTCGACGTCATCTCCGCGTTCGGCACGGTCGGGCTCTCGACGGGCCTCACCGGGGAGCTTCCGGATTCCGCCTCGTACGTCATGGCCGCGACGATCTTCATGGGCCGCGTTGGTACAGTGACTCTCGCTGCGGCAGTCGCCGCGACATCGCGCACGCAGTACTACTCACTGCCCGTGGAAAGGCCGATCGTTGGTTGAAGTCCTTCGGGGGGACGCTCCCGTCCTCGTCATCGGTCTCGGCCGGTTCGGTGCCGCCTGCGCCGGCGAGCTCGACCGCCTCGACCGCGAGGTCCTCGCGATCGACGACAACCTCGAGCTCGTGCAGAAGTGGTCGGACCGCGTCACGCACACCGTGCAGGCCGACGCCCGCAACATCGACGCCCTCCGCCAGATCGGCGCCCAGGACTTCCAGGTCGCGGTCGTCGCCGTCGGCTCCTCGATCGAGGCGTCCGTGCTTATCACGGCGAACCTCGTCGACCTCAAGGTGCCGCAGATCTGGGCGAAGGCGGTCTCGCAGTCGCACGGCAAGATCCTGGCCCGCGTGGGCGCCAACCACGTCATCTACCCCGAGCGTGAGGCCGGCGAGCGGGTCGCCCACCTCGTGAGCGGGCGCATGCTCGACTTCATCCGCTTCGACGACGACTTCGTCCTGGCCAAGATGTACCCGCCGAAGTTCATCCGCGGCGTCGGCCTGAACGAGTCCGGTGTGCGCTCGAAGTACAAGGTCACGGTCGTCGGCGTGAAGAGCCCTGGCAAGCCGTTCCGCTACGCGGAGGCCAACACGATCGTGACCAACCACGACCTCATCATCGTCTCCGGGACGAACAGCGACATCGAGCGCTTCGCCGCCCTCGACCGCTGAGCCGGGTCCTCCCCGCGGCGGATGCGCCGGTCGCGGCAGGCGTGGTGGGATGGGGGCATGAGCGATCACGCCCCCGCACCGCCCGTCCTCGCCCTCCGCGGGCTCCGCAAGCAGTTCGGCCAGAAGGTCGCCGTCGACGCGCTGTCGCTGGACGTCCCCGCGGGCTCGATGCTGGGGCTGCTCGGCCCGAACGGTGCGGGCAAGACGACGACGCTCGCCATGACCACGGGGCTCCTGCGCCCGGACGCCGGGACGGCCTGGGTGCTCGGCACCGACGTCTGGCAGGATCCGGCCGCCGCGAAGGCGCGGATGGGCGTGCTTCCCGACGGCATCCGGATGCTCGACCGGCTCAGCGGCGCCGAGCTGCTGCGGTACACCGGCCTGCTGCGCGGGATGCCGGAGGCGGAGGTCGTCTCCCGCTCCGGTGAGCTGCTGGACGCGCTCGGCCTGACGGAGGCCCGCGACACGCTCGTCGTCGACTACTCGGCCGGCATGAAGAAGAAGATCGGCCTGGCCTGCGCGCTCATCCACGCGCCGCGGCTGCTGATCCTCGACGAACCGCTCGAGGCGGTGGACCCGGTCTCCGGACAGACGATCCGGCAGATCCTCCGCTCCTTCGTGGACGACGGCGGCACGGTCGTCCTCTCCAGCCACGTCATGGAGCTCGTCGAGTCGCTGTGCGACCGCGTCGCCATCGTCGCCGAGGGGCGTCTGCTCGCCCACGGCGCCCTCGACGAGGTGCGGGCCGGACTCACGCTGCAGGAGCGCTTCCTCAGTCTCGTCGGCGCCCACGACCTCGGAACGGAGACCCTCGCGTGGTTGCGCTCCTCGTAGGTCTGCGGCTGCGACAGCTCGGGCATCAGCTCTCCCGCAACCCCTGGATGATCGTGACCCTCGTGATCGTGGGTCTCATCGCGCTGAGCATGCTGGGACTGCTGACCGTGGGGCTGATCGCGCTGCGGGTGGGCGCTCCGGACGCCGCCGTGACCGCGATGGTGCTCACCGGCGCCGTCATCGTGCTCGGGTGGTGGATCGGGTCGATCCTGGTCAGTGCGGACGACTCGCTGGCGCCCGAGCGCTTCGCCCTGCTCCCGGTGACCGCCCGCACCCTCCTCCCCGGTCTCGTCGTGGCGGGGATGACGACGATCGGCGGCATCGGCACCGCCCTGGCCCTGCTACTGATGCTCGTGGGATGGTCGGTCAGCGCTCCGGCCCTCCTCGTCGCGGTGCTCATGGTCCCCGTAGCCCTCGCGACCTGCGTGCTGGGCGCCCGAGTCGTGAGTGGACTGCTCGCGGGGTGGCTCGCCCGCCGGCGGACGCGCGACCTCGTCCTCACCCTCGGCGTGGTGCTGCTGGCCTCCTCCGGCCTCCTCCTCAACATCGGGCTGCAGGCACTGTCGACCGTGCGCGACGTCGGCGGCGCCTTCACCGCGGTCGCCGAGATCGCCGCGTGGACGCCGGTGGCGGCCGTGTTCGGGGTCCCGGCCGCGGTGGCACAGGGCGACGTGCTCACCGCCCTCCTGCGACTGCTCGTCGCCGCCGGCACCCTCGTCGTCTTCTGGGTCGCCGCGCGCCAGATGCTCGCTGCGCGCCTCGTCGCCCCCCTGCAGTCGAGCGGGGGCGGACGCGTGCGCTCGGGAGGCGTGCTCGACCGTATCCTTCCCGCGGGGCCCGTCGGCGCCATCGCGGGACGGACGCTCCGCTACTTCCGCCGCGACCCGCGTCAGGTCGTCAACATCGTGATGCTCCTGCTGCTCCCCGCGATCTTCCTCGGGCTCGCGCTCATGAATGGACTGCAGCAGGACAGTGCCGGCTTCGCTCCCGCGATCACCCTCATCCCCGCGATCAACGCCCTGCTCGCCGGGAGCATCGTGCAGATGGCGATCGCCTACGACAACGACGCCGTCGCGCTGCACATCCTCACCGGGGTGAGCGGGACCGCCGACCGCCTCGGACGCCTGCTCGGGTTCGCGCTGGTGGCAGTGCCGATCACGATCCTCCTGTGCGTCGTGACCTGTCTGCTGGCCGGGCGCCCGGATCTGCTTCCGGGCAGCCTGGGCGCTGCTCTCGGACTCATGGCGGTGTCGGCGGGCGCGGGCTCCTGGGTGGGCGCGTTCCTGCCCGGGCGAGCTCCGGCTCCCGAGGCCAACCCGTTCGGACGCGGCTCCTCCGGCGGCGCGCAGTCCTTCCTCGCGATGCTCATCATGTCGCCGATCACGCTGCTGCTCGGCGGCCCCGCCCTCGGCTTCGCGATCGCGTCGATCTGGATCCCGCTGCTGGGCTGGGCGAGCCTCACGGCCGCCGTCGTCCTCGGTGGTGTCGCGCTGTGGGGCGGCACGGTGCTCGGCGGTCGCACCCTGCAGCGGCGCTGGCCCGAGGTGCTCGCCGAGGTCGCCAGCGAGGCCTAGCCGCACCTCGCCGCAACAGGCACTCGCGCGCGTTCAGGCTCCAGGAGCACTGGCTGCCTGAACTCGCGTGATCGCCTGTTCTCGCGGGGTGGAGGCGCGCGAGAACAGGCAGGGATCAGGCGCCGGCGGCGAGCTCCTTCGCGCGGGCGAGAGCGGCGGCAGCGGCGGCGGCGAAGGTGTCGGACAGGTGCGCGTCCTGGAGCACGGCGACCGCGCGCTCCGTCGTCCCCTTCGGGCTCGTCACCCGGCGGCGCAGCTCGGCGGGGTCCTCCCCCGTCGAGTCCAGCAGCGCGGTCGCGCCGATGAAGGTCTGCTCGGCCAGCAGCCGGGCGTCCGCGTCGGCGAAACCCATCTCCCGCGCGGCTGCGGTGAACTGCTCGATGAGGAGGAAGACGTAGGCGGGACCGGAGCCCGAGATCGTCGAGAGCGCATCGATCTGCGCCTCCGGGACCTCCACCACCGCCCCCACCGTCTCGAACAGACGACGCACGAGCGCGACGTCGTCGGGGGTCGCCGCGGCGCCGGCCGCGAGGCCCGTGACCCCCTTGCGGATCGTCGACGGGGTGTTCGGCATGGAGCGGATGACGCGGGCCTCCGGGCCGAGGACATCCGCGAACGTCTGCAGCGTGACTCCCGCGGCGAGGCTCACCACGACGGTCTCGGGGCTGAGGTGCGGCGCGATCTCGCGGAGCAGGTCGGGGACCATCGCCGGCTTCACCCCGACCAGGACCACTCGTGCGCCGGCCACGGCGTCGGCATTGCCCTCCGGCCGCTCGGACAGCGCGATGCTGGTGACGCCGTCCAGGCCCGCGAACGCCTCCGCCTTCTCCGGCGTGCGGTTCGTCGCGGTGATCCCTCCGTCCACAGGGACCCCCGAGGCGAGCACACCGCGGAGGATCGCTCCTCCCATGGATCCGGCACCGAGGAACGCGAGAGACGGGAGCGCATCAGCCATGTCGTCATCCTACGGCGGGCGCTCCTGTGCCGCTCGGGCTCCCGTCCTAGACTCGTCGCATGAGTGCATCCGGAGGCAGCAAGGCCATCGTCGCGGCGTTCCTGGCGAACCTGGGCATCGCTCTCGCGAAGTTCCTCGCGTGGGCCCTCTCGGGCTCGGCCTCGATGCTCGCCGAGGCGATCCACTCCGTCGCCGACTCGGGGAACCAGCTGCTGCTGATGCTCGGCGGCCGCAAGGCGAAGCGCCACGCGGACCGCTCGCACCCGTTCGGCTACGGCCGCGAACGCTACGTCTACGCGTTCGTCGTGTCGATCATCCTCTTCTCCGTCGGCGGGCTTTTCGCGATCTACGAGGGCGTGGAGAAGCTCACCCACCCGCATGAGATCGACCAGACCTGGTGGTGGCTCCCGCTCGTCGTGCTGTTCATCGCGATCGGCCTGGAGTCGTTCTCGCTGCGGACCGCCGTGCGCGAGAGCAACGTCGTCCGCGAGAAAGGCCAGTCCTGGTTCTCCTTCGTCCGGCGGTCCAAGGCGCCGGAGCTCCCCGTGGTCCTCCTGGAAGACGTCGGGGCCCTCACCGGCCTCACCTTCGCCCTGCTCGGCGTCGGCCTCACGCTCCTCACCGGCAACCCTGTGTTCGACGCCCTCGGCACAGTGATGATCGGCGTCCTGCTCGTGCTCATCGCGATCGTGCTGGGCGTGGAGACCAAGAGCCTGCTCGTCGGCGAGGGCGCGACCCCCGCCGATTACGACCGCATCGTGGACGCGATCAACGACGGTCCGGAGATCGAGAAGATCATCCACATGAAGACCCTCTACCTCGGGCCGGACGAGCTGATGGTCGCCGCGAAGATCGCGCTCAACGCCGACAAGCCGCTGCGCGAGGTCGCCGACGACATCGACGAGATCGAGGCCCGCATCCGCGCCGCCGTGCCGGTCGCCCGGGTCGTCTACATCGAGCCGGACGTCTACCGTCCCGCGATCGATCCGGAGCCCTCGACGGACGTGTTCGTCCTCAAGTCCTCGGACTGAGCGTTCAGCGACGGTCCTCGAAGAAGGCACGCAACAGAGCGATGGACGCGTGCTCGTCCACGCCGCCGATCACCTCCGCGCGATAGGGCAGGCGGCGGTCACGCAGCACGTCGTACATCGAGCCGGCCGCTCCCGCCTTGTCGTCCCACGCGCCGAAGACCACGCGGCCGATGCGTGCCTGAAGGATCGCGCCGGCGCACATCACGCAGGGCTCGAGGGTGACGACGAGTGTGCAGCCGTCGAGGTTCCACGACCCGCGGACCGATGCCGCGCTGCGGATCGCCTCGATCTCGGCGTGCCCGGTCGGGTCGTGCGTGGCCTCGCGGGTGTTGCGCCCTTCGGCCACGACAAGGCCGTCCGCGTCGAGCACGACGGCACCGACGGGGATCTCCGCGGCGGCGGCGGCCTCGGCGGCGAGCTCGAGCGCACGCTGCATCGCGAGGCGGTCGGCGGCGGTCATGCCCCGAGCCTACGGCAGCGCGGGGCGGCCGCCACGGCACCCGATGTCGTGCGCGGACGCGGCGCGCATTAGCCTGTATCCATGCGTGTTCACGTCGCCGACCACCCTCTCATCACCCACAAGCTCTCGGTGCTGCGCGACGCGCGCACCCCGTCGCCGGTCTTCCGCCAGCTGACCGAAGAACTCGTGACGCTCCTCGCGTACGAGGCGACGCGGAATGTGAAGGTCACGCCCATCGAGATCACGACGCCGGTCACCACGACCACGGGTGTGAAGATCTCCGAGCCGCGACCCATCGTCGTCCCCATCCTGCGCGCCGGTCTCGGCATGCTCGAAGGCCTCGTCAAGCTCCTCCCCACCGCGGAGGTCGGGTTCCTCGGCATGGTCCGCGACGAGGAGACCTTCGAGCCCACCACCTACGCAGAGCGGCTTCCGGACGATCTCTCCGACCGCCAGTGCTTCGCGATCGACCCGATGCTCGCGACCGGCGGCTCTCTCGCCGCGGCCATCCAGTTCCTGTTCGACCGCGGCGCGAAGGACGTCACCGCGATCTGTCTGCTGGGCACCCCGGAAGGCGTGGCCGCGATCGAGGCAATGGCCGGCGACCGCGATGTGACCCTCGTCCTCGGAGCTCTCGACGAGCGCCTCGACGAGAAGGGCTACATCGTGCCCGGCCTCGGCGATGCGGGCGACCGCCTCTACGGCACCGTCTGACCTCGCTCGCGCTCTCGACTCAGAGGGTCAGGCGATAGCCGCGCTCCTCGCCGTAACGCGTGAAGCCGGCCCTCGCGAGGATCGGCGCCGAGGTCGAGACGCGGCCCTTGACGAGCGCCGTTGCGGCCCCGCGCGCGGCGCTCTCTCGCAGGCGCTCCGCGAGGACCGCCCGATACACGCCGCGCCCGCGGTCGGTTTCGAGTGTCGCGGCTCCCCACAGGCGGGTGAACCCGTCGACGATCGTGCAGCCGCCGGTGCTCACCGCGCGGCCGTCGATGCGGCCGAGCACCCGGAAGCCCTCCCCCGTGGACAGGGATGCGGTGAGTTCGGCGAACTCGGCGGCCAGACCGTCCTCATCCAGCGGCTGCTGCTCCCAGACGGGGACGTTGATCGCGTCGACCTCGCGGAGCTGGTCCCTCGTGCGCACGACCTCGGCGGTGACCCCGGGCGGCACGTCGACCGCGGCTCCGATTGTCGGACGCGCGAACACCGTGACAGTGTCGACATGCACCGCACCGCGGCGCTGGAGCTCGTCCTCGAGGTCCGGGTCGTCCGCGGGGTTGGTCCAGAATGTGAAGACGTTCTCGCCCCAGGCTCTGGTGCGTTCCAGTGCCCCGTCCAGCACCTCAGCGGCGGGCCGCGTCGACGTCACCTGGGAGCCGCGGACGCCGCCCCCGAACCGCTCCGGGTAGCGCACGAGCAGCAGGTCGTCGCGGACGTCCTCGCTGCCGCGAGGAAACCACGCCCATGCGGCGGCGGCGCGCAGGATCTCGTCGACCGTCGGCGTCTCGACGGAAGCGGACCCGGGGACGGACGACATCATGATCCCTCCTCTTCCGCCGCCCCCACCAGGCGGGCGAAGGCACTGAGCCTCGCGACCCCTTCGGGCGTATACGGCAGGTCGTCGAGCAGCGCCGGCGAGTGGATGAGGTAGGCCACGACCTGCGCGCGGGAGATCGCCACGTTGAGCCGGTTCTGCAGCAGCAGGAACTCCGGGCCGCGCGGGGCATCCCGACCGCTCGAGGCGGCGAGCGTCGTGATGGAGACGACCGCCTCCTTGCCCTGGAAGTTGTCGACGGTGCCCACCGGGACTCCGCCGAATCCCGCCGCCGCGAGCGCATCGTGCACGAGCTGCCGCTGCGCGTTGTACGGCGCCACCACGATGATGTCCTCCGGCGTCAGCGGGCGGACGGTGCCCTCGGCGTCGTTGTCGTGGAAGGTGCGGCCGACGAGATCGCCGACGATACGCACCACCTCTGCGGCTTCCTCCGGCGACTGGGTCGCGTTGCCGCGGTGCCGCAGGGGCACCACGTGCAGCCCCGGGTCGATGCCCTCCACTGCGCGTCGCTCCGTTCCGGGAGCGGAGGCGAGCTTCCCGGCATAGGCGAGCTTCGACACCGGAGCAGCGACATACGGGTGCATCCGCCAGGAACGGGCGAGGAAGTAGCCGTACTCCGGACGAACGACGGGATCGCCGTCCATCACCCAGCCGAGCGCAGAGGTGTCCACCGGCTCCGGGTGGGCGCCCTGGCTGACCTGGGGCAGCTGCTGAGGGTCGCCGAGGAGCAGGAGCCGCTGCGCACCGGCGGCCACCGCGATCGTCGAGGCGAGCGAGAACTGTCCGGCCTCGTCGATCACGAGCAGGTCGAGCTCTCCCCTGGCGACCCGCTGCGTGTTGCTGAAGTCCCACGCGGTGCCGCCCACGACGGCACCCTCGTTCTCATGCTCGGCGAGGAAGGCGGCCATCCCGGTCTTCGGGATCACCGTGTAGCCGGGATCGGCATCGGCATCCTTGGGGCACTTCGCCACCTGAGCCGGGGCGACGCCGTCGGCGACCACGCGCTCCAGGAGCGTCTCGATGATCGCGTGGGACTGCGCGACGACGCCGATGCGGAAGCCGTGCTCGTTGACGAGCCGGGCGATCACCTGGGAGCCCGTGTAGGTCTTCCCCGTGCCCGGAGGCCCCTGCACCGCAAGGTAGCTGTGGTCGAGGTCGAGGACTCCGCGGACGATCGCGTCGATCGGATCGTCGCCTGCGGCCGGAAGCGCGTTCCCCGACACCGTGCGCGGAGGCAGGCGGCGGAGGATGTCGGTGGCCGCGTCCTCAGGGAAGTCCGGGGCGGCCGCGTGCACCGCGTCCGCCCACTCGTCGATCGCCTGCTGCAGCGACACCACGCGAGGCGGCGCCGCAGGGGTCAGCGCGACGGGGAGGTCGTCCCAGGTCTGTCCCTGCACGGCGGACTCGATCACGAGGTACCCGTCGTCCAGCACCTCGACGACCGTGACCCCGTGCGGTACGTGCACGGCCCGCGACGGGACGTCGGTGTCGAACGGGGCCGGGACGTCGTAGAGCGCGAACGGCTGCGCGCCGGGGCCGAGCGTCGTGCCCGGGGACACCTCGCCGCGGATCTCGAGCTCCCGCGACAGCACTCGGCGCCCTTCGCCGATGCTCCAGTCGCGGCGCACCCGCGAGCGGGTGGCATCGACCTTCACCACATCGCGCGTGCCGTCCCACATGGTGACCGGCTCCCGCAGCCGCTGGAAGTGCGCGACCCAGAAGCTCTTCGCCTCGCGGGGGAAGTAGTCGATGGCGGCCGCCGCGATCCGGTGCACGAGCCCGTCGTCACCGGCCTCCACCGCACGCTCCGCATCGCCGAGCAGAGCGAGCGAGCGCGGAGACGGCTCGTAGATGACCTCGTCCGCATCGTCCGGCGGGGCCGGCGTGACGCCCTCCGCGCGGGCGATGTCGATGAGCCAGTTGCGCAGCCGGCGGGTCGAGACGCAGTCGTAGCGGTTGTAGTCGGCGAGGTCGGCGAACACGGCATCGGCCTCGGACTGCGCCCCCGCCGCCGCGAGCTCCCGCGCGGCGACGTACTGCACGATGGAGTCGTCGCCCTTCTGGACGTCGCTCGTGCGCACGTCCTCCCCCATGTAGAGGGGCTCGAGCTTCTTGATGGAGTAGGACCGCGAACCGACCCGCACGGTGCGCAGCACCAGCGGGTACAGGTCGACGAACACGCCTTCGCGGAGGAGGCGGTCCACCTCGCCCTCGCGCACACCGTGGCGGGCGGCCATCGCGACGAGATGCGAGGTCTCGTAGGGGGCGTAGTGGTAGATGTGCATGCCGGGGTGGGCGGCTCGACGCACCTTCACGAAGTCGAGGAAGGTCTCCAGCGCCCGCCGTTCCTCCGCGAACGAGTGCGCCCAGAGCGCGGTGTACTGGTCGGCGTTGTCGACCCAGCCGAACAGGTAGTCGATGCCCCACTCCGCCTCGCCGTCGGGGGCGGGCTCGGTGTACAGCGGATCGCCCTCGAAGTCGAAGAAGATGTCGCCGTGGCTGGGCACCGGGAGGGTGTGGATCGCCGCGGCGTAGTGCACGTCGTACGTCGCCGCGCCCTCGGCATCCGCCCGCAGCTGCACGCGGGCCTGGGCACGGAGGTTCTCGAACGTGTCGACGTTCATGCCCTCGGGGGCCTGCGTCGCCGCAGCCAGGTCGTCGATCGTGAGGATCCCGGCGGCGCGGAGACGGGCCCGCTGTACCGGACGCATGCGGGCGACCATGAGGAGGTCCCGGTGGGCCAGCACCTGCTCCTCGCACGTGGCGCAGCGCCCGCAGGCGACCACGCGCAGGTCGCCGCGGTCGTCACCCCACGCGAGGGGCGCCCCGGCGACGCCCTCGGCCACGGCGCGGTCCGCGATGAGAGCGCGCAGCCGCGACCGACGCACCCGGAACAGCGGAAGGAGGTCGTCGACCGCGTGCGTGCTGACGCTGTTGTCGCCGTGGATGAGGTCGACCTCGTCCGCTCGGGGGATGCCGAGCCGGTCGAGCTGGTCGACATATGCCGCGAGCTGCATGAGGGCGGTCACCCGGGCCTTGCGCGCGAGCTTCGAGTCCTGCACACGCCAGCGCCCGTCTTCATCGCGGCGGAGGAAGTCGGCGAACCCGACGAACTCGTCGGTGGCGAAGGCCGCCTGGAAGACGACCAGCGCGTCGGACCGCAGAGCGCTCAGCGTCTCGTCGACGGCGGCCGCGAGGGCCTCAGGATCGCTCGAGGAGACCTTGGCGATCCGATGCACCCGTTCGTCGCCGAGCTCCCGGATATAGCGGTCGAGCACGTTCTGCTCGTGCACGTCTCCCAGCTGGGCGGCGCGGAGGAGCGTCGCATCCTCCGGCTCCTCGACGGCGGGGACCCGCCCCAGCTTCGCGTCGATCGCGCGGGACCACGCGAACTCGCACTCGGCGGCCGCCTTGAGGTCGCTCGCGCTCCAGATGACCCGCCGCGCCTCTGTGTCGATCCGCACGATTCTCCCGTTCTGTCGGCTGCTTCGACACTATCCGCGGCGTCCGACACGGCGAAAAGCGGGCGGTCCCGCGTGCGCGGCTCCGGTCAGCGCCACCAGGTGTCGTCGGGGGTCACCGGGAGATGACGCTTGTGCTGGGTCGCGAGGTACCGCGCCTCAATGCGGCCGGCGACCTCGGGGTCGACCTCCCGGCCCTCGAGGAAATCGTCGATCTGCTCGTACGTCAGCCCCAGCTCGTCCTCGTCCGTCCGCCCCGGCTGGTCGTCGAGGAGGTCGGCGGTGGGGACCTTGAAGGCCAGGCGCTCCGGAGCGTCCAGGAACTGGAGCAGGGCCCGCCCCTGTCGCTTCGTGAGACCGGCCAGCGGGAGGACGTCAGCGGCCCCGTCGCCGAACTTCGTGTAGAACCCCGTGACGGCCTCGGCGGCGTGGTCGGTGCCGATGACGATCAGTCCCTCGTGCCCGGCGAGCGCATACTGGGTGACCATGCGGAGGCGGGCCTTGATGTTGCCGCGGTTGAAGTCGGAGATGTCGCTGGAGACGGCGGACTCGATGTCCTTCTCGACGCCCTCGACACCGTTCTGGATGTTGACCTCGATCGACGAGTCCGGCGCGATGAAGTCCAGGGCCGCCTGCGCATCGTCGGCGTCGTGCTGGACGCGGTAGGGCAGGCGCACCGCGAGGAAGGTCGCCTCCCCGCCCTCCGCACGTACGCGCTCCACCGCGAGCTGGGCGAGGCGCCCCGCGAGCGTCGAGTCCTGTCCGCCGGAGATGCCGAGGACGAAGCCCTTCGCGCCGGTCGTGCGCAGGTAGTCCGCGAGGAAGCCGACGCGACGCTCCACCTCCGCTTCGGGATCGATGTCGGGCCGGGCGCCCAGGTCTTCCGCGATCTGCTTCTGCAACGACACGTTGTCCTCCGCTCATCGGTTCGGCTCCAGTATCCCCCTTCCGTGTTTCGTGCGGGTCACGCCACTGCGCCGGGACGCGGTATCCGGCCGCGACCTGAGAGACTGAAGCGGTGAAGCTCCTCGTCGCCGCCCTCGAGTCCGAACTGTCCGCCTTCCCCGAGGAGCTCGCCGGCTTCGACCGGCTGGTCACCGGCCCCGGAAAGCTGCCGGCGACGTACGCCCTGACCCGCGCCCTCGACGCGAAGACCTACGACGAGGTCGTCGTCGTAGGCACCGCGGGCTCCATCGAGAAGGGGCGTGCGTACGCGGTGCACGAGATCGCGACCGCGGTTCAGCACGACGTGATCGACCTGGACGGCGTCGTCGGACGGCACGTCTCGCTTCCGCCGCAGGTGACCACAGGCCGCGAGGGCGTCGTGATCGCCACGGGTGACCACTTCGTGAACGACGCCGAGGTCACCGCCGTGATCCGGCCGATGGGTGCGGCGCTGGTGGACATGGAGACCTACGCCTACATCTGGGTGGCGGGGCAGTTCGGCGTGCCGATCCGCGCGTTCCGCGCCGTCTCCGATCAGGCGGAGGACGGCGCTCTGGCCGACTTCCGCGAGGCCATCGCCCGGTGCAGCATCGAGCTGCGGGAGGTGATCCGCGCCGAGTACGGGGTCTGACCTCAGCGCGTCTCGATGACGCTTGGTCCGTTCGGCAGCGCACGGACCGTGAGCTGCGCGGGGATCTGCTCCTGCATGGCCTCGACGTGGCTGATGACACCGACCGTGCGCCCACCCTGCCGCAGCTCGTCGAGCGTGCGCATCGCGACGTCGAGCGTGTCGCCGTCGAGGGAACCGAACCCCTCGTCGATGAAGAGCGTGTCCAGGCGGATGCCTCCGGCGCGAGCCGTCACGACCTCGGCCAGCCCGAGGGCGAGCGCGAGGGAGGTGAGGAAGGTCTCGCCGCCCGAGAGCGACTGTGGCGGACGGGTCTGCCCGGTGAAGGCGTCGGCGACCACGATGCCCAGCCCGGACGCCGCACCGCGCGCAGCCAGCGCATCGGAGTGCTGCAGCCGGTAGCGTCCTTCCGACATGTCGTGGAGCCGGCGGTTCGCGGCGTCGACGATCTCCTCGAGCTCCGCCGCCAGCACGAAGGTCTCCAACGTCATCTTGCGGGTGTTCGCCCCTCGTCCGGCGATCGTGTCGGCGAGGGCCTGGAGCACCTCGAACGCCGCTGCATCCTCCGCCGTGCGGGCGTACTCGTCCTTCGCGGCGTCGATGAGGCCGGCCAGCCGCACCGCGTCGCCCGCCGCCCTGGTGGCTCCGTCGACGGCGGCGGACCATGCCGCCCTGGCCTCGCGTGCAACCTGCTCGACCGGTGCGAGGTCGATGGGCTCCTCGGGCAGCGTCCGCAGCTCGAGGTCGAACAGGAGGGCGCGCTCCTTCTCCCGCTGCACCGCGTGCATCCTCACCCGCTCGTCCAGCTCCATCTGCACCGCCGGCGGACGCAGCGCCGCGGTGGCGGCCTCGACGTCGGAGAATTCGGAGGCGTCGAGGGCGGCATCCCTCTCGGCAGCCGCCTCCGTCGCCGCCTGCTGCCTCCGCGTCCGTTCGGCTTCGGCGTCGAGGAGGCGGCGTGCGACGGCGAGGTGGGCGGTGGCCTCCGTCATGCGCTCAGCCACCGACGCGTAGCTCCCTCGCGCCTCGTCGATCGCGGTACGGGCGTCCTCGTCGCGCTGGACGACCAGGGCGAGCTGCTCGCGGGCTTCGGCGAGGGCCGCCTCGTCCTGGACGCGCCGCTCCTCGAGCGCGCTCTGCTGGGCACCGAGCTCGACGAGCTCGCCGTCGCGCAGCCGCGCGGTGTCGGCCGCGGCGCGGGCCTCCTTCTCGGCAGCCACGGCGGCATCGAGCTCGGCCTTCGCCGTCTCGACGTCTCGTCCGTCCGCACGCGCCAGAGCCGCAGCGAGCTCGACTTGCAGCGACGTGCAGGTCGCCGCCGCCTGCTGCTCGCGGCTCGCCGCCTCGTCCCTCCGAGTCTCCGCAGCCGCGATGTCCTCCACGGAGACCGCGGCGCTGTGGTCTGCCGGCGCCGGATGCTCCCGCGCCCCGCACACCGGGCAAGGCTGATCCTCGATGAGAGCGGACGCCAGCTCCCCGGCCATGCCGTCGATCCGGCGCTGGCGCAGATCGGCCAGAGCCGACTGCGCGGCGGCCTGCGCGGACGTCGCCTCGGCGAGGACCCGGTCGGCCGCGGCGCACTCCTGCTGCAGACGTGCCGCCTCTTCCGCCGCCTCCCGGCGGAGCTCGGCCGCGACGCGCGCGCTCTCCATGGCGGGGAGCCGGTCGCCGAGCCGACGGGCGTCGTCCCGCTCGGCGGTGACGGCGGCGATCCTCCCGGGCAGCGCCCCGCGCTCCGCCTCGCCGTCGGCGCACCGGCGCTCGGAGGTGGCGACGGACTCCGCTGCGGAGACGCGCTCGGCGGCGCGGCGCGGTGCCTCGGCCTCCAGCGCGACGGCGCGCTCCCAGACCCCGGACGCCCGTGTCCGGTCGGCGATCCACGCATCGAGGTCGTCGGTCTCCACACCGAGCTGACCCCAGTCCGCGCGTGCGCGCTTCTCCGCAGCCACCGCGTCATCAGCCGCCGTCACGGCACGGTCCGCCGCGGTGATCAAGGACCGCAGCACCTCGGCCGCCCGCGCCCTGGCGAGTTCCGCCTTCGCCTCGGCGATGGCTCCCTCCTCGGCGTCCAGACGCGCCATCGCCGCACGGGCACGGTCGCGCTCGCTCTGGGCACGCTGATCCTCCCGCGCGGCGGCCAGAACAGCATCGGCGGCCTCGAACCGCTTCTCCGCCTCCTGACGCTCGGCAGCGCGCCGTTCGGCCCGGTACGCGGCGCGAGCCTGCGCCCGTTCCAGCTCCGCCAGGCGATCGGCCGTCGTGACGGCCTCCCCCTGCACCTCCGGTCCGACCTCGCCGTCGGCGTCGCCGGCGTCGCGCCCGAGGTCGGCATCCGCCACGAGGCGCTCGGCCTCGTCCAGCCGGGCGGACACCGTGGCGAGACGCGCCCCGAGGCGCTGCTCGGCGTGGCGCCGCCGCTCGTCGAACCGCGCCTGCACGTCTTCGAAACGCTCAGTGCCGAAGAGCCGGCGCAGCAGGGCCTGCCGGTCCCTGCTGCCCGCGAGCAGGAACTCCGAGAACCGGTTCTGGGCCAGCAGGATCACCTGCAGGAACTGCTCGCGGCTGAGCTGAAGGATGTCGTCGAGCTCGTGCGCCACGTCGACGGCCCGCGCCGCGCGACCGACCCAGCCGTCGTCCGTGAGCTCCTCCAGGGAGACCGCCGCCGCCTGCTTCGTCAGGCCGCCTCCCCGCCGGGCCGGCCGGAGGTACTCCGGCGAACGCGTGACCCGGTAGCGGCCAGACGGCGTGCTGAACTCGACGACCACCTCGGAGAGGTCGTCCGGTTCACTGTGGTCGCTGCGAAGCCTCTTCTCCCCGCCGTCGTACCGCGGCACCCCGCCGTACAGCCCGAAGCAGACCGCATCGAGGATGCTCGACTTCCCCGCTCCGGTACGGCCGGCGATGAGGAAGATCCCGTCGTCAGCGAAGGCGTCGAAATCAACGGTCTGCCGCGCCCGGAAGGGCCCGAACCCCTCGACCTCCAGTCGATGCAGCCGCACTAGACGAGGGCTTCCGCGCGGACCCGGTCGTCGAGCACCTCACGGATCAGCTCGCGTTCGACCTCGGTGGCTCCGTGGCCGGCCCGGACATGCTCGAGGAACGCCTCGATCCGGTCAGCATCGGTCACCGCTGAGCGCAGCCGCTCACCGTACGAGCGCTCCTGCATGCCCGTGACCACCGCGGGCTGATGGAGCACGATCGCACAGTGCGGGTACGCCTCGCGGAGCCGTCGCATGGGCTCGGTCTGCGGCACGGCGTCGGTGTAGACGGCGCACACCCAGGCGTCGGCGTGCGCGGCCACGCTCTCTGCGGAGAGGATCTCCTCGAAGGTGCCGGTCAGCGTGACCAGTCGCCGCGGAACCGGCAGCTCCAGCCACTCGACGCCCGCAAGGCCGTCGGCATCCAGGTCGACGAGCCAGGAGCCGCGCGGCTTGTGCTGTTCGCCGAAGCTGTAGTGCAACGGAGCGCCGGCGTATCGAACCCGCTCGCTGACCTGCTGACGACCGTGGATATGACCCAGTGCGACGTAGTCGGGTCCGTCGAACGCACGGAGGGGGACGACGTCGAGGCCGCCCTGTCGCACCTCGCGCTCCAGGCCCTCCGTCGGCTCCACGCCCGCGGCGAAGCAGTGGGCGATCGCGACCGAACGACCCGCGTGCTTCTGCATGCCCGCGCGGACGAGGGTCATCGCGTGCGTCATGGTCTGCGCCTGCGTGCGCAGCTGCCGTCCCTCGGCGTCGCCCTCCGGCCAGTGCTGGCGGACGATCGCAGGCTCCAGATACGGGATCCCGAAGAAGTGCACGGGACCGTGGGCGTCGTCGATCGTGACGGGGGTGCCGACCGCGAGGGGATCGGTGAGCACGTGGATGCCGTCGCGCAGGAGCCGAGCCTGGAATCCCAGGCGGGCGGCGGAATCGTGATTCCCGCTGGTGACGACCACGCGTGCGCCCGTCTCGTGCAGAGCGACGAGGGCATCGCCCAGCAGCGTGTAGGCAGCGGCCGAGGGCGTGGCGGAGTCGAACACGTCGCCCGCGACGATCACGACGTCGACCTCGTGCTCCCTGACCTGCGTGGTCAGGGCGGCGAGCACCTCGGCGAGCGCATCCATGGTGGAGTTGCCATGGAACGTCCGGCCGATGTGCCAGTCCGAGGTGTGCAGGATCCGCATACCCCCACGGTACGAAGACCCTCGGACATTCCCTCCGAGGCGTGCCGGGAGCGCCGTCTCCCGAGGCACGAGGAGGAAGCGGAAGGTCCCCTGACCCACCCTCGTCGCGGCGACCGGCACGCGGTGATGCGAGATGCGCTGTGCACCTTCACCTGTGCGGCGTGCGGGGCTGCGCGATGCGAGATCAGGGCTGCCCTCCGCCCACAGGGGCCGGCTTGCCCCGCCGGCTGAGGGTTGTGCCCGCTCCGTCGCGACTACCGACTTCCGCTCTCCTCCTCGAGGTCGTGCGACCAGTTCGCCTGCTGGATCCGGTTGTCGAGCTCGCGGAGCTCCTGGGCGACCGCATCCGCCCGCGCACGCAGCGCGGCGACGGGCAGCGCCGACACCTGCCGCAGCTCGGAGCGCATCTGGCGCAGGTACTGCTCGTTCGCGCCCGAAGCCGCGGCCGCCGCGTCCGTGAGCAGGGCGTGGCGCAGGCGCAGCACGTCCCGCGCGGCCAGCGCATCGGTCATCGTCCCGTCCGGGCCGAGGTCGAGCCGGGCGTTCGTCGCGTTGATGCGGCGGATGAGGCTCTGCAGCCGGGTCAAAGCGACCTCCGCCTCCTCGATCAACGCCGTCGCGTCCTCGGCGGGCTCCTCGCCCTCCTGGTACCGGGCGTTCGCGACGATGCGCGCCCGCAGCTGCTCGATGCGGCGCTGCAGGTCGGCGCGGGCGGCGAGGGCTTCGGCGAGTCTCATGCCCTCATCCTCGCAGGCGGCGGCC
Source organism: Microbacterium paraoxydans (assembly GCF_900105335.1). Classification (NCBI taxonomy): domain Bacteria; kingdom Bacillati; phylum Actinomycetota; class Actinomycetes; order Micrococcales; family Microbacteriaceae; genus Microbacterium; species Microbacterium paraoxydans. Next base: position 2,685,893 of record NZ_LT629770.1, on the reverse strand, counting down.
GTAACAGTTCGTAATACAGGCGCAAGGTCAGCGCGTGCGGAGAAGACCCGACTGCTCGGGGTGCGCGGCGAACCACTCCGCCACGTACCAGCAGACGGCGTCCACCTTGCGGTCGCCGCGCTCCGCGATGTCGGCCACGGCCCCCTCGACCACCTTCCCGGCGTACCCGTTCCCGCGGAATGCCGGGACCGTGTAGGCCCGGGTGAGGGCGACCGTGTGGCCGTCGTCCCGGTAGTCGAGCACGCTGACGAGCTTCCCGTCGCGCGTGAGGGTGTACCGCGATGCGTCCTTCTCGTCGGTCAGGATGAAGCCGCCGACGGTGTGCGAGATCGTCATCCGTGTCACGTTACGCCTCTTGCGACGCGCCCGGGCGTTTTGACATGTCCCGTCACGATCGGACATAATCCCCCCATGACCATCAACGCACGCCCTTTGTCCGCCCAGGAGGCGAACGGGACTGCCGGGATGATGATGCCCGGTCGCGTTGACATGTGTTGCCGAATGTGTCGCTGAACGAACAGCCACCCCGCCTGACCTGACTCCTCGCCATCTGCGAGAGCAGTGTCCCGAGCACACACCCGTGCTCGCTTCCCCGGCTCCGCCGGTCATTCGTGCAACGCATCCGAGCCCTCTCCCGTCGGGCTCACGTCCTGAGGACCCATCATCATGTCGAACTCCGCCCTTCTCGAGCGTCCCGCCGTCACCGCCCCGAACCGCACCGTCCGACCCGCCGAGTCGTCGGCTCCCCTGGCCCCGGCCGGCGCCGACCTCCCCGCCGTCCGCTCGCCCCGCGGCTTCGCCCTCTACGTCGGCCTGGACGAGATCAAGGCCGCCGAAGCCGGTGTGAGCCTTCCGCTGCTCGTCGACGCGCTCCGCCGCACGCTGGCCGAGCTCGCGCCCGGCGCCGAGACCCACGCCACCGTCGCCCTCGCACCGCACGGCTCCGGCGGCCGAGACCTCGACGTCGTGCGTCTCGCCCTGCAGGAGCCCGGCGCGATCGCCCGCACCAAGGCCGCCGCCGAGGAGGAGACCACGCCCGAGGAGTCCGGCGTCACCGTCGACATCTCCCGCAAGCGCGTGCTCATCGACGGCGAGTCCGCCGCCTTCACCTACAAGGAGTTCGAGCTGCTGCAGTACCTCGTCCTCCGCGAGGGCCGCACGATCGAGCGCAGCGAGCTCGTCGCCGCCCTCTGGCAGGCTCAGGACGACGAGACCCCGGGCGAGCGCACGATCGACGTGCACGTGCGCCGGCTGCGGGCGAAGCTCGGCCGCTACGAGGACATCGTCCGTACCGTGCGCGGCATCGGCTACCGCTTCGACCGTCACGCCGACGTCGTCATCCGCTACGGCCACGGAACCCCGTCGCCGGACCGCTTCTGACCCGCCCCTGCTCAGCCCGGAGGCCGGTGTCAGGAGCCGCGCGTAGGGTGGGCGCATGACCCTCGCCGCCGCCCCCGCGACGGCGGGCGCCGTCCACGCGGATGCCCCGCGGGAGACGACGTACCGCCCGCCGCACCCGCTCGATCTCCGGCGCACCGTCGGTATGCTGCGCCGCGGCGGCACCGATCCGACGACGGTCTTCGACGGCCCCGTCATCTGGCGAGCGGTCCGCACGCCGCAGGGTCCGTCGACGTTGGCCCTGCGGATGTCGGGGAACGAGGTCAAGGCGACCGCCTGGGGTCCGGGCGCGGAGCACGCTCTCGCCCTCGTGCCGGCGTTGTGCGGCGCCGGCGACGACCCGACCGGCTTCGATCCCTCCCTGCACCCCCTCATCGCCGAGGCGGCCCGGCGACACCCCGGCATCCGGCTCGCACGGACGGACGAGGTCTTCGATGCCCTCGCCTGCGGCATCCTCGAGCAGAAGGTCACCTCCATGCAGGCCTTCGGCGCGTGGAGGTACCTCGTGTCGCGTTACGGCGACCCGGCACCGGGGCCGACGCCGCGACCGATGGCCGTCGCCCCCACGGCGGCGCAGTGGCGACGCATCCCCTCGTGGGCGTGGCACCGCGCCGGAGTGGAGCCGCCCCAGTCGAAGACCATCGTGCGGGCGGCGGAGCGCGGCGACCGCATCGCCGCTGCCGTCCGAGCGGCCACGACCGGCGCTGACCGTGACCGCGTGCTCACGAGCCTGCCCGGAGTCGGGGTCTGGACCGCCGCGGAGACCCGGATCCGCGCGCTGGGCGACCCCGATGCCGTCAGTGTCGGCGACTACCATCTGGCGCACGAGGTCGGGCATGCCCTGACCGGGCACCGCACGGACGATGCCGGCATGATCGAACTGCTCGCTCCCTGGGCCGGCCACCGGCAGCGCGTCATCCGGCTCATCTTCGCGAGCGGCATCGCCGAGGCGCGGCGCGGGCCCCGGCTCGCCCCGGAGGACCACCGCCGACGCTGATCGGCCTGTGATCGCAGCGACCGACGTATGCTGAGCGCATGTCCCGTACCGCCCTGCGCATCTTCGTCACGGTCGGCCTGCTGATCGCCGGTGTCGTCCTCGGCCTCATCTTCCAGAACGTCTGGCTGGGCGTGCTGCTCGCCGCGATCGTGTGGTTCGGCTGGTTCCTCGGCTACGAGTCCCGCCGCGGCCACAACGCGGGCGTGAACGACGAGGACCACGGCGTCGAGCTCTGACGCCGTGGAGCGGCAGTCCAGCGCCGACCGGCGCGCCGTGCTCTCCGAAGTGGCGTCGGGCGTTCCCTCGCCCGAGGGCCTCCGCCGCAACGTGTTCGTCGGCATCGACGGCGTGGACGGCTCGGGGAAGACGGTGTTCGCCGACGAGCTCGCCGAACTCCTCGCGCCGCGGCACCCCACGGTGCGGATCTCCATCGACGGGTTCCACCGGCGCAGGACGGAGCGCTATCGGCGCGGCCGGCACTCTCCGGAGGGCTTCTTCCTCGACTCCTACGACTACGCGGCCTTCGATCGTCATGTGATCGCCCCGCTCCGGGCCGGCCCTGGACCGTACCTCACGGCGTCGCACGACCTCGACAGCGACGAACTGCTCGACGCGCCCGCACACCACCTCGCCGCGCCATCGGTGATCGTCGTCGACGGGATCTTCCTCCACCGGCGGGAACTCCGTGCGATGTGGGACTTCTCGGTCTTCCTCCGTGTGGACTTCGCCGTCTCCGCCGCGCGCATGGCACGACGCGACGGCTCGGATCCGGACCCGGAGGCGGCGAGCAACCGTCGCTACGTCGAGGGTCAGCGGATCTACCTGCGAGAGGACGCCCCGGAGCGGCGTGCCGCTGTGATCGTGGAGAACGACGACCTCGAGGCCCCTCGGATCGTCGGGTCGGGTCAGTAGTAGACGGCGAGGGGGCCGGACGGGCCCTCCACGACCTGTACCGGGGTGTCGAACACCCGGCTCAGCACGTCGTCCGTCATGATCTCCGCCGGCGGGCCGAACTCCACCACCCGGCCGTCCTTCATGGCGCAGATGTGGTCGGCGTAGTGCCCGGCGAAGTTGATGTCGTGCAGCACGATGACGATCGTGCGCCCGAGCTCCTCCGCCGCCCGCCGCAGGTGCTTCATCATCTGCACGGCGTGCCGCATGTCGAGGTTGTTGAGGGGCTCGTCCAGCAGCACGAACTCCGTGTCCTGCGCGAGGACCATGGCCACGTAGGCCCGCTGCCGCTGTCCTCCGGAGAGCTCGTCGAGGTAGCGCCCCTCGAGCGTCCCCAGATCGAGGAAGTCGATGGCCTGGCTGATGACCTCCTCGTCGGCCCTCGTCAACCGCCCCTGGGAGTGCGGGAAGCGGCCGAAGCCCACGAGCTGGCGCACGGTGAGCCTGGTCACGAAGTGGTTCTCCTGACGGAGGATCGAGACCACCTTGGCCAGATCCTTCGACTTCGTGGAGGCGACGTCGAGCCCGGCGATCTCGATGGCTCCGGCGTCCATCCCGTTCAGCCGGCCGATCATGGTCAGGAGCGTCGACTTGCCCGCACCGTTCGGCCCGATGAGGGCGGTGATGCCGCCGGTCGGGATACGGAGGTCGACGGGGCCGATCGCCACCTCGCTGCTGTAGTCACGGCGGACGCCGTCGAGTGCGATCACAGTCTGCCCTTTCGGAGGATGACGATGAGGAACACGGTGCCACCCACGATCTCGATGAGGATCGACACCATGCCCTGCGCGTAGAAGACGTTCTTCATGACGAAGTACGCCCCCGCCAGGATCGAGAACGCGGTGAGGACGGCGACCGGGAAGATCAGCCGATGGTCGTGCGTGTCGGCGAACTGGTAGGCGAGCGTCGCCACGAGGAAGCCCAGGAAGGTCATCGGTCCGACCAGGGCGGTGGAGGTGGCCATCAGCACCGCGACGAGCGTCAGGACCAGGAACTGCTCCCTGCGGTGGTCGAGCCCCAGCGATCGCGCGGCATCGGGACCGAGCGCGAGCACGTTCAACCGCCGGGACCGCAGCCACAGCAGGGCGGACGCCGCGATCACGAGCGGGACCGCGAGCGGGAGGTACGAGGGGTCGGCGTTGGAGACGTTGCCGAACAGCCGGGCGGCGAGCACATCGAACTCGCTGGGGGTGAGCAGCCGCTGCATGAAGGTGGCGATCGCCCCGAGACCTCCCCCGATCACGATGCCCACGAGCAGCATGATCTGGAGGTTGCCGTACCGCCCGGACAGGAGCCACCCGTAGAGGAGGACGGCGAGCGCGACCATGATGAGCACTTGGAGGGCGAACTGGCCGACGCCCTGGATCGCCACCAGCCCCGCGACCCCGAAGAGGTACACGGTCGTGGTCTGGACGACGCGGTACAACGACTCGAAGCCCATGATCGACGGAGTGATGATCCGGTTGTTCGTGACCGTCTGGAAGCTGACCGTGGCGACGGCCTGGGCGACGGCGACGAGGGCCATCACGACCACGGCGGTCGCGCGGTGCTGCGCGATGCGCCAGAATCCGGGTGTGCCGACCGGGAGCGGGTTGTCCCAGGCGAGGAGACCGAACGCGGAGCCGACGGCGATCACGCCGAGCACCACCAGCACGAGCACGTAGCGGCGTCGTGCCCGCGGGGTCGTGAATGCCCCGGCCGACCGCGTCGTCCGGGGGGCCTCCATCGCCGTCATCGTCGCCTCAGCCACGTCGGCGCTGCCGCAGGAGGAGAAGGACGAAGACGACGGCGCCGACGACACCGAGGATCAGCGACACCGGCACCTCGAACGGCATGATGATCGTCCTCCCGATGATGTCGCAGACCGTGACGATGGCGATGCCGAGCAGGCACACCCACGGCAGGTTGCTGCGCAGGTCGTCACCGCGGACCATCGAGACGATATTGGGGACGATGAGCCCCAGGAAGGGGAGGTTGCCGACGACGACGGTCACCACGCCGGTCGTCACCGCGATCAGCGCGGTGCCGAGCAGGATCATCCGGTTGTAGTTCACCCCGACGTTGGTGGCGATCTCCTCCCCCAGCCCGGCGATGGTCAGCCGGTCGGCCACGAGGAAGACGATGACGCCGATGATCGCGACGATCCACAGCATCTCGTACTGGCCGCGCATGACCGACGTGAAACTGCCCGCGAACCAGACGCCGATGATCTGCAGCGAGTTCGTGACGAGGGCGAAGTAGGTCGTGATCGCCCCGACCACCGCACCCAGCATGATGCCGACGATGGGCACGATCAGCGACGACTTCAACGCGACCCGGCGGAGGAACGCGAAGAACACCATCGTGCCGACGAACGCGGCGAGCACGGCCCCGGCCATGCGCAGCGGAAGGGAGGGCTGCGGTACGAGCACCATCACGATGAGGAGCCCGAGCCCTGCCCATTCCGTCGTCCCGGTGGTGGTCGGCTCGACGAAGCGGTTCTGCGTGAGGAGCTGCATCACGAGGCCGGCCATCGCCATGGCCGCGCCGGCGAGCACGAGCGCGATGGTCCGGGGGACGCGGGTGATCTGGAACATCTGCGCGCCGTCGTCCGCGCCGGCGATGTCGTACACACCCGTGAAGAGCGAGATCGCCAGAAGCACCGCCACGACGAGGATGCCGACGAGCAGCTTCGGATCGAACAGCCGTGCGGACGATCGCGGTGTCGATGTGAGGAGTGGAGAGGTCATGGGGGGATGCCGGCGGCGGCGCCCGGCCGGGACGCCGCCGCACAGCCCTTACTTGTCGGCGCTCTTCTCGAGCGCGTCCGCGAGGTCGTTGAGGAACGTCGTGTACGTCTGGATGCTCTCGTTGAGGTAGGTGTCCGTGGGCATGTAGACGATCTGGTCGTCCTTCACGGCGGTCACGCCGGCGAGCGCCTCGGAGCTCTCGATGATCTCCGCCGCCTGCACGTAGTCCGGCGTCTCCGCGGCGAACACGGCATCGCGGTCGAGCACGAGGATCCAGTCGGGGTTCGAGGCGGCGATCGCCTCGACCGAGATCTCGTCGCCCTGGTGGTCGTCGGTCGCGTCGTCGACCTGCAGTGCCGGTGCGAGGCCGAGCATGTCGTAGATCGGTCCCAGCGAGCGTCCGACGGTCGGAGCGAGGTAGCCGATCTGTCCACCCGAGGTGTTCACCGCCATGACGGTGTCGGCGTCGTCGTAGGCCGCCTTCGCGCGGTCCACAGCGGCGTCGAACTCCTCGACGAGCTTCTGGGCCTCGTCCTGCTTGCCGAAGATCTCGCCCAGGGCGGTGGTCTGCCGCTTGAGCTCTTCGTCGAACGGCTCGCCGTCCCGCGGCTCCAGGTCGATGATCGTGGCGTCAGGGACGAGCTCCGCGATGGCCTCGTTGTGCTGCGTGAACCGCTGCCCGCTGATGATGAGGTCGGGGTCGGCCGCCACGATGGCCTCGAGATCGGGTTCCGTGTGCAGGCCGATGTCGACGACGTCCTCGTCCTTCACGTAGGAGACGGTCTCCGGCATGAGCGAGACCGCACCGGCGGAGAGCTCGATGCCCCAGTCGGAGAGGGTCTGGAAGGTCCGGTTGTCCAGAGCGACGACCGAGGCCGGCGGCGTGGTGATCTCGTGCGTGCCGCTGTTGTCCTCGATGGTCACGGTCCCCGATCCCGCCGTCGTCTCTTCGGGTTCGGCTTCGCCGCCGGACGCGCAGCCGGAGAGGGCGAGCAGGCCGACGAGGGCGACGCTCGTGGCGGTGAGGGTTCTGGGCACGGACATGGAGAGACTCCTGTTCTGCGGGGATGTGTGCGCTCTCGTGGGGCGCCGGTCCGACGGGCGGCCGAGCCGACCGCGTCGGTTTTTAGGTTAGCCTTACTTTATGAGCGATACGAAATCCGGTTTCTCGATCGAGCGTCGCGGCCTCGAGCTGCGCTTCCGCAACGTCACGCTGAGCGCCCGCGAGTGGCTCGCTCCGGATTTCGTGCGCGTCCGCCTGTCCGGGCCCGACCTCGCCGGCTTCGACTCCCCGGGCTCCGACGACCACATGCGGCTCTTCTTCCCGAGCGGCCCCGTGGACTCGGTGGAGGAGCTGCGGGCCGCCCCGAGCCGCGAGTACACGCCCCTCGCCTGGGGTGACGACTGGCTCGACGTGGAGTTCGCCGTGCACGGCGATCAGGGCGTGGCCGCCCCGTGGGCCGCGAACGCCCCGCTCGGGTCGACCATCGGCGTCGGCGGGCCACGCGGCGCCGCCGTCCTCACCGGAGAGCCGGGATCCTGGCTCCTCGTCGGCGACGAGACCGCCATCCCCGCGATCCGCCGCTTCGCCGCCCTCATCCCCGAGGGCGCCCCCGCACGCATCGTCATCGAGACGGTGTCGGCAGGTCGCGAGGTCGAGATCGACGCTCCGGTGCCGGTCGAGTGGCTGCACCGCGGCGAGGCGCCGGCCGGCTCCGCGCTGATCGCCTTCCTCGACGCGCTGACCGCGGACGACGTCGTGGGAGACGACCCGTTCGTCTTCATCGCCGCCGAGCAGTCCATCGTGAAGCCCGGCCGGGCCCTGCTCGCACGCTGGGGCGTGGACAGCGCGAACGCCGTCGTGAAGGGCTACTGGAAGCGCGGAGAGGCCGAATACCACGCTCCGCACTGACAGGCGACCGCTGCGCTGACAGACTGGGCGCATGGCTCTCCTCGATCACCTGGGCATCACCGTCGCCGACCTCGAACGCGGACGCGCGCAGTTCCATCCCGTGCTCACCGCGCTCGGCTACGAGCTCGGTGGGGAGGACGATCACTCGATCTCCTGGCACGCCGGCGACGAGACCGAGATCATCCTCTACACGTGGGACGACGACTCCACCCCTCACCGCCACGGCCGCGTCGGCTGGCAGCACATGGCCTTCGCGGTGCCGTCGCGCGCCGAGGTCGACCGACTCCACGACCTCGCTCTCGACGCCGGCTGGACCGCGGTGCGCGAGCCGAAGGAGTATCCGCGGTACAGCGAGCGGTACTACGCCTCCTTCGTCGAGGATGCCGACGGCATCCGGCTCGAGTTCATGTACAACCCGCCGAAGGACGCTTGACGCCCGGGCGTGTCGCCGCCTAGGGTGGCAAGGCTGTGCCGACCGGCGCCGCACACCAGCCGAGGAGACGACGGATGACCGCCCCGCGGAATCTTCCCCAGAACGTGGCATTGCCGCTTCAGCCGAAGTGCAATGACCGCGACGAGTCGTACCCTCCGGCGCGCGCCGTGTGACAGCATCCGCTCTCGCAACGCCCCGCACCGTCAGGTCCGGGGCGTTTTCCGTCGGAAGACTCCCTGACCTGTGGCCGGACACCACCACAAGGAAAGGAATCATGGAGAGGCTCTCCGCGCGGCTGCTGTCGTGGGCGTCCCTGATCGATGAGAAGACCCTCGATCAGGCCCGCACCACCTCACGCATGCCGTTCATCCACCCGCACCTGGCGCTGATGCCGGATGCGCACCTCGGCAAGGGCGCGACCGTCGGGTCTGTCATCCCGACGCTCGGCGCGATCATCCCCGCGGCCGTCGGCGTCGACATCGGCTGCGGCATGATCGCCGTCCGCACGCCGTTCACGAAGGACGACCTCGACGGGCGCGACCTCGCCGGGCTCCGGGAGCAGATCGAGCGCGCGATCCCGCTGTCCGCCGGGCGCTACAACAACAAGGTCGTGGCGACGGCCGCACCGCGCATCGCCGAGCTGGAGGAGCGAGCACGTGCGGCCGAGTTCGACCCCGAGGGCTACGCGAAGAACTGGCGGCTCCAGCTCGGCACGCTCGGCTCGGGGAACCATTTCATCGAGGTGTCGGTGGACGAGCTCGACCGGGTCTGGCTGTTCCTGCATTCCGGGTCCCGTGGCGTGGGCAACAGGATCGCCGGGCACCACATCGCGGTCGCGCAGCGGCTGGCGAAGCAATGGTGGATCGACCTGCCCGACCCCGATCTGGCCTACCTCGTCGAGGGCACGCCGGAGTTCACGCGCTACATCCGCGAGCTCCGGTGGGCACAGCACTTCGCACTGCTGAACCGCGAGGAGATGATGGACCGCGTCATCCGGCAGCTCTCCGAGTTCCTCGGCGCCCCGGTCGAGGAGGAGGAGCGGATCAACTGCCATCACAACTTCACGGAGTCGGAGATGCACTTCGGAAAGCGCGTCTGGGTGTCCCGCAAGGGCGCGATCCAGGCGGACGCGGGTCGGCCCGGACTCATCCCCGGGTCGATGGGCACGGCATCGTACGTGGTGGAGGGACTCGGCGATCCCCTGTCGCTGAACTCCTCGCCGCACGGAGCCGGGCGGGAGTACTCGCGGTCCGCGGCGCGGAAGACGTTCACCCACGCGCAGCTGCGGGAGGCGATGGCGGGAATCGAGTTCCGGGACACCGACGCCTTCATCGATGAGATCCCCCAGGCCTACAAGCCCATCGATCGTGTGATGGAGGATGCGTCGAGCCTGGTGCGGATCCGGCACACACTGCGACAGCTCGTCAACGTGAAGGGTGACTGACCGAGGGCCGGGTGAGGAGGGATCCTCTCCCGGCCCTTCCTCCCCGATCCCCGCGATTCCCGGTGTCTCCACAGAGCGCGAGTCGCCGGGCGTGGCGTCCGCCAGGATGCTGGCAGGCTGAAGGATCCGGTGCCACGATGAGGGGATGGAAACCATGGACGGTGCACAGGTCTGGACCATGATCGGCGCGTTCACGGCGCTGATGATGGGCATGCTGACGGTCGTCTCGACGCTGTTCATCCGCGTCCTGCGCAGCGAGATCGGCGGCCTGCGCAACGAGATGACCGCGCGCTTCGACGCGGTCAACACCCGGTTCGACGCGGTCGGCACGCGCATCGACGGCGTCAACGCCCGCATCGACGGGCTCGACCGTGATGTGCAGGCGCTCGTGAAGCGCACGTTCGGGCTGGATCGGGAGTGAGGATCGACGCATGAGGATCGTCGTCGCAGGAGGGACCGGCGTCGTCGGCACGCCCACGGTGGAGGCCGTCCGGAGCGCCGGTCATGAGGCCGTCGTGCTCAGTCGTTCGCACGGCGTCGACCTGGTCAGCGGGCGCGGGTTGAAGGCGGCGCTGGCTGGAGCCGATGCCGTGATCGATGTCGTGAGCGTCGAGACCCTGAAGGCGAGCACGGCGATCGAGTTCTTCACGGCCGCCACCGGGAACCTCCTCACCGCCGCCGCGGACGCCGGGGTGGGACACGTCGTCCTGCTCTCCATCGTCGGCATCGACCGGATCCCCTACGACTACTACGCGGGCAAAGTGGCCCAGGAGAAGCTGGTCTCCGCGTCCGCCGTCCCCTCGACGATCCTCCGCGCCACCCAGTTCCACGAGTTCGCCGCGCAGATGTTCGCGCGCGCGAAGGCGGGGCCGCTGCATCTCGCCCCGCGTGCGCGCACGCAGCCGGTGGCGGCCCGCGAGGTCGCGGAACAGCTCGTCACGCTCGCGACCGGGGACGCGCGGGGTCGCGTGCCTGATCTCGCCGGCCCGCGCGAAGAGCAGCTCGCCGACATGGTGCGGGCGTACGCGCGACGCATCGGGTACCGCGGCTGGATCCCGGCGCTGAACGTACCCGGTCCGCAGATGGCGGGCATGCGGGCGGGGAAGGCGCTGCCGGGACCGGATGCCGTGCGCGGGACGCAGACGTTCGCAGAATGGCTTGCCGAGGCGGTGCCCGCGCGCGCAGACTGAGGACGGGCGGGGGTCTCCCAGCAGTCGAGCGACCAGGAGCACGCATGGCGAACCTCAATCCCTACCTGTCCTTCCGCACCGAGGCCCGCGAGGCCATGGAGTTCTACCGGGGAGTCCTCGGCGGGGCTCTCGACATCACGGTCTTCGGCGACTTCCCCGACATGGTGCAGGATCCGAGCCAGAAGGACCTTGTGATGCATGCGCAGCTCACGACCCCCGACGGCCTCGTGCTCATGGCCTCGGACACCCCGGCGGGCATGACGTACGAGAAGCCGCAGGGCGTCTCCGTGTCGCTGAGCGGCAACACCCAGGAAGTCACCCGGCAGGTGTGGGACCGGCTCTCCGAGGGTGCCATGATCACGATGCCGCTCGATGTGCCACCGTGGGGCGGAACGTTCGGGATGCTCATCGACCGCTTCGGGATCGCCTGGATGCTGCACGGCGACCCGGAGTGACCCCGGACGGAGTGCTCCGGGCTCAGCCCGGCAGCACCGCCCGGCACGCGAGATGCAGTGCCAGCCGCGCCTCGGGGTCGTTCATGTCGATCCCGAGGAGCTCCTGGACCCGGCGGATCCGTACGGCCACCGTGTTGCGGTGCAGCCCGAGAGCGGCCGCCGTGGCCGCGATGCCGGACTCGTGGTCGAGGTAGGCCGACAGGGTCCTGAGCAGCTCGCCGCTCCCCTCGGCCAGAGGGGCGAGCAGCGACTGCGCGGCCGGGACGAAGGTGTCGTTGCCGGTCCAGGCGAGCAGGAGTTGCTCGAGCCCGAGGCTGTCGACGCGGACGAACCATCCGGTCGCCGACCGGGCCGCAGCGATCCGTGCGGCGTCGCCTGCTTCGTCCAGCGTCGCCGCCAGTCCTTCCGGCCCGGTCTGCGCCGAGCCCACCCCGGTCGCCACCGCGAAGTCGCGCAGTGCCGCGAGGTGAAGGTCGCGCAGTGCCGTCACGGCCCGCTCGATGCGGTCGGGCCCCGGGGCCTCGGCGAACGAGAGCCAGCCGCTGAGGCCCCGACCCGCCGTCGTCGCGTGCGCCTCAGCGTCGATCGCGCTGAGCCCGGGCCTGATCGCACGGAGGAGTGCGAGCGGCTCCACCCGGCTGCGCGCCACCATGCGGAAGCCGAGGTGATGCCCGCCGGTGCGCCACCCCCGCTCCGCCATGCGCCGTTCCACGTCGGCGTCGGCGGCTCCACGGAGCTCGACGAAGTCCCGCAGCAGCCCCGACGACGCGGCGACGTCGTTGACGGCCGCGATCTCGTCGATGAGGATGCGGGCGGCCACCGCGGGCATGGCGACCTCCGCGGCGACCAGGAGCGACCGCAGCTGCGCCTCTCCGAAGCCGTGGCCGAACAGGACGAGACGCAGACCGGACCGGCCGGGGCTGTCCACCCGCACCGAGGCGGCCGCGCCCTCCCCCGCCCTGGCACTGTCGCTCCACGCATCGAAGCGGATCGCCGCATGCAGCGCGGCATCCAGGTGTCCGCCGGCCTCACGGAGCACTCCCGCGGCGTCGACGAGGGCGACGCCGAGACCGAGGTTCGCCGCGAGGTGTCCGAGCAGGTCGCCGAGGTCGTCGGCGGCGTACTCGAAGGACTGCGCGACCTTGCGCACCCGCGTGAGCGTGAGGGCGTCCCTGGCCTCGATGAGCATCCAGCAGGCGCGGGCGAGCTGGACCGGCCTCTCGACGTCGAGGAGAGCGAGACCGATCCGGTCCGCGAGGCGGAGCGCCCCGGGGTCGACGCCGGCGGCGCCGGGGAGCGCGAGTCCGGTGAACCCGCGGTCGCGGACCCGGCGCAGCATCGCGTCCTGCTGCCAGGTGGCGATCGGCGCCCCGGCGGTGAGGATCGCGAGCCGGCCGGTGCCCTCGTCGGGCAGGTCGGACTCGCCGGCTTCCACCACCACCGCATCCCACGCCACATCCCGAGGGCCTGCGACGTGGCGGAGAGCACCGTTCTCCTCCTGGGCCAGCAGTGCCGGCAGCGCCAGCGCCCCGCTCACGCCGCGTCCAGATCGACGAGGCCGTAGGCGGAAGGCACCACCCGCGCCCGACGCTCGGGGCGGGCGTTCCACCACTCGGGGGCGGGAAGGACCAGGGCCGCCACGGTGCGCCCCGGTGCGAGTTCGGTGACCTCGAGGATCTCGCGCGACACGGCGTCCAGGAGGACGATGATCTCGGGCGCCGCGGCCACCAGCAGGCCGTCGGTGAGCACCGCGAGGGTCTCGGAACGGGTGACGATCCGGTGCACCGCTCCGCCGAGTCCGGCGATCTCGACCGCGTTCACGTGCGGATCGGTGCCGGAGGACGCACCGGCCACGATGCGACCCTCGGCGAGCAGCGTCCCGCCGAGCACGTCGGCGAGGACCGGCAGCGGTGCCGCCCGGTGCGCCAGGAAGCTGCGGCCGAGGGCGAGCGCGCGGGCGAGGTGGTCGGCGATGGCGTGCTCGCGCAGGTCGCCGACGGTGAACCCGGCGAGCACGGCGCAGCCGACGCCTCCGGCCTGGACGATGGCCGAACGCACCACGCGCTCCGCATCGATCGCCCTCGTCGCCTCCACGAGCGCCACCCCGTCAGCCCCGGTCTCGCACGCGAAGACCAGTCCCGGCACGCGGTCGACGAACAGCGACATCTGATCGAGTCCCGGCACCGCACGCCCCGTGCAGTCGGCGTCCACCACGGTGTGCGATCCGGCCAGGGTGAGCGGCGCGAGGCCGTTCATCCCTCCGCCCTCGAGCGAGCACACCGCCGGGACGGGATGCCCGAGCCATCTCTCCACCGCCCGCAGCAGCGGGGCGAAGGGCGCGGCACCGGGCATCCGCTCGCCGAGCAGCATCGTCGACCCGACGAAGGCCACGCCGAGACAGGGCGTGGCGGGGTCCAGCGCGTCCACCGGCGCGATGTCGAGGGGCCAGGGCGCGGTGGTGCCGAGGATGAGTTCGAGCATCGTCGTGGACCCGCCGCCGCCGGAGCCGAGCAGGGCGTACCCGCGGGCGAGCGCCTCCAGGTCGTCCCGCTCCAGCCTCATGGGATCCAGCCTAGGACGCGGCCATCCCCTCGACGGGAGCGAACTCCTCGGTCAGGCCGAAGGCGGAGGGCCCGAAGGCGGCCAGCGCCTCGGGGGTGCGCATCATCGCCGGCGTCGAGATGCCGAGCACCCGGACGCGCTGACCGTAGCGGAGTCCCTCCGTGGTGATGGGTTCGGCGGTCTCGTGATCGACGACGCAGATGAGATCGGGAACGATCGCGACGAGCCGTCCACCCCGCCGCGCGGTGAGGTTCTCGTTCTGGAACGCGATCTCGAACGTGTCGCCCTCCGCGGCGCCGAGTGGAGCGATGACCGCCCGCCCCTTCGCGAAACCCTCGGTGGTCCGTCGTTCGACATCCACCACCTTCCCGACGCAGAGCTCGCGCACATGCGGGTAGAGCGTGGTCGCGAGCGTCGCGGCGATCGCCTCGAACGGCGAGCGGTGCTCCTCCCTGGCGAGGCGGATCGCCCGGCCCAGGGCGAGGGCCATCGAGATGGTGCGCGGCACCGCCGTGCGCCGCACGTCGGCCCCGCTCATGGCGTACTCGGCGATGTGACCGACGCCACCCAGCCGGATCGTTATACCGCGGGCGAGCCACTCCATCTGACGATCGTCGTCCCCGGTGTCGATGACGACGCGCTCCCCGCGCTCTCCGGCGAGGGCGAGCGGCGAGCCGTGCACGCCGTAGACCGCGAAGGTCTCCATCGACAGCTCGGGGAAGGCCCGGCCCATGCCGTCCGCGTCGACGACCGGAAGACCGGTCTCCGCGGCGACGATGAGCGGGATCATCGAGTTGATCCCCCCGCACTCGATCGGCATGGTGGCATCGGCCCGGCGTCCCAGGTGATCCTCCAGGGTGCGCAGCGCGAGCGTGGGCTCGGTGCCGGCGGGGATCTTCTCGACCATCACGGTCGGCGCCCCCATCTGCGCGGTCGGGATGACGAAGAGGTCGTCGGCGAGGTCGTCCGGATCGAGGATCGTGATCGCTCCGGCGCCGAGCACCCGCTCGACCAGCATCTTGCCGATGTAGGGGTCGCCCCCGCCGCCGGTGCCGAGCAGCGTCGCGCCGCGAGCGAGGTCGGGCAGGTCCGCCGCGGTCAGCTCCCAGCTCATGCGGCGGCCCCTGCCGCGGCGTCTCCGGCGGAGACCGTGCCGTCGAACCGGTGCGCCGGGATGTCGTAGCCGAAGTACCCGGGGCCGACCATCGCGAGAGCCGCGTCCGAGTGCCAACGCTCGTCAGCGGGAGCGGCGATCACGCGGACGCGCTGGCCGTAGCGCAGCCCCTCGGTCGTGACGGGCTCCCCCGACTCGCCGTCGAGGACCATGATGAGGTCGGGGGTGGTCGCCAGCACCTGCCCGTCCGCCTCCGCGACGAGGTGCTCGTTCTGGAACTGCAACGTGAGCGAGGTGCCCCCGTCTCCGTCGATCCGTGCCCGGCCACGGGCGAAGCCGGTCGTCGTGGCCCGGTTCACGTCGGCGACCTTGCCACCGAACAGCTCGCGACCGCCGAGGAGCTCCACGACAGCGGCGACCGGGTCGGTCTTCGCCTCGCGGGCCTCCGCGATCCGCTGACCGATGTCGATGCACCGGGACAGCGACCCGGCCACCAGCGACTGGCGTGCGGCGGCACCCGACATCGAGAAGCCGGAGATCATGACGGAGCAGCCCATCTCGACGCACGCGACGCGGGCGATGCGCTCGGTCCAGGAGTTGTCGGCGGTCTGCAGCACGCCCGTGTTCCCCTTCTCGTCGCTGAAGGCGAGCGGCGAGGCCGTCACGCCGTACAGCGTCGGGAGCACCATCTGCAGTTCGGGGAATGCGCGTCCCATGCCGTCCGCGTCGACGAGGGGCAGCCCGAGCGCTGCGGCGGCGGCGATCGGGATCGTCGAGTTCACGCCGCCGACCTCGGCGCAGGCGATGTGCGTGACCGGGCGGCCGAGATGGATGCCGAGCGCCTTGACCGGCTCGATGACCTCCGCGAGGCTCGGCAGCTTCTCCACCATGACGGTGGGCGCGCCCATCATCGCCACGAACAGCACGAGGGCGTCGTCCGGCACCTCGTCGAGTGCCACGACCGTGACGTCTCCCGAGGCGAGGGCCTGTCGGGCGAGGAGGGCGCCGATGTACGGGTCGCCGCCCCCGCCGGTGCCGAGCACGGCCGCACCGCGGGCGAGACCGTCGATGTCGGCGGCGGTGATCGTCGTGCTCATGTCAGGCCCCCATGTCGAGGTCGCCGACGGCCTTCACGCGGATGCGCGTGGCGTTGCCGGGAAGATACGGGATGGGGACCTCGTCGAAGTCGATGATCGACACGGTCGCGGGCTTGGCACCGGCCGCGATGGCCTTGTCGACGGCCTCCGCGCGCACCTCGGCGATCGTCTCATCGCGACGGCCGGGCTCGATCGCGTAGACCTTGTCGATCTCGCCACCGACCTGCGCGATCGAGGCGCCGATGGCGTTGGCGACCGCGTAGTTCTCCGGCCGATGCACGGTGCCGAACAGGGGCAGCTCGTCGGGCAGCAGGATGGACCCGCCGCCCACGGCCACGACCGCGATGGGCTCGGGCGACGTGCGCATCCGGTCCACCGCCTCCGCGACGCGCTCCGCGATGCGGGCGAGCACGCGCTCCACGAACGCGGCGTCGAGGTGCGCGACCTTGGCGGGGTCCCCCACCTGCGCACGACCGGCGGCGACCGCGATGTCGGTGGCCGTGAGGGTCGAGCCCCCGAAGACCAGAGCCTCCGTCGTCAGCCGGTAGCCGACCGAGGCCGGGCCCACCTCGGCCGTCTCCTCGTCGACGATGCTGCCACCGCCGATGCCGAGGGAGAGAACGTCCGGCATGCGGAAGTTCGTGCGGATGCCGGCGACCTTCACCTCGTTCGCCGTCTCCCGGGGGAAGCCGTTGATGAGCAGGCCGATGTCGGCCGTGGTGCCGCCCACGTCGATGACGGCGCAGTCGACGAGGCCGCTGGTGGCCGCCGCCCCGCGCATCGAGTTGGTGGGGCCGGAGGCGAAGGTCGCGACCGGGTACCGGCGCACGTAGTCCTCGTCCATGAGCGTGCCGTCGTTCTGGCTGAGGAAGATCGGCGCCTCGATGCCCTGCGCGCGGACCGCCGAGGTGAGCCCGTCGACGATCTCCGACGCGAGCTCACGGAGGGCGGCGTTGATGATCGTCGCGTTCTCGCGCTCCAGCAGTCCGATGCGGCCGATCTCGTGCGACAGCGAGATGGCGGCGTCCTCCCCCAGCACCGAGGCGACGATCTCGGCCGCCCGCACTTCAAGGTCGTGGTTGACCGGGCTGAACACCGACGAGATGGCGACCGAGCGGATGCCGTGCGCCTTCATGTCCTCGGCGTGCGCGCGGATCTCGTCCGGGTCGAGCGGCGAGATCGGGCGGCCGTCGAACTCGTAGCCGCCGTGCGCGAGGTAGCTGCGCGCCTGGGTGGCCGCGACGAGAACCTCCGGCCAGTCGATCAGCGGCGGCAGCGCGCGCGTCGCGGGCAGACCCAGCCGGAGCGCCGCGACCGGAGCCAGCCGGCTCGCCTGCACGAGCGCGTTGATGAAGTGCGTCGTGCCGATCATCACCGCGTCGATGTCGCCACCCTCGAAGGAGTGCCCCGCACGGAGGTCTTCGATGGCCTGGACGATCCCGCTCGTCACGTCCGGGGTCGTGGAATGCTTGACCCCGGCCAGGGTGCGGGTGCCGTCCATGAGGACGGCGTCGGTGTTGGTGCCGCCGACGTCGATGCCGATGTGCATGATGCTCGCTTTCGTGGAGGTGGTTCGTGTCCGGCGGGTCTGCTCAGACCGCGGCGGGGGCGCTGTCGACGGGGTTCGCCTGTCGGGTGGTCGCGACGCCGACGCCGCGCACCCAGCCGAGCTTGCCGGCGACGATGTAGAGCACCATCGACAGGAAGAGGCTGAGCAGCGAGGGGATGCCCCAGGTCACGAAGTAGCCGACCAGCGAGGAGACCAGCCAGACGACGATCGTGGCCGGGACGATGCGGGGCGCGGTGCCGGGCAGGGTTCCGGTCTCGCGGGTCGCGTCGAGCTCAGGACGCCAGCGGCGCACCACGTAGTACTCGGCGACCATGATCCCGGCGATCGGCGGGAACGCGA
The DNA here is from genome assembly GCF_900105335.1 of Microbacterium paraoxydans. Taxonomy (NCBI): domain Bacteria; kingdom Bacillati; phylum Actinomycetota; class Actinomycetes; order Micrococcales; family Microbacteriaceae; genus Microbacterium; species Microbacterium paraoxydans. The sequence continues at coordinate 2,667,702 of NZ_LT629770.1, read as the reverse complement.
CGCTGAGCACGACGAGGAACTCGGTGAACTGTCCGAGGATGCCGACGGCCGCCAGCACCGATCCGACGACGCCGAGGACGATCGTGGTGGTGACGCGGTGCAGGTTCTTGCCGAAGGCCGTGGAGATGAAGTTCACCAGGCCGAGCGTGGAGGAGTACAGGTTCCAGTCGTTGATCTTCAGCGTGCCGGTCAGCACGATGAACAGGCCGACGAACCCGACGGACGAGGTGACGATCGCGACGATGTCGCCGGTCGCCGCCGCGTGGGCGAGAAGCACGCCGGCGAGGCCGATCACGAACTCGCCGAGGGAGACGCCGAGCACGGTCTGCTTGACGACGTCGGCCCGCGAGCGGTTGAAGCGGGTCATGTCGCCCGTGATGATCGCGCCGACGATGAGACCGCCGGCGACGATGCCGGTGCCCGCCCAGACGCTCATGGTCGGGCCGGGCGCCGGGCCGGTGAGCAGCTCGCCGATGTCGTGGCGGGTGAGCTCGGAGATGACGGACCAGCCGACGAGGATCAGGAACAGCGGCACGGTGATGTTCGCGAGCCACTGCATCCCGACGAAGCCGAAGGCGACGATCGCGGTGACGGCGAGGCCGAAGATGAGGCTCCACGCCCAGACCGGCAGGGCACCGGGCATGAGGGCGTCGAGCGACTGCGCCGAGATGGCGGACTGGATGCCGAACCAGCCGATGAGGCTGATGCCGATCGCGAGGCCGACGAGCGACGCGCCGATCTCGCCGAAGCCCGTCCAGCGGGCGAGGAGCGCGGTGTTCAGGCCCTCGCGCTGGCCGATGAAGCCGACCACGCACATGATCACCTCGAGGATGAGCGAGCCGAACAGGAAGGCGAGGACGGCCTCGCCGAAGGTCATGCTGTAACCGAGGGTCGCGCCGAGGAGGAACTGCGAGAGGGCGGAGACCTGTCCGAATCGCTGGACGGCGATTCCGAACCAGGGCTTGCGGGCCTCTGGAGTCACTCGGGAGAGCGCGAAGTCGTCTGCGTGCGCCGTGCGTGCCATGGGGAGTCCTTCGGGAGGAGGATACGGGTTGCCCGCCACGGTACTCACCCCCTCTCCTCCCCGACATGTGCACTCCGCCTCAATCCGCCCTCCCTCTGTGCACACTGCCCACCCCCGCATTTCCCTCTCTTGTCGCCGAGACCTCGGGTTCACGTCGAAACCCCCTGTCTCCGGCGTCCGGGACAGGGGGTTTCGGCGCGAAAGCGGGGTCTCGCGGGTCAGTGAAGGGCGTTCTCCTCGATGAAGGCACGGAGAGCGTGCTCGTCGTCGGGCATCTCGGTCACGCGCTGGGGGGCGTCGAGCATGGCGCGGAGCTCGGGGGCGTACGCCAGCTCGACCCCGATGGCCTCGTGGATCGTCTCGGCGAACTTCTCCGGCTTGGCCGTCTCCAGCACCAGCATCGGCACTCCGGGCTCGACATACTCCCGCGCGACCTTCACGCCGTCGGCGGTGTGCGGGTCGATCACCTCGCCGGAGGCCTCGTACACGTCGCGGATGGTCGCGAGCCGGTCCTCGTGCGTCGAGGTGCCGCTCACGATGCCGAACTCCTCGGTGAAGCGCGGCTGCTCGGCCGAGAAGTCGAAGAATCCCTGCGCCTCCAGGTCGTCCCACGCGCCGACCACTCGCGCCGGGTCGCGGTCGACGAGCTCGAAGATGAAGCGCTCGAGGTTCGACGCCTTCGAGATGTCCATCGACGGGCTCGAGGTCGCCAGCGTCTGCGCGGCGCTACGCGGGCGGTACACCCCCGTGCGGAAGAACTCGTCGAGCACGTTGTTCTCGTTCGCGGCCAGGACGAGGCGCCGGATCGGCAGTCCCATCTGCTTCGCGAAGAACCCGGAGAGGATGTTGCCGAAGTTCCCCGAGGGGACGGTGAACGACACCTCGGTCCACCCGCCGGCGTCGGTCGCGCGCAGCCATGCCCAGAAGTAGTAGACGGTCTGCGCGGTGATGCGGGCGAGGTTGATCGAGTTCACGGCCCCCAGGTGCTGAGCGCGCTTGAAGTCGAGGTCGCCGGCGAGCTTCTTCACGAGGTTCTGGCAGTCGTCGAAGACGCCCTCCACCGCGATGTTGTGCACGTTCGCGTCGTCGAGCGAGAACATCTGCGCCCGCTGGAACGCGCTCATCCGGCCCTGCGGCGAGAGCATGAACACCGCGACACGCTCCTTGCCGCGCAGGGCGTGCTCCGCGGCCGAGCCGGTGTCACCCGAGGTCGCGCCGAGGATGTTGAGGACCGAGCCCTGGCGCTCGAGCGTGTACTCCAGCACCTGCCCGAGGAACTGCATGGCCATGTCCTTGAACGCCAGCGTCGGGCCCTCGGAGAGGCCGACCAGCGTGAGGTCGTCGTCCACGCGACGCAGCGGGACGACGCCGTCCGGGAAGTCCGCGTACGCCGCCGCCGTCATCCGGGCGAGGTCCTCCCGCGGGATGTCGGTCGCGAAGAGGCCGAGCACCTCGGTCGCGAGCTGCGGATAGGTCAGGGCACGCCAGCGCTCGAGCGTCTCGCCGTCGACCTCGGGCATGACGTCGGGGACGGCCAGGCCGCCGTCGGGCGCCAGGCCCTCCAGCAGCGTCTCGCTGAACGACTGCGGCTGCATACCGCCGCGGGTGGAGATGAACGGCACGTGTGCTCCTCGGCTCGGGACTCGGCGCCTCCATTCTCGCAGGCCGCGACCCTCGGAACGGACGCGTGACGACGGTCAGATCCAGCCGCGCTCCTCAGCGACGAGCACGGCCTGCTGACGGGTGCTCACCGAGAGCTTCCCGAGGATGACGGAGATGTGGTTGCGCACCGTCCCCGGCGCCAGCGCGAGCGCCCGCGCGATCTGTCCTGTGGTCTCCCCTCGACGCCCGGCGCGGAGCACGTCCAGCTCCCGATCGGTGAGCGGCGACCGCTCGTCGCTCAGCGCATCCGCCGCGATCTCCGGATCGACGTACCGGGCGCCGGCCGCGACGCGGCGGATGATCGCGGCGAGCTCGTCCGCACCTCGCGACTTGGGCACGAACCCGGAGACGCCGGAGGCGAGCGCCCGCCGGAGCACCCCTGGACGCGCGTGCCGGGTGACGACGATGCAGCGGGTCGCGATCGTGCGGTTGAGCCTCTCCGCGACCTGCACGCCGTCGAGTCCGGGCATCTCCAGATCGAGCAGGCACACGTCGGGTTCGAGCCGGACGGCGGCGGCGACGGCCTCCTCGCCGTCCGCGCACTCCGCGACGACGTCGATGTCTGCCTCGAGACGCAGCAGGGCGGCGAGCGCGGAGCGGATCATGCCCTCGTCGTCGGCGAGCAGCACCCGGATCATCGGACGATCTCCGCCCCCGCGGGCACGGTGACCGTCACGACGAACTCGTCGGCATCGCGCCGCTGCTCGAACGTGCCGCCCGCCTCGCCGATCCGCCGGCGGATACCCTCGAGCCCGGAGCCGACCGCCCCGTCCTCGGCCGTGGGTGCCGCGTCGTTGGCGACCTCGTACCGCCAGGCGTCCGCCGTCCGGTCGAGGATCAGGCGCGCGTGACCACCGCGTCCGTGTCGCAGGACGTTCGTGGTCGTCTCCCGGATCACCGGACCGAGGTCGGCCGCGGGTGCCGCGTCCGCATCCGGGTGGATCCGCGCCTCCACGATGAGCCCTGCGGCCGTGAGCAGATCCCGGGCGTTCGCCAGTTCGTCGCCGAGGGGCACCGAGCGGAATCGCGTGGCGAGGTCTCTGGTGCCCTGCCGCGCGTCGTCGACGCTCGCCCTGGCGGCGCGGAGCTGCTCCATCCCCGCCTGCGGATCGGTGGGCAGCAAGCGCTCCGCCAGTTCGAGCTGCAAAGCGATCACCTGGAGATGATGCCCCTGGAGGTCGTGCACGTCGGTCGCCACGCGCAGGCGCTCCTGCGTCGCCGCCAATCGCGCCTCCGAGGCGCGCGCCCGGTCCAGGGCCACGAGCACGTCCCACCACCACAGCGAGCTCACGGTCATCCCGGGGAGCATGACTCCGTAGAGCACCGGCACCCACACCGGGACCCCGGAACCGAGGGGGGTGGTTGAGTCGAGCAGCGCGAGAGCGACGAGCGCGACCGTCGCCGCCACGGCCACACGCACCCGGATCCCGCGGGGCCAGCTCACCAGCACGAAGACCTGTACCACGGGCATCGCGGCGAGCTGCCAGCTGCCGACCAGAGCCCCCGCCGCGCCGCCGTAGATCAGGGCGACGACGGTCGGCACGGCCAACCGCACCCAGCCCACCGCCGGGCCCGCGTCGACGCGATGACGGTAGTCGACCAGCAGCAGGACGGTCGACGCCGCCCAGAGCACCCCGCCGACCCCCACGACGAGCAGCGCGACGCCCGAGCGATCCAGTGCCACGGCGATGCCCAGCCAGGCGGCCACCAGCATGAGCTCGATGAAGATCACCCCGCCGACCGTGTACCACCAGGTGGCGGTGATGCCCCGCGCGAGCTGGCGGGCACCGGGACCGGGATCGGGGAAAGCGGGGGAAGGACTGCTCACGCTCCCCACGATAGAGGCGTGACACATGTCACGGGATCCGGGGGCGAACCGCACGGAGAGCGGTGACGCGGCGGCACTGCCACCGCGGGGCGCCATCGACTGGACTGGGGTCATCGCGACGGAGAGACCGTCTGCACCGACACCCGGAGCTTCCCCCATGAACCTCATCGAGACCTTCCAGAACCTCGTCGCCCAGGTCCCCGACCTCGTCCAGCCCCTCATCGTCGCCCTCGCCGGAGCGGTGCCGTTCGTCGAAGGCGAGGGCGCCGCGAGCATCGGCATCCTCGGCGGCATCCCGCCCGTGGTCGCGGCCGTCGCCGCGATGGTCGGCAACTTCCTCTGCGTCGCGATCCTGGTGCTCGCCAGCGCGGGCGCCCGTCGGGCCATCGTGGACCGCTCGCGGGCGAAGCGGCCGGTGACGGTGGGCGGCGGCACGAGCCTGGAGGCCGACGGCGTCCCGGTGGAGACCGGACGCGGCTCCGCGCGCCGCGAGAAGTTCCAGCGCGCGTTCGAGCGCTACGGCGTCCCCGGGGTGAGCCTGCTGGGACCGCTGCTGCTGCCGACGCACTTCACCGCTACCATGCTCGCCGCGTCCGGCATCGGCAAGGGGCGCATCCTCGTGTGGCAGGCCGTCGCGATCATCGGCTGGACGACCGTCATCGCGGTGATCGTGGGGAGCGCCGTCTACGCCATCCGCTGAGCCGAGGCGATGTCGGACGCCGGGGGCAGGATGAGCGCATGATCACTCTGCTGTCGGCCCCCAGCAACCTCGGTCTGCGCCCACCGGAGCCCGGCAGCGTGCCCGGCTCCGCGAAGGCACCGGACGCGTTCCGGGAGGCGGGGCTGTTCCGGCGTTTCACCGGTCAGGGCGCGAGCGACGGCGGCATCGTGCTCGCCGGCCGCTACGTGGACGACGACGCCACGCGGCCCGCGGGGCGAGTACGCAACGAGGCCGCTTTCGTCGACCACTCCCTCCGCCTGGCGGCGCGCATCGGGGAGGTCCTCGACGAGGGCCGCGCCCCGCTCGTGATCGGCGGCGACTGCGGCATCCTCATCGGCGCCGGGATCGCCGTGAAGCGCCGTGGAGGCGCGGGGCTCGTGCACATCGACGGGCACACCGATTTCCGCCACCCGGGCAACAGCGACGAGTGCGCGAGCGTGGCCGGCGAAGCGCTGGCGGGCGCCGTCGGCGTGCATTGGCCGGCGATCGCCGACATCGACGGACTCGCGCCGTACTTCTCCCCCGCCCGCACGGCCCACATCGGGCATCGCGCCGACGACGAGGAGCAGGCGGAGGTCCGCGGCCTCCTCGCGCGCGTCACGCCGGCGGCCGACGTCCTGGCACGAGGAGCCGACGCGGTCGCCGCCGAGACCGCCGCGGCCGCCGACGGTCGCTACTGGCTGCAGCTCGACGTCGACGTGCTCGACCCCTCGGTGATGCCCGCCGTCGACAGCCCGGACCCGGGCGGCCTCGGTGCCGCGGAGCTCACCGCACTCCTGCGCGCCCTCGCCCCGCAGGCGATCGGGGCGAGCATCACCGTGTTCGACCCGGACCTCGATCCGGACGGCCGCTACGCCCAGCTCCTGACCGAGGTCCTCAGCGATGGGCTTCGCGAGCTGGGCAGCGGAGCGCGCGACTGACGCGCCCCGCCACCCGGCGGTCCGTCAGTCTTCGACGCCCCGCTCGGCACCCGGATCGGTGAGCATCGAGACGCGCACGCGTGCGATGCGGCGGCGATCGATCTCCACCACCTGGATGGTCGCGCCCGGCACCTCGACGGTGTCGCCGACCACGGCGAGACGGCCGAGCTGCTCGGTGACGAATCCGGCGATCGTGTCCGAAGACCCCCGGGGCATCGCGAGCCCCGTCGCCTCCTCGAAGTCCTGCAGGTTGAGGCGCCCGTCCAGTCCGTCGTCGGCGGAGAGGAAGACCTCGGCGTCGTACTCGTCGAAGATCTCGCCGACGACCTCCTCCACGAGGTCCTCCAGAGTCACGAGACCGTCGGTGCCCCCGTACTCGTCCACGACGACGGCGATGTGGTGTCCCTCGGCCCGCATCCGGGTGAGGGTGGGCAACACCCCCGCCGTGGACGGGATGTACGGGATGTCGCGGACGAGCCCCTGCAGCGGGCGCTCCGGGTCATCCGCGGCAGCCTCGAAGAGGTCACGCACGTGCACGAAGCCGGTGATGTCGTCGATCGACGTCTGGGACACGGGGTACCGGGAGAAGGGCAGCTCGCGGACCTGCTCCATCGCCGACCCGACCGTGGCAGCCTCGTCGAGCGCCACGACCTCCGGTCGCGGGCGCATGACCTCGCTCACCTGGCGTCCCCGCAGCGAGAGCACGTCGTCGAGGATGCGGCGCTCGTCGTCGGGCAGGCCCTGGTGGGTCGCCACGATGTCGCGCACCTCCTCGTCGGTGAGCTCGTCGCTCGTCTTGTGCGGGTCGCCGCCGAGCACGCGGACGAGCGCGTTCGTCGAGACCGACAGCAGCCAGATCACCGGGCGCATGACGGTCGCGAAGCCGTTCAGGGCCGGCGCGACCGCGTACGCGAACTGCGCGTTGCGCTGGATCGCCAGCCTCTTCGGCACGAGCTCGCCGAGCACGAGCGACAGGTACGCGATGATCAGCGTCAGCACGATCGTGGCCAGCGTCATCGCGAGCGGAGGCGCGACGCCCCAGTCCTCCAGCAACGGCGCGACGGACGGCGCGATCGAGGTCGCTCCGTAGGCGGCGGACGCGAAGCCCGCCACGGTCACGCCGATCTGCACCGCCGAGAGGAAAGTGTTGGGATTGCGGGCCAGGGCGGCGACCTTCGCTCCCCGACGGCCGCGAGCGGCGATCGCGTTGAGCTGGCTCTCACGCAGCGTGACCAGGGCCATCTCCGTCGCAGCGAAGACACCGCCGATCAGCACGAAGAGCAGGACGAGGGCGATGTTCCAGAGCAGATCGCCCATCAGCGGGCGACCTCCTCGGTGGCGGGGTGAGCACCCGGGATGAACCGGGTGCTCGTACTGTCAGAGTCCGAAGAGTCAGAACAGCGCTGCGCGCTCAAGAGTGCTCCTTGTCGATGGTGGGGGTGGAATCGGTCGAGGACGAGACGGCGTTGCGGTGCCGGCGCGTCTTCATCAGGCTCGCGACGGTGGCGACCGCGATGGTCGCGGCGATGAAGAGCAGCGAGAACCAGATCGGGATCTCGGGCGCCCACAGCATCGGCTCACCGCCGTTGATGAACGGCACCTCGTTGACGTGCAGGGCGTGCAGCACGAGCTTCACGCCGATGAACGCGAGGATGACGGCGAGGCCCTGAGCCAGGTACACCAGGCGCTCCAGCAGCCCGCCGATGAGGAAGTACAGCTGGCGCAGACCCATCAGGGCGAACGCGTTCGCGGTGAAGACGATGTACGCCTGGTCGGTGAGGCCGTAGATGGCGGGGATGGAGTCGACGGCGAAGACGAGGTCGATGAAGCCGATCGCGATGATCGTCAGCAGCATCGGCGTGACGTAGCGCTTGCCCTTCTGGACGACCGTGAGCTTGTCGCCGTTGTACTCCTCGCTGACGGGGAGGTGGCGACGGACGAACGTCATGAAGCGGCCGTTCGCGGGGTTGCTCTCGTGGCTGCTGAAGGCCTGGCGGTACGCGAGGAAGAGCAGCAGCGCGCCGAAGACGTAGAAGATCCAGGAGAAGTTCTCGATGAGGGTCGCACCGACGGCGATGAAGACGCCGCGGAGGATCAGCGCGATCACGATGCCGATCATCAGCACCTTCTGCTGATAGATCTTCGGCACCGCGAAGCCCGTCATCACGATGAGGAACACGAAGAGGTTGTCGATCGACAGCGCCTTCTCGGTGAGGTAGCCGGCGAAGTACTCGCCGCCGTAGGTCCAGCCGGACACCATGCCGATGCCCACGCCGAAGAGCAGCGCGAGGCTGATGTAGAAGATCGACCAGCGCGCGGATTCGCCGATGCTCGGCTCGTGCGGCTTGCGGACGTGCGCGAAGAACTCGTACACGAAGAACGCGATGGTGACCGCGATCGTGATGACCCAGATCAAAGGGGTGATTTCCAACGGGTACTCCAGACTCGGGCGTGACGGAACAGCGCCAAAGTCTTCCCCATCCCGCCGAGCGGGACCGGTGGGCCGGGATGCAGACGCATCCGTAATGACGACCCGACCGTGTCGGAGTACTCCCCTTGGATAATCCAGGGTACGAGACGGTGCCCGAGCGATTCTGTGGATCTGCCGAGAACGCCCCTAGACTGGACGCGGCGACCGCCGGGGCGTGACGACCCCCGGCCTCCGTGCAGGCGGTCCCCGCGCGTCCGGCGTACCGACGAGAGGCCGGCTTCTCACCGGCGAAGGTGTGGTGGCACCGCGATCTGGCCCCCGCCCACACCTCCAGGGCTCCCACAACCTGGAGGAGAAATGAGATCACCCGACCCCGCCCGCACTCTCGCCGCGGAGCTCGCCGAGGCCACCCCCGGCCGCCGTGTCATGCTGCTCGGTCACGTCCATCGACGGAGGGAACTCGCCACCGTCGCGTTCCTGATCATCCGCGACCGTTCGGGCCTCGCCCAGGTCGTCGTCCGTGCCGCCGAGCTTCCGACGGACGGCCTCCCTCCGGAGGAGACGGTGGTCCGCGTGACGGGGACCGTCGCCGCGAACCCGCAGGCCCCCGGCGGCGTCGAGATCGTCGACCCGCAGATCGAGAGCCTGTCGGAGCCGGCTGCACCGCCGGTCGTTGAGCTGTGGCGCCCGACGCTCGAGACGAGCCTTCCGACTCTGCTCGACCACGCGGCGGTGACCTGGCGCCACCCCGCACGCCGCGCGACCTGGCAGATCGCCGCGGCGAGCGTGCGGGCGTTCCGCCGGGTGCTCGACGCTGCGGACTTCACCGAGGTGCAGACCCCGAAGATCGTCGACACCGTGACCGAGTCGGGGGCGAACGTGTTCCCCGTGGACTACTTCGGCAGGACCGGGTACCTCGCGCAGAGCCCGCAGTTCTACAAGCAGCAGCTCGTCGGCGTGTTCGAACGCGTCCACGAGGTGGGGCCGGTCTTCCGGGCCGAGCCCCACGACACCGTGCGGCATCTGTCGGAGTACGTGTCGCTGGACGTCGAGCTCGGGTTCATCCGCGACCACCGCGACGTCCTGCGACTCCTCGGCCACGTGCTGCGAGGCATGCTCGACGGCATCCGCGCCGACGCAGCGGAAGAGCTCGCGCTGCTCGACGCGACGCTCCCCGTCATCCCCGAGGACATCCCCGTCGTGCACTTCCGCGACGCGCTGCGCCGGGTCGGGGCTCCGGCCGACGAGCCCGACCTCTCCCCGGCGCACGAGCGGGCGCTCGGGGCGTGGGCGAAGGAGGAGTTCGGCAGCGACATGCTGGCCGTCGAGGGGTATCCGATGCGCAAGCGTCCGTTCTACACGCACCCGCAGCCCGACGACACGGAGTGGAGCAACAGCTTCGACCTCCTGTTCCGGGGTCTGGAGCTCGTGACCGGCGGACAGCGGCTGCATCGACACAGCGAGGTCGTCGCCGCGATCGAGGCGCGGGGCGAATCGCCCTCGAGGTACGCCGGCTACCTGGAGGCGTTCGCGCACGGGATGCCTCCGCACGGCGGCTTCGCGATCGGACTGGAGCGCTGGGTGGGCCGACTGGTCGAGGCGGCCAACGTCCGCGAGGTGACGCTGTTCCCGCGCGACGTCCATCGCCTTACGCCGTAGCCCCGGGACGCGACGAGGGCGACCGCGGTGTGCGGTCGCCCTCGTTCGTCAGCGCAGGATCACTCCGAGATCTCGGCCAGTCCCGACTGCTCGGCCCGATCGATGATCGCCGGGAGCGTCTCGTCGAAGAAGGTCACCAGCACCGCACGGGTCTTGACCGCGTCGCGCTCCGACGTCGCCTCGCGGATCGCGCCGACGAACTCCTCGACGGCGGACCAGTCCACGGCGTCCTTCGCGTGCTGGGTGAACCGGCGGATCTGCGGGCCGAGGCGCTCGATGGAGTTGGCGCGCGTGGCGTTGCCCTCGATCCGGGCGAAACCCGTCGCCGCGCTGCGGAGCGCCGCGCCGAACGCGATGATGTCCCGCGCCTGCACCGACGCCGCCATGTCGTCGGCGAGCTCCACGAGATAGGCCACATCGTCGTCCTGGATCACCGGCATGACGTGACGAACCGAGCCGATCCAGATGTCGCCGAACAGGTCGACGGCGTTGCGCACCCGTTCCAGATCGATCGGGGCCACGCGGGTGTATCGGTTGCGCTGCATCTCGACGAGGCCGTTGTCGGCCAGGCGGTCGAGGGCATGGCGGATCGGCGTCTTCGAGGTGCCGAGGCGTTCGGCGAGCTCGTAGTCGCGCAGGCGCTCGCCGGGCTGGAGTTCGCCGCTGATGATCGCATCCTGCAGGCGCACGAAAGCCTCGTCGCTCATCGACCGGCGTTCGAGGGGGCCGCCAGAGAGTGTCACACTGCCTCCAGTGGGGGTCATGGAGAGTGAAGTTCTACGTCTCAAGCAATATATCTCAAATGCGCGGGCGGCCCGCTCCGGACGTCAGGCGGAGGGCGTGACGCGCACGAGCATCTTCCCCGTGTTGGCTCCGCGCATCATGTCGAGGAACGCGTCGACCGTGTTCTCGATGCCGTCGACGATGGTCTCGTCGTAGGCGATCCGCCCTTCTGCGAACCAGCGGGTCATCTTCTCGCTGAACTCCGGCGACAGGTGCAGGTAGTTCGCCAGGGTGAAGCCCTGGAGACGGAGACCGCGCGTGATGATGTTCGCCATGTTGTCGGGCCCGGGCACGCGCTCGGTCGTGTTGTAGCTCGTGATGGCGCCGCACAGGGCGATCCGGCCGCCGTCGTTCATCACGTCGAGCGCGGCTTCGAGGTGGTCGCCGCCGACGTTGTCGAAGAACACGTCCACGCCCTCGGGCGCGAGGGCGGCGAGCTGCTCGCGCACCGGGCCGTCCTTGTAGTTGAACGCCGCGTCGTAGCCGTACTTCTCGGTCAGCAGGGCGACCTTCTCGCGCGAGCCCGCCGAGCCGATCACGCGGCCCGCGCCGAGGAGCTTGGCGATCTGACCGACAGCCGTGCCGACGGCACCGGCGGCGCCGGAGACGAAGACGGTGTCGCCCGGGGCGAGTCCGGCGATCGCGGTGAGCCCGACGTACGCGGTGAGGCCGGTCATGCCGAGGATGTGCAGGCGCAGCGACAGCGGCATGCCGGGCACCTCGGGCACGGCCCGGAAGGTCGACGCGTCCGCCTGCACGACATCGCTCCAGCCGTGCTGATGCAGCACGACGGTGCCGACGGGGAGGTCGTCCGCCGCAGAGGCGACGACCCGGCCGATGGCGCCACCCGCGATGACCTCGTCGAGGGCGTAGGGAGCGACGTAGCTGCGGACGTCGTTCATCCGCCCGCGCATATAGGGGTCGACGGAGACGAACTCGTTCGCCACGCGCACCTCCCCCGGCGCCGGATCGCTCAGCTCGACCTCGACGGTGCGGAAGTCGTCGTGGGTCGGCCACCCCTCGGGGCGGCGGGCGAGCTGGATCTGGGTGCTGATGGCGTGGGGCATTTCTCTCCTTCGTGAGGATCTAGGGGGTGCTGCGGCCGGACTCAGACGAGGAGGCCGATGGCGAGCGCGATGACGCCGAGCGCCGGGATCACGCCCTGCTTCAGGGCGGCGGACGCCTTGTCGGGGCTCGACAGCAGCAGCACGAGGCTCGCGGCGACCATCGATCCGGTGCCGGTGAAGACCAGGGTCGCGCCGACGGCCGTCGCTCCCGTGGCGAAGAGGACGATGCCGAGGAGGACGGCGATCGCGAGGAACAGGTTGTAGAAGCCCTGGTTGAAGGCGAGTTCCTTCTGTCGCGCGGCCTCCTCTGCCGTGCCGGTGCCGAACGTGCGGCGAGCGCGCGCACTGGTCCAGGCGAACGACTCCAGCCAGAAGATGTAGACGTGCACGAGCGCGGCGATGCCTGCGAGCACGAGTCCGGCGATGACCATGGCAGTCCCCCTTCGACGCGGCGGGGCCGCGCATTCTGTATCGGTCGTTCCAATATATACTGGATCAAGCGATTCACAAAAGAGCAGGAGCAGGGTGGATGGGGCGCACACAGACCTTCGACACCGCGGAAGCGGTCCGCGCGGCACGCGGCGTGTTCTGGGAGCGCGGCTTCGAGAGCGCGCCGCTGCCGGAGCTCGAGCGCGCGACCGGCCTCAGCCGCTCAAGCATCTATCACGCCTTCGGTTCCAAACGAGGACTCTTCGACGCCGCCGTCGAGAGCTACCTGGACGAGGTCATCCGTCCGCGCCTCGCCCCGTTGACGGGCGAGACCGTGGCGCCGGAGGCGCTGGAGACCTATCTCGGCGGACTGCGTGCGGCCCTGCTGACCGCGGGGAGCCTCCCGGCGACGAGCGGCTGCCTGCTGGTCAACACCGCCGCCGCCCCCATCGGCACTGACGACGCGGTCGCCCGGGTCGTGGCGTCCTATCGCGGGGAGCTCCGAGAGGCGTTCGCCCGCGGCGTCGGGGCCGCTCTCCCCGAGCTCGCGGGAACGGAGGTCGACACCCTGGCGGACGCCTGCACGGGCCTGGTGGTCTCCGCCTTCGCCCTCGTGCGCGTGGCCCCCGACGCGGCGGCGAGCGCGATCGATGCGGCGCTCGCCCTCCTCGCCGACCGGCGACGCTGCAGCTGAAGCCGCACCGAAACGACGAACGCCCGGGAGGGCGATCCCTCCCGGGCGTTCGAGGCCGATGTTAGGGGACGATGACGGCGCGTCCGCGGATGCTGTTCGACGCGAGGTCCTCGTACGCCTTCGGACCGTCGTCGAGCGTGTAGCTCTCGGTCTGGACGTGGATCTTGCCGGCGCGGGCGAGGTCCAGCACCTCGATGAGCTCGGCGCGGGAGCCCCAGTAGGGGATGCGCACGGCCGCGTCATAGGCGATCGAGCCGAAGCCGAGCGTCATGCTGCCCCCGCCGATGCCCACGATCGTGATGTCGGCCTCGAGTGCGGCAACGCTCTGCGCCAGGGCGATCGTCGGGTTCGCGCCGACGAAGTCGAACACGGCGTTCGCGCCGAGACCGCCGGTGAGCTCGCGGATCTTCTCGGCCGCCGACGCGTCGCTGATCAGCACGTGATCCGCGCCGACCTCGGTGGCGAGCTTCAGCTTCTCGTCGTTCACGTCGAGGGCGATGACCGTGGCACCCGAGATGGCCTTGAGGATCTGGATGCCGACGTGGCCGAGACCACCAGTACCGATCACGACGGCGACCGTGCCGGCGCCGAGCTTCGGAAGCGAGTTCTTGATCGCGTGGTAGGGGGTGAGGCCCGCGTCGGTCAGCGAGACGTTCTGCACGGGGTCGAGGTCACCGAGCGGCACGAGGTGACGTGCGTCGTCGACGATCATGTACTCGGCCATCGAGCCCTGGCTGCCCAGCCCCGGAGGACGGATGCCCTCGGCGGCGGCATTCGTGCAGTAGTTCTCCTTGCCCATCGAGCAGTTGTGGCAGCGACCACAACCCCACGGACCATAGACGGCCACGGCATCCCCGACCTTGAGCGTCGAGTCGACGCCCTCGCCGACCTCGTGCACGATGCCGGCGCCTTCGTGGCCGAGCGTCAGCGGCAGCGGGTAACCCTGCTCGTGGTAGTCCTTCTCGGGAAGCCCCATGACGTAGTCGTCGGAATGGCAGACACCGCCCGCGGTGACCTTGAGGAGGACCTGTCCGGGACCGGGCTTCGGAATCGGGATGTCGACGACCACCGGGGGCTTGCCGATCTCGACGTAGCGGAGAGCTTTCATGAGCATCTTCTTCCTGGCGTCGAGAGGTCTGCCGCGCGGTGCGGAGGCGGGGGCTCTCGATACCGTCCCCTCCAGTATCCGCCCGATCGGGACCTTCCTCGTCTTCCGCAAGGCGGGCAGACACCGGCGGACCCGGCAACTTCTCAGCTCCTGGATTTTTCTCAGCCTGGTGAGCCGGCGTCGACGTCGCCATACTGTGCGGATGGATGCTGTTAACGAGTGGCTGCTGACCTGGGGCGACAACCTGTGGACATGGATCGTCCTCCCGATCGTCGTCCTTCTCGGGCTCTACTTCACGATCCGCTCGGGGGTCGTGCAGTTCCGTTTGATTCCGGAGATGTTCCGCACTCTGAAGGATCGAACGCCCCGCACGGAGAGTGGTGAACCTCAGTCCGTCTCCTCCTTTCAGGCGTTCACCATCTCCGCCGCTTCACGAGTGGGCGTCGGCAATATCGCGGGAGTGGGAACCGCGATCGCGATCGGCGGCCCCGGTGCGGTCTTCTGGATGTGGCTGATGGCATTCATCGGTGGAGCATCCGCGTTCATCGAGTCCTCTCTGGCGCAGCTGTACAAGAGGCGCGACAGAGACGGGTTCATCGGCGGCCCCGCCTACTACATGCAACGCGGACTCGGAGCGCGATGGATGGGCGTGCTTTTCGCCGTCATCCTCATCATCTGCTTCCCCATCGCCTTCAGCTCGTTGCAGGCGAACACCATCCAGGCGACGATCGCCGGCAGCCTCGGCGGAGAGTCCACTGCCTGGCTGCCGTGGGTCACCGGCGGTGCCCTCGCACTGCTCATGGGACTCGTCATCTTCGGGGGCGTGCGCCGCATCGCCTCCGTCACCCAGACGCTGGTCCCGATCATGGCACTGCTGTACCTGCTTCTCGGATTGGTAATCGTCGCGATGCACATCGAGCGCCTGCCCGGAGTGTTCGCCACGATCTTCCTCGAAGCCTTCGGCCCGAACGAGGTCGTCGGCGCAGCGCTCGGCTACATCATCCTCACCGGCGTCAAGAGGGGGATGTTCTCCAACGAAGCCGGACTGGGCTCGGCCCCCAACGCAGGAGCGAGCGCGGCGGTGACGCACCCGGTCAAACAAGGTCTAGTGCAGACGCTCGGCGTGTACTTCGACACCTTCCTCGTCTGCTCGATCACCGCGTTCATCATCCTGGTCTCGGTTCCAGACCTCGCCAACGCGGAACGCGGCATCGGGCTGACGCAGGGCGCGGTCGTCAGTGCGCTGGGCGCCTGGTCGAACATCCTCCTGATCGTCATCATCTTCCTGCTCGCGTTCAGCTCGATCCTCGGCAACTACTACTACGGGCAGACCAACGTGGAGTTCATCACCTCCAGCACCGGGGTCCTGCTCGGCTATCGCCTCTTCGCGATCGCGGCGGTGTTCGCCGGGGCCCTCGTCTCCGCCGATGTCGTGTGGAACTTCGCCGACGGCGCGATGGGCTTCATGGCTCTCGTCAACCTCGTCGCGATCGCTCTGCTGTCCGGCGTCGCCTTCAAGCTCTTGAAGGATTACACCCAGCAACGACGAGAAGGGCTGGACCCGGTCTTCACGAGGGCACGCCTTCCCGAGGTCCGCGGGATCGAGGTCTGGGAGGACGAGTTGTCGGTCACGGGACCCATCGACCTTCCCGCGCCGCGTGGGCGATGACGGCATCCATCGCCACCTCAGACGCCCGGTCTGCGAGACCGACGGAACGGAGATGACCCCGACTCTTGCCCGTGACTGAACGCCCGTTTAGCATGCTGACTATGCGTTCAGGAATCGACGACCTCACCACCAGGGCGCGCATTCGCGACGCCGCGATCGTCCGGTTCAGCGAGCGCGGATTCGACGGCGCGAGTCTGCGGCAGATCGCGCAGGATGCGGGCGTGAGCCCGGCGCTGATCCTGCACCACTTCGGAAGCAAGGAAGGACTCCGCGACGTGTGCGACGCGCACGTCGTGAGCACGTTCCTCGCCGAACGAGACGGCATGACGGGTGCCGACGCCGCGCGCCTGATGCGGGAGGCATTGGACTCGTTAGAGGGTCGCAATGTCGCACTGGACTACCTCGCCCGGATGCTCCTCGATGACTCCGCCGCGTCCGATCATCTCTTCGACATGTTCCTCGCCAGCACCAGAGAGATGCTGCGCGAACAGATCGCCGCGGGCACGATGCGCGAGCAGTCCGACCTGGAAGCCACTGCCGTGTACATGACCCTCTACGGTCTCGGTCCCGTCATTCTGCGGCGGCACCTCGCGCGCGCCTTCGGAGAGAGCACGCTGACGACATCGCTGCTGGAACGCTCGACCATTCCCGTGCTGGAGCTCTACACGCACGGGCTCTACGCCGACGACCATCTGCTCGTCGCCGCGAAGGAAGCGCTCGCCAGGAGCAGCGGGCCCTCCTCGGACAAGGGCGAGAACGACCCGAATCAGGACCCGGATCCTCCCCGCTGACGAGATCTCCGAACCTGGTCCCCTTCACCCTCCGAAAGGAGCAGGGCCATGACCCCTGCCATCGAACTCACTCACCTTCGCAAACAGTACGGTCGGCACACAGCGGTCGACTCCCTCGATCTCCGCGTCGATCCCGGCACCGTGTTCGGGCTCATCGGCCCTAACGGCGCAGGAAAGACCACCACGCTGCGCATGATCCTCGACATCATCCGCCCCACGTCGGGCGCTATCCGGGTCCTCGGCGAAGACCCGCGCCGCGGCGGCCCGGCCCTCCGACGACGCATCGGCTTCATCCCCGGCGAGCTCCGACTCGACGACCGCACGACGGGACGCCGCATGCTCGACTTCTACACCGAGGTGTCCGGCCCGGTGAAGCCCGGCACGATCGACCGGCTCGCGGACCGACTCGACCTCGATCTGAGTCGCCCAGTGCGCGCGCTCTCGAAGGGCAACAAGCAGAAGCTCGGGATCGTCCAAGCCTTCATGCACGAACCACCCTTGCTCGTGCTGGACGAGCCGACCAGCGGGCTCGACCCGCTCGTCCAGAGAGAGTTCCTCCACCTCGTCACCGAAGCCAGAGATCGCGGCCAGACCGTGCTGCTGAGCTCCCATGTGCTCAGCGAGATCCAGCAGACGGCCGACATCGTCGCCGTCCTCAGTCGAGGGACGGTTGTTGCGGAGGGTGATGTGGCCTCACTCAGACTCGGCGCCATCCGGCGCGTGCGCGTCGGTCTCGATACGACGGCGGCGACCCTGATCCGGGAGCAACTCGGTGCACTCCCGCAGATCTCCGAGCTCGACGTCCGCGGCGAGACGGACACCGTGCAGGTGAATGCCACCGTCGAAGGTGCCATCGACCCGCTGGTGAAGGTGCTGGCGCAGCACCACGTCCTCGACCTCGCGATCGAGGAACCAGATCTGGAGGAATCGGTCCTGCGGCTCTACGGCGACTCCTCGCGTCTCGAGGCAGGTGAGGGCGATGCGTGACGCGCTTCCCCTCTTCCGGCGCGCTCTCCGCGAAAGCTGGCGCGGAACGCTGAGCTGGACCATCGGCGTCGCGGCGGTGCTGTTCCTGTACCTGCCGCTGTTCCCGAGCATCGGCGGCAACGGGCAGATGCAGCAGATCATCGACAGCCTGCCCCCGGAGCTCGTGGGAGCACTCGGCTACGACCAGATCGGCACCGGGGCGGGCTACGCACAGGGGACCTTCTACGGCCTCATCGGCTTCCTCCTCCTGACCATCGCAGGAGCATCATGGGGAGCGGGCGCCATCGCCGGCGCCGAGGCGTCAGGGCGCCTCGAACTCGACCTGGCTCACGGGGTGGGGCGGGTCAGGTACGCGATCGAGTCCGCCGCGGCCATCCTCGCCCGGCTCGCGTGGCTCGGTGTGTTCGCGGGGGCCGTGGTCGCCCTGCTCAACGACCCGGCACAGCTCGACATCGATCCGATCCGCATCATCGACACCACCGTCGTCTTCGTCGGTGTCACGATGCTCTCGGGCAGCGCCCCGCTCCTCTTGGGCGCTCTGTTCGGCCGCCCTTCCTGGGCTGTCGTTGCGGGCGCGGGAATCGCCGTCGTCGGATACGCCTTCAACGCGATCGCGAACCAGGTCGAGGACGCCGAGTGGCTCCGGGCGATCTCTCCGTACTCCTGGGCGTTCCACCAGGCTCCCCTCGTGGAGGGGTTCGATCCCGGCGGCGCCGTGGCGCTCTGGGCAGTGAACGTCGCATTCGTCGCCGGAAGCGCCTGGGCGCTGCGACGCCGCGATGTGATCGGCTGAGGCGATGCGCGCGCCATCGCTGTCCGTTTCCACGAAAGTTGGCAATCAGTGAGTTGGACGCCCGCGTAACGACGCGCCGGTGACGCGGGAGTGAGCCGACATGTCTTGTCACCAAACCTGTCGACACTTTCGCGGGGAGTCCGGCGCCGCAGGCAAAAGGCCCGCACGAGCAATCTGGTCGCTCCAACGACGTTGCGGGACCGGTCGTTCGCCGGTCCGCGGCTAGCTACACTCACCGCGGCCCTCACGACGACGTATCTGCTGACAAGAGCGCCAACGTCCCGCCGGCTCGCACCCACCGGTCGCCTTGCGCGTCTGTGAAGGTGACTTGCGAGACTCTCCACAGATCTTGCTTCGTGATCGGCCTGGCAGGACTTCCGAGCTTGCTGAGAGCAACGACATCCCACCGCGACCGTGATCATGATCGGACGCGTCTGACACCTCAATCCCGACGCTAACGATGCCCCACTTACTCGCCGAGAAGATCATGGGTATGGCTCCTCACGCGTCCTTCCTCAAGACGCCGCCGCGGGGCGCCCCGGGCCGGGGGGGGTACCAATACCCGGGGCGCCTCGCCTGGACCCGCTTCAGCCCCCGCCGGTCCAGCAGCGAGGACGCAGGCTTGGCCCGCCCGCCCGGGATCGCCCGCGTTCCACCTCCAGGGTGCGCCCCACGACTGGGATCGGACAAGAGCGCAGCGCACGACTACTCCGGGTGAGTTTTATGGCGCCACGGAGCTCATCCACTAGGTGAGCCGGCCCGCGCCGTGCCATCCGCTCTCCCTGTCGCTGACAGCGGTCACCTCACTTCGGCGCGGGTCCTTTGCCCGGGCGTTTCTTCGCTTCCGGTGGAAGACGCGATTGCAGGGCGCTGGCGGGCTGGAGCGCTCGTAGCGTCGCCATCAAAGCGGGATCGAGCGAGCCCGTGTCTCCCTCGTAAAGCACATCAAACAGCTCGCGTGTCCCTTCGTCGAAGGCGAACGCGACAACCCGAGGGATCTTCAGCTGGTGTCCCTTGGCTTTCAGATAGCCGCGGATATTCGTGACCCACCGCTTCGTGTCGACCGTTGCAGGCTTAGTCGCCCACACCAGAATCCACCCCTCTTCGGGGTTCACCGTCCCGGTCATCGGGACAGTCAACGACCGTCCCCGCCCGTCGGGACGAGGGTTATCGAGAAGGTCTTTCGGGTGACGGGCGAGCCGTTCCTGGTCAGCGGCGTTTCCCGCGCGAAGGGTCGCGCCGATACTCAACCACCCGTAGCACTGTCGCCGCTCGAGCTCGTCGACCAGGTCGACGATCGCCGTGACGGCCATCGTCGGCTTCGGCGCCCGCGGCGTATGGTCCCGGCTGTAGTACCAGCGGTCCAACGCATCCGTTCTGCTCGTGATTATTCCAGGGCCCTGGTCGCGGTAACGACGAAAGTCGCCCGGAGATGGGGCGGGCAGGAACGGAAACGCCTCCCGCACAAGATCCGGATCCGGTTCGACCCACAGACCCGTCTCGTAGAAGTACAGGAACAGGTCCAACTCGTCCGGCGCCATGTACATCATCGTCGTGACCGGGTCGCGCCGCCGCCGCAGGTAGAGGAGGAACTCGGCCGGCCGATCGACGAGATCAGCGATCAACTCCAAGTCGTGCAAGGACACCGTCCAGGGCACGTTATCCAAGTCGATGAGTCCCGCCTGCAGCAGGTCCGCTGTCGCGGTGAACACCGTGGGAATGTCGTCGAGGCTGACAGCGATGGTGTGGATCTCTCGGATATGCCCGAGATCCACCCACCCCTCACCCTCCACCCGCATGCCACCGTCGCGGACGATCGCGGTGCGGACACGACCCGCCTGCTCAGCAGCCTTGGTGATGATCCCCCTCAGGTCTGCCCGTTGACGGGTGCTCTTCCCGCCGCGCGCGAGCGCGCTGAAAGCGACCGCCTTGTCCTCGATGATGAACGCGACATCGTCGACCAGGACCAGGTGGTCGCACTCCACCCGCTTCGTGTAGTCAGCGGGCACCCGATCGGCGGCCTCTTCCTCCGTGCCGGGAATGAAGAACTCAAACCCGTTCCGATACGTCCCGGTCGGAACGATCGTGCGCATCGCCCGCAAGACCCGCTCCTCCAACATGTCGCCGCGATGCTTCGCGTACACGCTCCACGCCTTCAAGGGTTTGAGGTGCTCCTCCAGCCGTTCCTTGATCGCAGTCGCACAGTGGGCGTTGTGCAGCAGCAGCACCCGTCCGGAGTCGTCTCGGAGCAGGGGCGCCGTGCGCCAGGGGTTGTCTCCCTGAACAAACCTCGTCGCGGCTTCCAACGGAGTCATCTCGCCGGGATCGAAGGAGAAGAAATCGAGGATACGTTCGATGCGCTCCTGCCCGAGCCCGCTCTCCACGGCCAGCTCGTCGGCCCCGACCGTGCAGTCCTCGACGGGCGGTTCGAACAGCGCCATCAGCGCATCCCCGACAGCACCGAACAGCTGATCCTCATCAACATCCGCGCCGGCATCGATCACGTTGTGGGTGGCAGCGACGCGCTGTCCCCGGTCGTTCAACTTGCGTTTCTGGATCGCATCGCACGCCGCAAGGACACTCAACGCGTCGGTTGCGGTGAAACCGACGCTGGACTCCAAGCCCGCACGGACGGTGTCGTTGCCGTCGAGGAGCTCGAGGACGGTCGCCTGTGCGGCCTCCGGGTACGACGAGTTGCGCATCGCGACTTCCGACCCCTGCACACTGAACGACAACCATGCCAGCGGGTCGTCCCGGTCGACGCTCGCGAGCGGGCGAAGCATGCCCAGATTCGTGACCAGATCGATCAGCTCCCGCACGTCTTGCACCGAACGGCTCATCTCCCCCGCACGGACCGTCTGCCCGCTCGAGCGTGCAGACGCCCGGCCCGTGACTGCCAGCAACAGAAGCAGCTCAAGTTGGAACGCCCCACCCTCAGGGTGAACCACGACCTCACCCTCAGGTGCCAGCGGGAAAAACGCCAGACGGGCCGTCTCCGCCAGACGCACCGGAGCGAAACGCGACCCCACCTCCGCGAGCTCCCCCACCCGCTCTGCGAACGCCTGCTCGACGTTCTCCGAGAAATCACCGTCGGCCGACATCTCCGCAAACAACGAGAACATCGCCTCGCTGGACTTCATCAGGAACTTCGCGTGCGGGTCCACGACTGCCGTCGCGGACGAACGCCCGGTGGAGTGCCGTCGACGCTTGTTCCGCGCCTTCATCCGCTTCGACTTCGATGCCATGGGCTCATGCAACCACACACCACCCCCAACCCGGCGCAGGCCGGTAGCAACACGTCCCCGCCGCGAACAATCATGCCCGGTCGGCACCAATGGGAGTGATCAGCCGGCGCCGCCCACACGCGCGACGCGGCATCAAAGTGCGGCGTCGATGGCGGGAAAGAAAGACGTACCCGCACAAGGCGGGGACGTCGGGCCTGGCTGTGTTGCTCCGCGTCTTCGCCGCCACGGACACCAGCCCACGGCGAGATCGAGAGTCGCCGCGTTCGCACCGCCCGCGGCCTTCTCTCCATCTACGACGGTCAACCGCGCCGCAGAATACGAAGACGTCGCCCGCCGCAGCGGCTTCACGACCGCGCGACAGATGCGCGACGCCCTCCGCCGGTGGGCATGATCACGCTGACCCCGGTCGCCCGGGGTCACCGCGACCTGTAGGGGTGACGCGATCGGGCAACGATGACGGTGTGTTCCCAATCATCCGGCCACCCGCTTCGCACCGGGATCCCGTCGAGGTAGTAGCCATTGGCGCGCAGCATCCACTGCGCCGAAACCTCAGCGATCTCGGGCGCGTCAGGACCGAGTTTGATCGCGCGGATTGGTAGCCTCGGCGCGCTATGCGCGCCGGGCACGACTGATCCCCACGTCGGCGCGGTTGCGAGCCTGACGTGCGGGCGGGGTCCCATGCTGCTCGGCGTGAAGGTCAGAGGCATCGGGGACACGCGCCCGATGCCCTCCATTGTCACGCGGCGCTCTCTCTCATCCGCGAACGACGGGTCCTTCGCCACCGCCCGAACACGAGAGCGCGCCATCTCGAGATGCGTGATCAGAAGATTGAAAGCAGACGCTGCGGCTTGCTCGTCTTCGCCCGACATCTCGAGGTTCCACGAGTTCCCCAACGTGATGAGCTCAGCCTCAGCGATCTGAGCGACTGTCTCGGGTGAATAGATCACCTCCGTCCACCCGCGCACGGGGTACCCGCCTGCCGCATGGGTTGGGTCGACGACGACACCGAGCGGAACCGCGGGGTCAAGGCCAATCGCGCATCCGATCGCACCACTGGTGCCGTATGTCCGCCACGCATACAGGGAATCAGGGTCGCCGGAGGAGCAGAGGATGAAACGGGCGTTGTCGACCAATGCCCCATCCAACGACCCTCCCAGGTGCATCCCGTTTTCCAGGTCTCCCAGAAGCTGGCGGGTGGAACCGACGAACCTCGAAAACGATGGGTCCGCCGAGAGCACGTCAAGAGCTTCTTTGAACGCGTCGTCCGCGGTCACGGTCTCGCGGATGTCGTTCTGGAACGACACTTCGGTGGCAAGCAGATAATTGTTTTCGAGGATGCGGTTGACGGTATCCAGACTCGTGTAATGCCAGACCAACGCACCTTCCGTGACAACCCGCGCCTGCGCCTCGTCCCTGTTCATCACTGCTCCCTCGCCCCGCTCTCTTCCGCCTGCCTCAACCCGGTCTCACACTCGAGCGTCGATCGAGCACGATGAGCTGTCACCACGGGCGGTGCCCCCGCACATCATCGACATCGGAAAGCTATCAGCCACAGGGATGCCCCCGGCTGCCACGCTCGAGTCAGGAGGGTTCGGCTTCCCGAGGCGCATGCTCGGGGCAAAGCGCCCACCCTCACAGGTCAACGAAGTACTGCGCTGCCGGCTCCCGCACCATTCATACGTGGAGATGCTCTCCCGCTCCGCTGCTGGAATCACCTCGTTGAACGCCTCGTGGTAGGCGGCCGGATCCTCGGCCGGCTGGGCATAGAAACGCGGCGCCCCGAACTTCGACTTCACCTGATGGAGCACATACCCCGGCGCCATCGACGCGCGCTGCTTATCGAGGCGCGCAAGAAGCGGAACCACCCCGACGGCACGTCCACCAGCGCGGGCCGCTCCGGCGCGAACCACCCCTCCAACCAGCGGACCCCCGGGACACCATTCACCCAACCATCCCTCATCGCCGCCACCTTCGACCACTTTCGTGCGCGCGTTCTGCCGGCGACGCGAATGCTAACGGAACGCTCGCCCCACACGAAGACTGCGCATCGCGCCACTGTCGAAACTAACCATGCCGCGCCAACGGCGCTCGATCGCCGCGTGATGTCGGCCCCGCACCGAAAATTCGCCAGGTTTCGTGAAAACGCACATCATCGCTGCGAATCCCGCCTATTCGTGATCAAACCGTTGCATTCGTTACCTCGCCGTTATACAGTGATCGCACGGTGAATGTTTGCTGTGGCATCCACCGCATGTGATTGCAGGACACTCTTGGTGCAAGGGACAAGGGCCGGTCGGGAGCCTCTCCGACCGGCCCTTTACTGCGCCCGGTACTCTGTGAGGATGACCGATCGGAAGCTCGCGCTGGAGGCCTGGGAAAGCCTGTTCCGCGCGCAGCACGAACTGTTCACCGAGATGGCAGCCGACTTCGACACCGGCGACATCACGCAGGCCGAGTACGACGTGCTGCTCACCGTCACGCGCTCGCCGGAGATGACCGCCCGCCTGCGCGACATCACCGCCAACATGCTCATCAGCCAGCCGAGCGTCTCCCGCCTCGTCGACCGCATGGTGACGCGGGGACTGGTCGCGAAGTGCGCCGACCCGGACGACGGCCGCGGCGCCCTGATCCGCGCGACGGACGAGGGCGCCCGGGCCTTCCGTGCGCTCGCGACCGTGCACGGCCGGTCGATCGCCGACCGGATGTCACGCCTCGACGACGAGGAGCTGCGCCTGCTGCGCGACCTCGCGGAGAAGCTCCGCACCCGCTGACCGCTCCCCTCCTCCACAGGCAGGGCGACGGGAGGAACGCCCACCGATACCGGCATGATGGCGCCCGACGCGGTGGCGGGCGTCTCTTTTCTGGCAGGGTGGGTTGCGCACGCCCACATCGACCGTGGGCATATCGGACCGCCCCCTCGGGGGGAACCAGGGAGGTCATCCATGGAGATCGCCGGAATCGTCGGCATCCTCATCGTCATCGGGATCGCGGTCGTCGCCGCGATCGTCGTCCTGCTGATCCTGCTGCTGTTCGCCCGCAGCTGGATCAAGGTGGCTCGCGCCGACGAAGCGCTCGTCATCTCCGGACGCAAGCAGAAGGTGCAGCGTGCCGTGATCGGCGCCGACGGCACGAGCAGCTCGGAGATGTCGGAATCGCCCGTCACGGTCATCGTGAACGGGAAGTCGCTCGTCAACCCGATCACCCAGCGCCACGAGATCATCTCCCTCCGCTCACGGCAGGTGTCGCTCAACGCCGAGGCCCAGTCGCTCGACAACGTGACGCTCAACGTCGACGGCGTCGCCATCGTCAAGATCGGCTCCGACCCGCTGCTGGTGCGCCGGGCCGCCGAGCGCTTCGCCTCCCAGGACAAGGCAATCGAGCAGTTCACCACCGAGCAGCTCGAGGGCGCCCTGCGCGGCATCGTCGCGACGCTCTCCGTCGTGGAGCTCATGCGGGAGCGCAAGAAGTTCTCCGACCAGATCGCCGCCGACGTCTCCCAGGAGCTCGCCGAACAGGGCCTCATCCTCGACTCCTTCCAGATCAAGGGCATCACCGACAAGGTCGGCTACATCCAGTCCCTCGGTGCCCCGGAGATCCAGGCGAAGCGCCAGGCCGCGGAGATCTCGCAGACCAACGCCGACCGCGCGATCAACCAGAAGAACATCGCCAACCAGGAGGCGAACCTCGTCGAGCAGACCGCCCTCGACACCAACACCGCCAACGCCAACGCGGGCATCGGCCGCGCACGCGCCGAAGCGGAGCAGGCCGAGCAGCTCGCCCGCGCCCAGGCCGAGCAGGCCGTGCTCCAGCAGCAGGCCGAGAACAAGCAGGCGCAGCTCGACGCCGACGTCAAGCGCGTCGCGGACGCGCAGCGGTACGAGGCGGAGACCCGCGCGCAGGCCGAGCTGTACACGCGTGAGCGGGCGGCCGAGGCGGCGGCGATCGAGCAGGTCAAGCAGGCCGAGGCGCGCACCCGCATCGCCGAGCAGCAGGCACAGGCCGACAAGGCGCGCGCCGACGGTGAGGCGGCGGCCGCGATCGCGAAGGCCACCGGTGACGCCGACGCGCTGCGCGCCCAGGCGGAGGCGGAGGCGGAGGCTCGTCGGCTGCGCGCCAATGCCGAGGCCGAGGCGATCCGCGCCGAGGGTGAAGCCCGTGCCGCCGCTGTCGAGGCCGAGGCCAAGGCCATCGCCTCCAACCAGGATGCCTTCCTCTCGCAGCGCGTGCTGGAGGTGCTGCCGTCGATCATGTCGGAGTTCGCGAAGGGCTACGCCGCCATCGGCAGCGTCTCGATCGTCGGCGGATCCGGCGAGGACGGCGCGTCCAACGTCGTCGGTGCCGACAGCGCGAAAGCCCTGCGTTCGGTCTTCGACAGCGTGCACTCCGCGACCGGCCTCGATCTCGCCGGCATCATCCAGGGACAGGCCGTCGGCCGCGGCTTCGGGGCGGGAGTCGCCGAAGCGTCCGCACCGGCCCCCGCGCCGCGCACGCCCGCACCGACCACCCCGCCGCCGCCCGCTCCCCCGGCTCCCGACGCGGAGTAGCAGCACATAACAGCGGATGCCGCGACCGACTCGGTCGCGGCATCCGCTGTCTGTCGTCGGGCACCGCCTCCGCCGGTTCACAACTCAGGAGATCGGCGGGCACGGACGCGGCGATGCCTCTCTGTGCTCCGAATCCCCCCGCATCTCCTGAGTTGTGAACGGCTCCGGGCGTCGATCGACCGGGCAGACTGGACGGGTGACCCGCGCTGCCTTCGACCTCACCGCCATCGGCGGCGGTCTGTCTTTCGCGGGCGCCCTCGACGAGCTCTCCGCCGCCCTCGACACGAGCGGATCCGTGGTCGTGACCGCGCCGCCGGGCACGGGCAAGACCACCCTCGTCCCGCCGCTGCTCGCCTCACGCCGCACCGGCCGCGTGATCGTCACCCAACCCCGCCGGGTCGCCGCGCGTGCCGCCGCCCGCCGACTCGCACACCTCGATGGCTCCCCGCTCGGATCCCGGGTGGGCTTCACCGTCCGCGGCGAGCGCACTGTCGGGCCGGACACGAGAGTCGAGTTCGTCACCGCCGGCGTGCTCCTGCGACGGATGCTGGGCGACCCCGGACTCGACGGCGTGAGTGCGGTCATCATCGACGAGGTGCACGAACGGGCCCTCGAGACCGATCTCCTCATCGGCCTGCTCTCCGAGGTTCGCGAGCTGCGAGATGACCTCGTCGTCATCGCCATGTCCGCCACCCTCGACGCCGACCGGATCGCTGCGGTCATCGGCACCGAGGAGGCTCCCGCGCCGATCATCGACCACGACGTCCCGGCGTTTCCTTTCACCGAGCGCTGGGCACCGGGTTCCGCGCCCCGCCTCGATGAACGCGGAGTCACCCGGGGCTTCCTCGACCACGTCGCGAGTGTCACCGCCACCGCCACCGCCGAGCTCGTCCGGGATGATCCCGAAGCGGATGTGCTCGTATTCGCCCCCGGCGCGCGCGAGGTGTCGGAGATCGCTCGACGCGTCCGGGACCGGAACAGCACCTTCGATGTGCGAGAGCTGCACGGCCGGATCCCGTCAGCGGAGCAGGACGCCGTGATCCGTGGTCGTGCGCCGGAGGCCCCGCCCCGCATCATCGTCGCCACCTCGGTCGCCGAGTCTTCTCTCACAGTGCCGGGTGTGCGGCTGGTCGTGGACAGCTGTCTGGCACGGCAGCCGCAGCGTGACGCCGCGCGCGGAATGACGGGCCTGGTCACCACCGCCGCCTCCCGTTCCTCCTGTGTGCAGCGTGCCGGACGCGCCACCCGGCAGGGCCCCGGCACCGTGATCCGCTGTGTGGACGAGCGCACCTATGCTGCCGCTCCCGCGCGGCCATCCCCGGAGATCGCCACGGCCGACCTCACCGACGCCGCCCTCCTGCTCGCCTGCTGGGGCGCCCCGGGCGGTGCCGACCTGCGCATGATCGAACCGCTGCGAGCCGACAGCCTGGCCGATGCTGTCACGGTGCTCCGCGGTCTCGGAGCGATCGACGACGACGGGCGCGCCACGGCAGAGGGCCGTGCCCTGGCACGAATCCCCACCGATCCGCGGTTGGCCAGAGCGCTGCGTGACGGCAGCCCCGCGGTGGGGAGCCGGCTCGCCGCCGAGGTCGTGGCGCTCCTGGGTGGCGATCAGCGCACCCCGGACGCCGACGTCGCCCGCGCTCTCGTCACGTTGCGCGGAGGGGGCACTGCCGAGGCCCGGCGCTGGCGAGAGGACGCGCGTCGTCTGGAACGCCTCGTCGACATGACGCCCGACACGCGCGCGGGTCTCGACGGCGTCGGGCTCGTGATCGCGCTGGCCTTCCCCGAGCGTGTCGCCCGCCGCGTCGAGCACTCGGGATCGGGAGCGACCTTCCTGCTGGCGTCCGGCAGCCGGGCCGGTGTCAGCGGCGCTCCGGCCGCGTCGGAATGGCTCGCCGTGGCCGACGTCGCCCGAACCTCGTCCCGGACGGCAGCCGGCTCCGGTGCGGTCATCCGCGCCGCAGCGGCCCTCACCGAGGAGCAGGTGGAGCGCGCGGCAGGCCCCCTGATGAGCGACCGCGTCGAGGCCGAGTACGTCGGAGGCCGTGTACAGGCCCGCCGCGAACGCCGGATCGGGGCGATCGTGCGCTCATCGGTGCCGGTGCGCCCGTCGGCCTCGGAAGGCCGGGATGCCGTAGGCCGAGCCCTCCGACGCGATGGCCTCGGCATGTTCACGTGGTCCGACGGCGCGGAGGCCCTGCGGCGCCGACTCGCACTGCTGCGACGTGAACTCGGAGACCCCTGGCCCGATGTGTCGGACGCGGGTCTGCTCGAATCGCTCGATGTGTGGCTGGCACCGGAGCTCGACGCTCTCGCCTCCGGCACGCCCGCGAGTCGGCTGGATCTGTCATCGGCGCTGCGTCGTCTGCTGCCCTGGCCCGAGGCCGTGCACCTCGATGCGCTCGTCCCGGAGCGGCTCGACGTGCCCAGCGGCTCCCGGGTACGCATCACCTACCCGGAGCCCGACGGCGACGCGACCGCACGGCCCGTCGTGGCGGTGAAGCTGCAGGAGTGCTTCGGGTGGGCGGAGACTCCCCGGCTGGTGGACGGCCGCGTCCCCGTCCTCTTCCATCTGCTGTCTCCGGCGGGGCGGCCGCTCGCGGTCACGGACGACCTCGCCTCGTTCTGGTCGGGCCCCTATGCGCAGGTGCGCGCCGAGATGCGCGGCCGCTACCCCCGGCACCCCTGGCCCGAGGACCCCTGGGCCGCCGTGCCGACGAAGCACACCAAGAACCGCGCCGCGCGCTGACCCGGGCCAGGACTCCGGCTCAGCGTGTACGCCGCCGCAGCGTGAGGGCGGCGAGCACCAGAGCGCCGACAGCGAAGGCCATGACGACGAGCAGCGGACCGAACACGTCCCAGCCCTCGTCCCCCGCCGTGACGGCGTTGATCGTGTCGATCGCGTAGCTGAGCGGCAGCCAGTCGGAGATGGCGTACAGCACGTCGGGCATCTGGTCGCGCGGCATGAACAACCCGCCGAGGATGATCTGCGGGAACACCAGCAACGGCATGAACTGCACGGCCTGGAATTCGGTCTGGGCGAACGCGCTCGCCAGGAGGCCGAGGGCTGTGCCGAGCAGTGCGTCGACCACCGCGACGAGACCCAGCTGCCACAGCGGCCCGTCCACGTCGAGCCCGCACACCCCGACCGCGAACGACACCGTGATCACCGCCTGCAGCACGGCCATCAGCCCGAACGCGAGCGCATACCCGAGGATGAAGTCGGCCTTCTCGAGCGGCGTGGTCATCAGCCGTTCGAGCGTGCCGGAACGGCGTTCGCGCAAGGTGGTGATCGACGTGATGAGGAACATCACGATGAACGGGAACAGCGCCAGGATGGCACCCCCGAATTGATCGAACACACCGTCCTGCTCGCTGAACAGCCAGGCGAAGAGACCGACGAGCAGGCTCGGGGCGATGAGCATCAGGGCGATCGACCGCGGGTCGTGTCGGAGCTGCGTGAGCACACGGCCGGCGGTCGCGAACAGCCGTCGGCCGTTCATGTCCCGTCCTCCTCCTGGCGCTCGTGCGCTTCTCGGCGTGCGCGCCTGGTGGTCGCGGTGCCGGCGGCCCTGTCGCGTTCGATCAGCGCCAGGAACGCGGCCTCGGCGTCGGTCGTTCCGGTGTCGGCGAGCAGTGCGGACGGCGTCGTGTCGGCGATGATCCTCCCCTCCCGCATCAGCAGCAGCCGGTCGCAGCGCACCGCCTCGTCCATCACGTGACTGGACACGATGAGCGTGACGCCCTGATCGGCCAGGCGGCGGAACAGGGTCCAGAGTTCCGCCCGCAACACGGGGTCGAGACCGACCGTCGGCTCGTCCAGCACGATCAGTTCCGGGGAGCCGATCAGTACCACCGCGAGCGACACCCGCGTCGCCTGGCCGCCGCTCAGCGCATCGACGAGCTGCCCCGCCTGCGCGCCGAGGCCCACCTCCTGGATGACCCGGTCGACATCGCCCTTCGGCGCTTTCAGGAGTGACGCGAAGTAGGCGAGATTCTGCCGCACGCTGAGATCGCCGTAGACCGAGGCGCCCTGCGTGCCGTATGCGACGCGGTGCCGGAGCGGGCGGGACCCGCCCGGCTCGCCGAGGACAGTCACATCACCGGAGGCGAT
Source organism: Microbacterium paraoxydans (assembly GCF_900105335.1). Classification (NCBI taxonomy): domain Bacteria; kingdom Bacillati; phylum Actinomycetota; class Actinomycetes; order Micrococcales; family Microbacteriaceae; genus Microbacterium; species Microbacterium paraoxydans. The sequence continues at coordinate 2,637,230 of NZ_LT629770.1, read as the reverse complement.
CCGCTGCACACCGACGATCGACCGCATGAGCGTGGTCTTGCCGCACCCCGAGGGGCCGAGGAGACCCGTGATCTGGCCACGCGGCACGGCGAGATCGATGCCGTCGAACACGGACACGGCCCCACGCCGCACGCGCAGCTGCGTGATCTCGACGGCCGCATTATTCATCATGCGATGAATTATGCGCCTCGCCTCGTCGGGCGTCAACGGCTCTCGGGTGGGCACAGCTCCGGAGCTCCGGATCGACACGCCGTCGCCGGCCCGCGCCGTCCGGCGCGGCGGCCGAGATCTCCGAATGTGTGCCCGCCGCGGTGAGGGTCAGTCGAAGAGGTAGCGCTGGACGGTGGGGCCGACGCGGCCCACGAGCTCGTCGACGGAGGCGCCGGCGAGCGCGGGGAGCTGCAGGACGTAGCGGCCGATGAGCATGCCGGCGATCTGCGACGCCACGAGGGCGGCGCGGAGGTCGGCATCGGGCACATCGAGGCGGCGCGCCACACGGGAGAGCAGTTCGCGGGAGAGGAAGCCGGCGAGCAGGGGCGTCGTCAGTCTGCTCCCGATCGCCGTCCGCAGGAGCAGCACACCGCGGCGGCGCACGTCGGGCTTCTCGAACGCGTCGAGCACATAGCGGACGAGCCGCGTCCCCGCTTCGTCCTTCGGCCCCGCAAGGATCTCGGGGACGTCGAGGTCGGGGCGCAGCGGTATTCCGGCGGCCTCGGCGAAGAGGTCGGCCTTGGTGCCGAAGTAGTGGTGGACGAGCGCGGAGTCGACCCCGGCGCGGGCGGCGATCGACCGCACCGTGGCGCCGTCGTACCCCTGCGCGCCGAACTCGTCGACGGCCGCGGACACGATGCGCTCGCGGGAGTCGGTGCCGCCGCGCGGGCGCCCGCGTCGTCTCGGCGCCTTCTGCTCGGTCATGCCCGTCAGCCTACGGCTCCGCGGATCCCACTCGCCGAGCAGATGCCGGAGATACCGCTGCGGCTGCCCGAGGAACGAGCGCCAGTGGTTCACGATCTCGAGGTCCTCCCAGGCGGCCGGGCGGAGCCCCCACTCCCCGACCTCCCCTCCACCGTCGAGCCACCCCTCTGTGTGCCTGCCACCCCCCTCCGTGCGCACGCAACGGGCCGGGGCGCGCGAAAGGGGGTGGGTCGGCGAGGTCAGCACTCGATGACGTTCACCGCCAGACCGCCCTCGCTGGTCTCCTTGTACTTCGTCGACATGTCGAGGCCCGTCTGCCGCATCGTCTCGACGACGGCATCCAGCGAGACGTAGTGGCTCCCGTCACCGCGGAGCGCCAGGCGGGCGGCGGTGACGGCCGTCGAGGCGGCAATGGCGTTGCGCTCGATGCACGGGATCTGCACGAGCCCGCCGATCGGGTCGCACGTGAGGCCGAGGTGGTGCTCCATCGCGATCTCCGCGGCGTTCTCGATCTGCCGGTTCGTGCCGCCCATCACCGCGGTGAGCCCGCCTGCGGCCATCGCGCAGGCGGAACCGACCTCAGCCTGACACCCGCCTTCGGCGCCGGAGATCGAGGCGTTGGCCTTGAACAGCGACCCGAGGGCAGTGGCCGTCAGCAGGAACCTGCGGATACCCCGGCGGCGGTTGGCCTCCGCGATCTCCGCGTCCTCGCCGTCGAGTGCGGGAGGCGACGGCGGCGCTCCGTCGAACCCGAGCAGCGCGCTGCCGACGAGCTCGCCGTACGGCGTCACCGCGTTCCCGGCACCGAGGCCCGAGTCGGCGAGGAAGCGCCACCAGTACATCGCCACCGCGGGGAGGATTCCGGCCGCGCCATTGGTGGGTGCCGTCACGACGCGGCCACCAGCCGCGTTCTCCTCGTTCACCGCGAGCGCGAAAGCCCCGAGCCACTCGCCGGGGAGCTCCCGGTGCCCGTCGGCTTCGACCGCCTCGAGCTGCGCGCGGATCGTGCCCGCACGGCGCTTCACCTGCAGCATGCCCGGAAGGACGCCCTCGGCGTGGAGGCCGGCGTCCACGCAGCCCGCCATCGCGTCCCAGATCGCATCGAGGCCGGCGGCGACCTCCTCCTCGCTCCGCAGCGCCGTCTCATTGCGGCGAGCGACCTCCGCGATGGACAGGCCGAGGTCATCGCACACCGCGAGCAGCGAGGCGGCATCGGCATAGGGATGCGGGAAGGCACCGGTCGAGAGGTGCGCCTCCTCCCCCTCGCGCCGGATAAAGCCTCCGCCGATCGAGTAGTACGTCTGCTCGAACAGTGTGGTCCCGTCGGTCTCACGGGCGATGAGCGTCATGGCGTTCGGATGCCCGGGGAGACGGGTCCGCGGCGCGAACACGATGTCGTCCTTCTGGAACGGCACCGCATGGGCGCCGTCGATCCGCAGCGGCTCCCCCTCCGGATACGCCGACCACGCCGCACGGACGGCCGCCGGATCGCACGTCTCGGGAGCGAGACCGCGGAGCCCCGCGACGACCGCATCCGGGGTGCCGTGGCCGATCCCGGTGGCGCCGAGCGAGCCGTACAGCGTGCACTCGACGCGACCGACACGGTCGAGCTCGCCGGAGGCGGAGAGCTGTCGCGCGAAGTCGAGCGCGGCGCGCATGGGTCCGACGGTGTGCGAGCTGGACGGGCCGACGCCGATGGAGAAGAGGTCGAAGGCCGAGACGTACGCAGTCACCCCTCCAGGCTACGCCGAGTTCGGGATTCCGGTTCACCGCGATTAGCCGCGCGGCCGGCGGGTCCGCGTCAAGGCCCTTCATCTCCCGGAGAGGCGGAGGCAGGCTGAGAGGACGACATCGCAGAAAGGGACGATCATGACCGACAGCACTCCCGAACCGACCGCGAACGACGACCTCTCGCCCGAGGCGCAGACCCCGACCCCGACCCCGGCCTCCGACACCACGGAGGGTGAGGCGACGACGCCGGAGCAGGCGGACTCCCCCGAAGACGCGGACCCGGCCGAGGTCCCGAGCACCGAGGAGCTGGAGGAGCCCAGCACCGAGAAATCCCCCGGCGAGGAGCCGAAGGCCCCGAAGCGCGACGACCCGGAGCCGGATCACGAGGCCGTCGGCCTCGGCGTCGACTGACCCCCTCCCCGAGACCCCGCACTACCGCCGAGACCCCGCCCTGCAGACATCTGCAGGGCGGGGTCTCCACGCGAAAGCGGGGTCTCGGAGGACTACTCGACGAGCTTGCCCGTCGTGTCGACGTCGCGCAGGAGCTCGGCGATCTCGTCGGGGACGGCGGGGATCTCCTCGCGGGTCACGCCGGCGGTCGGCGACCACACGAGGTTCACCTGCAGCGTGGGATCGGTGTCCGGGAAGTCGCTGCGGTTGTGGCATCCCCGCGTCTCCCGACGCTCCCGCGCCGCCTCCAGCGTGGCCCGGGCCGCGAGCGCGGAGGCCTTGAGATCGAAGGCGTGCGCGAGGTCCTGGAATCCGGCGATGTCCGGGTGGATGCCGATGTCCTCCATCCGCCCCTCGATCATGTCGAGGTCGGCGAGGCCCGCCTTCAACCCTTCCTCCGACCGCACGACGCCCGCATACTCCGTCATGAGGTTGCGGATGGCGCGCTGCAGCGCCCGCACGTTCTCGCGCCCCTCCGCGGCCAGGAGGTCGTCGATCTCGGCACGAGCGGCGGCGACCGCATCGGCCGACCGGCGCTGGGCGTCGAGCCCCGCGGCGTGGGCCATGGCGGCCTGACCGACGATCCGGCCGTAGACGAGCAGCTCGATGAGGGAGTTCCCGCCGAGACGGTTCGCGCCGTGGAGTCCGCTCGACGCCTCCCCGATCGCGTACAGCCCCTCGACGTCGGTCTGGTGGTCGTCCGGCCGCACCCACACACCGCCCATCGAGTAGTGCGCGGTCGGCGCGATCTCGATCGGGTCCGCCGTGATGTCGAGCATCTGCAGCTCCATCATCGTCTGATAGACGCGCGGAAGCCGGGTCATGATGGTCTCGCGGGGCAGGTGCGACACGTCGAGCCAGACGCCGCCGTTCGCGGTGCCGCGTCCTTCCTGGATCTCGGTGTAGGCGGCGAGCGCGACCCGGTCCCGCGTCGACAGCTCCATCCGCTCGGGGTCGTACTTCGCCATGAACCGCTCGCCGAGTGCGTTGCGGAGGATGCCGCCCTCCCCGCGCGCGGCCTCGGAGATGAGCGTGCCGGCGGCGTTCTCGGGCTCGATGATGCCGGACGGATGGAACTGCACCAGCTCGGGGTCGCGAAGTCGCGCCCCCGCCTCGACGGCGAGCCGGAAGGAGTCTCCGGTGTTCTCGTCGCGGCGCGACGACGTGCGGCGCCAGATGCGGTTGTGTCCGCCGGCGGCGAGGATCACGGCGTCCGCATGGATGAGGTAGCGCGTGCCGTCGGCCTGATCGAAGCCGTAGGCGCCGAAGACGACGTTGTCGCGCACGAGGAGGCGGGTGATGTAGACGTTGTCGAGGATGGGCACGTCGAGCTGCTCGGCGCGGGCGACCAGCGTCCGTTGGATCTCGAGGCCCGTGTAGTCGCCGGCGAAGGCGGTGCGGCGGTAGGTGTGCGCGCCGAAGAAGCGCTGCGAGATGCGGCCGTCGCCTTCACGGGCGAAGTCCATGCCCCAGCGCTCGAGGTCGCGGATGCCGCGCTCGGCGCCCTGGGTGACGATCTGGACCGTGTGGGGGTTGGCGAGGAGGTAGCTCTCCTTGATGGTGTCCGCGGCGTGCTGCTGCCAGCTGTCCTCGGCGTCCATCGTGCCGAGCGCCGCGTTGATGCCGCCGGCCGCGAGCGACGTGTGGGCGTCCTGCCGCGGGCGCTTGCCGACGGCGAGCACGTCGACGCCGTGCTCGGCGACCTCGATCGCGGCGCGGAGCCCGGAGCCTCCGGTGCCGATCACGAGGACCGTGGTGGAGATCTGTCGTTCGGGTGCATTCATGCTCTCGACGCTAGTTAGGCGATCCTAATAACTCCAATGCATAGTTCGTCTGGAAACCATGCGGGTACGCTATGGATATGAACCTCGAGCAGCTCCGCGGGTTCGTCGAAGTCGCCCGCCTCGGCCATTTCACCCGCGCGTCCGAGCACCTCCACCTCGCGCAGCCCTCGCTGAGCCGTCAGATCTCGACCCTCGAGCGGGAGCTGGGCGCCGAGCTGTTCCATCGCGCCCGCGGCCACATCGCCCTGACCGCCGCCGGTGAGACGGTCCTCCCCCGCGCGCAGCGCATGCTCGCCGAAGCCGACGCCATCCGCGACGAGGTGGCCGAGCTCGCCGGACTCCGTCGCGGCCGCGTGCGCCTCGGCGCCCCACCCACCCTCTGCATCAGCCTCGTCGCGGAAGCCCTCAGCTCGTTCCATGCCGCCCACCCCGGCATCGACCTGCACCTCACCGAAGGAGGCTCCCGGCTGCTCGTCGAGCAGCTCGCCGTCGGTGCCGTCGACATCGCCCTCGTCGCCCAGTCCGAGGGGCCCGTGCCCGCAGGAGTCAGTCTCACGCACATCCCGCTGCTCGCGGAGGAGCTCGTGGTGATCTCGTCGGCGGCCGCACCTCCGGTCACCCACGGCCCATCCGTGAGCCTCGCGCACCTCGCGACCCTCCCGCTCATCCAGTTCGATGAGAGCTACGAGCTGCGCGCCGCGATGGACGCCGCCTTCCGCGCCGCCGACCTCACCCCGACCCTCGCGCTGGAGGGTGCGGAGATGGACGCCGTGCTCCGCTTCGTGGAACGAGGCGTCGGGGTCGCGGTGGTCCCGGCGATGGTGCTGTACGAACGCCCCGCCCTGCGGTCGGCGCGCCTCGCCCACCCGGCGATGTCCCGGACGATCAGCCTCGCCCACCGCTCCGACGTCACCCCCGCGGTCGCGGTGGCCGCGATGCGCACCGCCATCATGGCCACGGCGGCCGACCTCGCCGAGCGCGACCCGGCGATCACCAGCCTGCTCTGACCGGAGCGCTCACCCCGGAACAGCGAAAACCCCCGCCGCTTCCGCGACGGGGGTTCCGTACTGTCTCAACACAGTGTGCGCCTCGAGGGACTCGAACCCCCAACCTTCTGATCCGTAGTCAGATGCTCTATCCATTGAGCTAGAGGCGCAGGACCCGCGGTGCTTTACCGCTCAGCGGGCCGACGACCAGCCTACAACAGACGAGACCGGAAAGCGAAACGAGGCCTCAGTCCGCCTTCGCGGCCGCCTTCTCCTGCTTCTTCCGCCGCTTCTCCTTGGCGCGCTGCTCCGAGGAGAGGGCCTGGAGATCGACCAGTCGCAGTGCCTGCATCCGCGCCTCGCGCATGCGCGCGTAGTCAGGATCCTGGTCCGGTCGCATGCCCTCGACGCGCAGCCGGCGGTCGAGGTTGTGCCGCACGTCGGCCCAGGCCGCCGCGCGCGCCTCCTCGACGATGCTCTCGAGTTGCGGCCGGTCGTCCATCATCTCGCGCAGACGCTGCGCGACGCCGAGCGACTGCTTCGCCCGCCGCCGGAGATTGCGCACATCGCGGTCGCGGTAGTCGTGCGTGCCGACCGGGTCGGAATGTCGACCGCGGGCGCGCTTGCGCAAGGCCGTGACCGTGGCGGCGGCCTCCTCCGACTCCTCGGCCATCGCCTCGAGAGCAGCCCTCGCATCCTCGACGTACTTGTCGAGGTCGAAGATGCCGTCCTCGGCGATGGTGCCGATGAGGATGTGATTCTTCACGGCGAGGCGCGCAGCGGCCGTCGCGATCGCGACGCCTTCGGCGATGGCATCCGCAGTCCGTCCCACCGGCACCTCCTTCTCTCGAGCGTACCGGTATGGATGCCGCGCAGTCTCGGCCGGAATCGCTCCGGATCAGCTTGCCGCAGACGTCCGACATCGGCAGGCGGCATCGGGCCGAGGCTCAGCCGACGACGCCGACCCAGATTCCGGAGGCCCAGGCCTGCTGCTCCCCGGAGCAACCCACCGCCCCGGGGAAGCCGCGGACGACAGCCATGCAGTTGGCGAGGAACTCCGGATCGCCGCCGAACATCGCCCCGTACGCGCCCGAGGAGGTGAGGGTGCCCCAGACCCGGAACTGGTAGATGTGAGCCAGCTCATGCGCCATCGCCCAGTTCAGGCGTCCGTCACTCCAGCCGGTGATGTCGGCGCGGTACTTGATGTACCCGTTGCTGTTGGCGCAGGCCGGGGCTGTGCCGCCCGCACAGGACGACGACTCGTACAAGCCGACGCCCCCGCCGCCGACCCTGTCGAGGGCGGCCCGCACCCGCGCGTAGCCGTCCGGCCCGCTCGACGTCCATGCGGGCCCGCCGGGACCGGCACTCTGCGACGCCTGCCACCCGGCGACCTCGGTGCCGACCTTCTGCGTGAGCGCCTCCACCGTCGCGGTCGCCGCGACCACGGTGTCCGGGTCATGGCGCTCGGCGCGCACGGTCTCCTGCGCGGACCGGGCGGACGCGAGATGCGCCGCCGTGTCGACCTTGCCGTCCGCGCCCTGGAGGACGGCGGCCAGCGTCGAGAGCTCCTCCAGGAATGCCGGCCGCACCGCCAGGACGGAGGCCCGATCCTCAGCGTCCTGCTCGGCCCGGGCCACGGCGCCGGACAGGTGGTCGGTGCGCTGTGCGGCGTCGTATGACCGGTCGGCCAGTACGGAGAGCTCGGCCACCGCCTCGGCGCGCTCCTGGTCCAGCGCGTCGGAGCGCGCGACGGCGGCCGCCGCGACGAGCACGGCCGCCGACACCGTCACCGCGAGCACCCGGCGCCTCACGGGAGGAAGCCCGTCGTGTCGTTCAGCTCGGCGTCCTGCTCCGCGATGCGCGACCTCAGGGCGGTGAGACGCTCCGCCAGTTCGAGGTTCTCGGCCTGCGACTCCGCGAGCACCTGCTCGATCCGCGCGATCTCCGCCTTCACGGCGGCGACACCGGCGGCGCGCTCCTGATCGGCCACCACCAGGAGTGCAGCACCTCCGAGCAGGAGGATCCCCCCGACGACGACAGCAAGACTTCGCATCTCGCTCCCCAGGACAGCGCGAACAGACCGGACCGACTCCGACCGGACAAGGATACAACCGCTCGCGGCGCGTCCGGGGGTCGTTCTCCCGACGGATGCCTCAGGTGGTCGCCGTCTGCGCCAGCCGCCGTTCGGCCGCGGAGTGCCCGCTCGCCAGGTGCGCGGGGACGATCCGCCGCAGCGCCTCGACATCGCGCGCACGGACGGCCTCGAGGATGACGCGGTGCTCCTCCGCCATCGCCTCCAGATCGTCGTGCTGTCCGAACAGCCAGCGCAAGCGCGTCAGGAACACGGCGATGAGCTCGCCGAGCATCTCGTTCCCCGCCAGGTCGACGGCGACCTCATGGAACGCCGCGGCCGCCGTCCGGGCGGTCTCCGCGTCGCCGGCCCGGGCCGCGGCGACTTCGCGCTCGTACACCTCGCTCAGCCGGGCGAGCCCTTGCGCATCGTGACGCTCGGCCGCGAACACGAAGATGAGGGTCTCGATCGCCTCGCGCACCTCCGCGAAGTTGCGGATGTCGTCATGGGTGAACTCGCGCACCACGGCCCAGGTCCGGGGCCGTGCGACGACCACGCCCTCCGCGACCAGCGTGCGGATGGCTTCCCGCACCGGGAGTCGGGACACATTCAGCTCGGCGGCGATATCCCGCTCCACCAGCCGGGAACCGGGCGCGCGCCGCCCCAGCACGATGTCGTCTCGGAGGATCCTCGTGACCCTGACCGACTCGAGTTCCCCGCCTACCCCCACAGCCCCCGCCATCCGGGCATTGTCGCACCCCGGCCCGGGATTGGCCAAGTTTGGTATCCCAGACCGGGGCGCGCGCCAGGGTCAGGGCAGACGGTTCGCCCGCGCGACGTTGGCCGTCAGCTCTTCCGCGTTCTGCCGGATGACGTATGCCGGGCGGTCGCGCTCGACCCGCCACGACTCGCTGAGCGGGCCGACGTTGACCGTGTCGAAACCGGCCTCGTCGTAGAAGCGGGTGACGAAGGCCACGGCCTCCGCGTCGTCCCCGGCCGTGGCCAGCGCGCGACGGTTCGGCGTACCGGCCGGGGTCCCGTCGGTGGTGATCTCCGCGGCGTAGATGTGGTTGAACGCCTTGGCGATCTTCGAGTCCGGGAGCTGCGCCTGCACGAGCTCGGACGTGGTGGTCTCGCCCTTGTCGAGGGCCTCGATGTGCCCGTCGCGCTCGAAGTAGTAGTTGTTCGTGTCGAGCACGATCTTCCCGGCGAGCTGCGCGGCGGGTAGCTGATCGATCGCGTGCAGCGGCACCGTCACCACGGCCACGTCCGCCGCGGCGGCCGCCTCCTCCGCCGTCGCCGCCTTCGCGCGCGGCCCGAGCTCTGCGACGAGATCGGCCAGGGTCTCCGGCCCTCTCGAGTTCGCGATCACGACGTCATAGCCGTTGGCCACCGCCACACGGGCGACCTGGCTGCCGATGTTGCCTGCTCCGATGATTCCGAGAGTTGTCATGCTCGGGCCAACGCCTGCCGCCGGATGCTATTCCCGGCGAGGAGGGAGGCGAACGCGGTCAGAGGCGCGTGAGCGCGTCCTCCGCCGCCACCCAGGCGAGCATGGCGCACTTCACGCGCGCCACGTACCGCGAGACTCCCCCGAGCGCCGCGGCATCGCCGAGCAGTTCCTCGTCCGGCTCGATCGTGCCGCGGGAGCGCATCGCCTCCCGGAAGGCAGCGATGCGCACCTCGAGCTCGTCCACGGTGAGGCCCTCGGCGAGCTCGGCGAGCAGGGACGCGGAGGCCTGGGAGATGGCGCACCCGTGTCCCTCCCACGCGATCGCCTCCACGCCGCCGTCGGCGCCTCGATGCACCTGCAGCGTGATCTCGTCGCCGCAGGTCGGGTTGAGCTGATGCGATTGCGCGGGGATCTCCTCGCGGAGGCCGAAGCCGTGCGGCGTGCGCGAGTGGTCGAGGATCAGCTCCTGGTACAGGCTCTGCAGGTCGCTCATGCGCCCCTCCCGAAGAACGCGATCGCCCCGGCGACCGCCTCGATGACAGCGTCCACCTCGGACGCGGTGGTGTACAGATAGGTGCTCGCCCTCGTCGATGAGGTCACGCCGAGCCGACGGTGCAACGGCTGGGCGCAGTGGTGACCGACGCGCACCGCGATGCCCTGGTCGTCGAGGAACTGCCCGACGTCGTGCGAATGGATGCCGGCCACGTCGAAGCTCGCGAGACCGACCCGCGGCAGCTCGATGCCCGCGCCCAGGACGCGCACGCCGTCGATCGCGCCGAGCCCTTCGACGAGACGCTGCCCGAACGCGGCCTCGTGCGCGGCGATGCGATCCATCCCGACCGCGGAGAGGTAGTCGACCGCGGCGGCGAGCGCGATCGCCTGGGACACCCGCTGCGTGCCCGCTTCGAAGCGCTGCGGCGGCGGCAGGTACTCGGCCGCGGTCGTGGTCACCGTCGTGATCATGGAGCCGCCCGTGAGGAACGGTGGCATCGCGGTGAGGACCTCGCGACGACCGTAGAGCGCGCCGATGCCGGTGGGGCCGAGCATCTTGTGGCCGGAGAGGACCGCGAAGTCGACGCCGAGCGCGTGCAGGTCCAGCGGGAGGTGCGGAGCCGACTGGCAGGCGTCGAGCAGGGTGAGGGCGCCGACCTCCCTGGCCAGCGCGACGAGGGTCTCGACCGGATTGATCACGCCCAGCACGTTCGACACGTGGGTGAAGGCCACGAGCTTCGTGCGCTCCGAGATGATCTCCGCGGCCGCATCCAGACGGAGGGCCCCGTCGTCGTCGAGCGGGATGACCCGGAGCGTTGCCCCGGTGCGCGCGGCGAGCTCCTGCCAGGGGATGAGGTTGGCGTGGTGCTCCATCTCGGTAGTGACGATCTCGTCCCCTTCGCGGAGCCGGAGAGGCTCGGCCGCAGCACCACCCCGACCGAGGGAGGCGTTGGAGAGGGAGTAGGCGACGAGGTTGACCGCTTCGGTGGCGTTCGAGGTCCAGACGATCTCGTCGTCATCGGCGCCGACGAACCGGGCGAGGGTGCTGCGGGCGTCTTCGAAGAGCTCGGTCGCCTCGGCGGCCAGCGTGTGGGCGCCGCGGTGGACGGCCGCGTTCATGGTGGTGGCGAAGCGGCGTTCGGCGTCGAGCACGGACTCCGGACGCTGCGACGTCGCCCCCGAATCGAGGTACGCCAGCGGGTGGCCGTGGACGCGGGTGTGCAGGATCGGGAAGTCCTCGCGGATCCGCTCCACCTCGGTCTCGGTCAGCGGGGCGATCACGTCGACTCCGGGAGAAGCGCTCATCGTTCCAGTCTCCCATCTTCCGGCTGACCGGGGCCCGGCTCCGGACGGGCACAGCTTCGGAGATGGGGCGAGACACGTCGGGCTGCCGGACCGTCGAGCGGCGTGTCGGCAACGATCTCCGAAGTCGTGCCCGGCGGAGGCGCTACGACATGCGGGCGAGGCGGGCGCGAGCGATGCAGAAGGCCCCGTACAGCGCGAAGCCGACGCCGACAGCACCGAGGATGAGCCGGCCGAACGGCAGACTGAGGAGGCTGTGCAGAGCGGCGTCGAGACCAGCGGCGCGTTCCGGGTCCTGCGTCACGGCCGCCACCACGAACAGCACCCCGGTGACCCCCACCGCGATGCCCTTGCCGATGTAGCCCACGATGCCGAGCGCCATCACGCCGGCGCGGGCGGCTCCGGTCGGCACGTCGATGAGCTTGCGGAAGGAGCGCATGATCCCGCCGATGATGAAGCCGATGCCGACGCCGATGACGCTGAGACCGATCACCACGAGCAGCGCCACGCCGCCGGGCGCGGACAGGACCACCTGGCTCAGGGTCTTCGAGGCGTCGGAGGACTCCGCGCGGCCCCCCACGGCGTAGATGAGCGCGAGGCCGGCGATCACGAGGTACGTCCCGGAGATGCCGAAGAGCTTGAGGCGCTTGCCCCACTTCTTCGTCTCCGCGGGGTCGGCGGCGAGGAACCCGCTCGCCACCTGCCACACGGCGAGCGCAAGAAGGCCGACTGCGATCGCGAGGAGCAGCAGTCCGCCGATCGGGTTGTTGCGCACCTGCTCCATCGCGCCGTCCTGGTCGGCGTCCCCCGACCCGCCGGCCGCGATCGTGATGGCGATCGCGCCGATGATGATGTGGATGATGCCGAGGACCACGAATCCTGCGCGGGCGGTCCGCCGGAACGCGGTGGAGTCCTTCGCCACGCGTGCCGCATGCTTGACGGTGCTCATCCTCGAAGAGTATCCGCCGCGGACCGCCGGAATCAGGGGGTTGCTTTCCGGACGCCCGGTGCGAAAGCGCTCAGGTGATCCGTTCCACCGGCTGCCGCAGGATGGTGCGCAGCTTCTCCGGGGCTGCGCGACGACGGTCGCTGAGGTAGATCTCGTGGTGCCGCCCGCGCAGCCGCAATCCGTTCTCCGGGACGAAGCGCTCGTGCAGCTCCTCGAGCACCGGGCCCTCGTCGTCGAACGGCCCGACGTGCAGCGTCTGCACGCACAGACCCTCGTCGAGCACCTCCGGCCGGACGGCGGCCAGCGCCGGGAGCTCTTCCCCCTTCTTCGCGCTCTTCGCCGCGACCGTCTCGACCGCGCGGTCGAACAGGGCGGGAGTGACGTGATCGCCCACCATGATCATGAGCGTCCAGAGCCAGGTCGACTTGTCGCGCCGGGTGGTGAACGACGCCATGTCGGGCGCATGCCACAGGCCTTCCAGGGGCATCACGACCTGATCGATGCCGAGCTCGGCGCGACTGGCGAACTTGAGGGTGTACGCCAGCGGGTAGAGCGCCGCGACCGCATCGAAGAAGGCCGGAGCGGTGTTCGGATCTCCGGCGCCGTCGATCATCAGATAGGTCAGCGGCGGCACCTCGAGGACACGGAAGGCGCCCCGCTTCGCCTGATACGCGTCGAGAGTCTTCTTGGGATCGATCGCCGCCATGGCCCGCCTCTCAGTACGTCGTGCGGTCAGTGTGCCACCGGGCACCGACATCGGGTCGAGCCGCTCGGGCCCGACCCGATGCACAGTCAGCTCTGCTCGACGGGGAGCCAGAGCTCGCAGGAGGCCGTTTCGCCGGTGAACTCGCGATAGCGGACGATCGAGGGCCCGGGTCGCAGCCGCCACGGGTTCGACGGGAACCACTCGGTCGCCGTCGCCGCCCACAGGTTCTGCAGGGTCTCCGGGAACGGGCCGCTCGCGCCGAACACGGCCCAGGCACCCTCCGCCACGCGCAGAGCGTCGAGGTCGTCGGGGACTGCGGTGTCTTCGCGCACGGCCACCCCGTGCAGGTAGGTCAACGGCGTCCCCTCCGGGGCGTCCGGGTCGATGTCGGCGGTCACGGCGAGGATGCCCGCGGGCTCCTCGTTCCCGAGCGCCTTGAGGCGGGCGTGCTCCTCGGGCGGTATCGCGGCGATGTGCGCCTGGATGTGCGGATTGACGCCGACGTGGATCAGCGGGACCTCCGCGGCATGCCCGGCGAGGACGAATGCGGGACGGTGGGTGATGGTGACATCCATCGGGGTGCTCCCTTCGACGCTCAGGCGGAACCGGAGCGTGGGTTGTGTGCGGAGAGGACCCCCGTGCCGACGCGCGTCCGCCGGCCCGATGCCGTGCACGGCGCGGAACGCCCGGGCGAACGCCTCGGTCGAGCCGTAGCCGTGCCGAACGGCGACATCGAGCAGACTCGGCGCGCCGGCCGCGAGCTCCGCGCCGGCGAGCGTCATCCGACGACGCCGCACGTACTCGGTCAACGGCATCCCGGCGAGCGCCGAGAACATCCGGCGCAGGTGGTACTCGGTGGTGCCATGCGCACGGGCGAACGCAGCGACGTCGATCTCCTGGCCGTGGTCCGCCTCGACGAGGTCGACCAGGGCGTTGAGCGTGCCGATCACGGGGGCCCTCCTTTCCCCCTCATCGTCTGGCCGCTGTCCATCCGCGCACCCGACCGTTCCGACCCGATGCGATCGGGTCGGTGCTCAGAGCTCGGTCGGGACTGCGGGCTCCGTGTCCTCCATCTCGGGGTGACGGGCGAGGTTCACCACGGCGGCGATGAGACCGCCCCACACCGTGACCATGGCGATGATCATCATGACGATCGCGGTGGTGGTCATGCGCCCGCTCCCTTCTTCTGCGCCGCCGGGACGGCGATGCTCGTCGTCTCGGGGTCGGCGGCGTACTCCTCCTGGTCCAGGAAGTCGTCGTACCCGACGTCGTCCTTGGCACGGGAGCGCCTGCTCCACGGCACCAGCGACAGCAACACTCCCCCGATGACCAGCGCGATGACCATGCCCCAGCCGAACAGGCCGAGGAACCAGCCGGGGTAGCCGCTGTACGGCTCGGCGATCTTCGTCAGGAGTTCCGTGATCAGCAGGTACCCGAGCACGAGCGGTGCGAGGACACCCACGAGCAGGCGCCAGAGCAGGCCGACGCGGAAGCTCGAACGGCGGTTCAGGTGGTCCTGCAGCTGCGGCAGCTTGTGCAGCACCCAGGCCACGACGATCACTGCGACGAGAGCGACCGCCATGATGCCGAAGGCGTTGACGAAGGCGTCGGTCGTGTCGAGGACCGACAGCGCGGTGGTGGTGGAGAACAGGGCGGCGGAGATGATGGCCAGCGGGATCGAGACGACGAGGGTGGTGCGCACCCGCGCCCAGCCGAGCTTGTCCTGCAGCGCCGCGACGATCACCTCCAAAATCGAGATCATCGAGGTGATCCCGGCGAAGACGAGGGCGCCGAAGAACAGCACGCCGATGATCGAGCCGCCGGTCGCCTGCGACACGATCGTGGGGAACGCGACGAACGCGAGACCGATACCCGAGGTGGCGACACCGGAGACATCCGTGCTCTGCGCCTGAGCCATGAACCCGAGGGCGGCGAACACGCCGATGCCGGCGAGGATCTCGAAGCCGGAGTTGGCGAACGCGACCACGAGACCGGACCCGGTGAGGTCGGTCTTGCGCTTGAGGTAGGACGCGTACGTCACCATGATCCCGAACGCGACGGACAGCGAGAAGAAGATGTGCCCGTAGGCGGAGGCCCACACGGCCGGGTCGGCGAGCGCTTCCCAGTTCGGCGTGAAGAACGCGTTGAGGCCGTCCAAGGCGCCAGGGAGGAAGAGGGCCTGCACGACGAGCACCGCGAACATGAGGGTGAGCAGCGGCATCAGGATCATGTTGGCGCGACCGATGCCGCGCTTGACGCCGAGCGCCATGATGATGATGACGATCAGCCACACCGCGATCAGCGGTAGGCCCACCTGCGGCACGAACTCGCCGGACAGGCCGACCTCCGCGACGTCGGCGGACTGCAGGAAGTCGACGAAGAAGAAGTCGTTCTCGTTGCCCGCGCCCCAGGTCAACTGCGCGGAGAACCAGGTGTACATGCCCGCCCACGCGACGATCACCGCGTAGTACACCGCGATGACGACGCAGATCAGCACCTGCCACCAGCCGAGCGGTTCGGCGGCCCGGTGCAGACGCCGGAACGCGAGGGGCGCGGAGCCCCGGAACCGGTGGCCGATCGCGTAGTCGAGGAACAGCAGCGGGATACCGGCGGTCAGCAGCGCGCACAGGTACGGAATGAGGAACGCACCGCCGCCGCCCTCGTAGGCGACGTAGGGGAAGCGCCAGATGTTCCCGAGACCCACGGCCGAGCCGATCGCCGAGAGGATGAACACGTTCCGCGAGCCGAAGGCCTCGCGCTGCGGCGTCTGGGTGGGTCTAGGCATGCCCGCGAGGATACCGGAAGCCATGGGCCCCGGCGAGTGACGCGCTCGGGTCAGAGCATCGCCGTCAGCACGCCCCCATCCGCCCGCAGCGCGGCGCCGTTCGTCGCGGAGGCCCGGACGCTGGAGAGGTAGACGACGAGGTCGGCGACCTCGGTCGGATCGAGGAAGCGCTCCAGGAGTGTGGTCGTGTTCTGTCCGATGATCGACTTTTTCATCAGGTCCACGGAGACGGACTGGGCTGCTGCGACGGCGGCGACGCTCGCCGCGACGCTCTCCGAGTAGGTCGGGCCACCCAGGACGGTGTTGACCGTCACGCCGGTGCCGCGGGTGAGCTTGGCCAACCCGTTGCCCAGGGCGATCATCGCCGCCTTCGTCACGCCGTAGTGCACCATGTCGGCCGGGACGTTGACGCCGGACTCGCTGCTGACGAAGACGATGCGCCCCCAGCCCCGTTCCCGCATCCCCGGCAGGAGAGAGCGGGAGAGACGCACTCCGCTCATCACGTTCACCTCGAAGTAGCGCGCCCAGTCCTCGTCGGTGATGTCGGCGAAGTCGGCGAGTCCGAAAAGACCGACGTTGTTGACGAGGACGTCGACGTCGCCGAGCTGCTCCGTCAGCCGCGCTACCTGCGACGGGTCGGTGAAGTCCGCGGCGATCCCGGACACGGTCACCTCCGGGTGCGCGAGGGCCAGCACGCGCACCGCCGCGTCGACCCGTCCCTCGTCACGACCGTTGATCACGACATCGACCCCCTCGGCGGCGAGAGTGGACGCGACCGCGTATCCGATCCCCTGGCTCGATCCGCTGATGAACGCCCTCTTGCCGCGCAGCCCCAGTTCCATCCGTCTCCCTCTCACTTCCGCGGACCACCCGCTTCACTTGCCTGAGCAAGTCATCCTAGTCTCCACTTACTTTCCCAAGCAAGCAAAGAGCACGGATCGACCGCTACGGTGGAGGAATGTCGCCATCCTCCCGCGCCCCCTTGAACGCCGACGAGATGGACGTCTGGTCGGCGCTCGCGACGCTCCTCGAACGGCTCCCCGCGGCCCTCGACGCGCAGCTGCAGCACGACAGCGGACTGACCCACTTCGAGCACGGCATCCTGTACGCCCTCGACGCTGCACCGGAGCGCACGCTCCGCCTCAGTGTCCTCGCCGGCTACGCGAACAGCACACTGTCCCGGCTCTCCCGTGCGGTCACCCGCCTGGAGGCGAAAGGCTGGATCCGGCGCGAGGTCGATGCGGAGGACGGGCGCTTCACCCTCGGCATCCTCACCGACGCGGGCCACCGGAAGGTCGAGGAGTCGACCCCCGCGCACCAGGCCCTCATCCGCCGCGTCGTCTTCGACACCCTGACCCCGGCGCAGGCCCGGCAGCTCGGCGCAGCCAGCCGGAAGATCTCAGCCGCGCTCTCCCCCGACCCGACCTGGGCGCCGGGGGCGAAGGCGTGAGGAGGGCCCGCCCGCACGCGAGAACACGAAAGCCCCGGCGAGCGGACTCGTCGGGGCTTCTCTGTGCGGAGACGAGGGGATTTGAACCCCTGGTCCCCGTAAGGGGACTCCACCTTAGCAGGGTGGTGCACTAGGCCGGACTATGCGACGTCTCCAGGCATCCGGCTCGAGAGCACGGATGCACCCCACCATCATAACGGGTCCGACGCGTGGTCACGAACCGCCGGTGTCGGATGCTCCCCGGAGCGGCCCGGTCGCCCTGCGATACTGGCCGCACGTTGCGAGGGTCCGGCCCCGCGGACGCGAGAGGAGTCGCCATGTCCGAGTCATCGGGAGCGCACGTCCGCGCGGGGTTCGCCGCCCCGGCCGACCCGAGGCGCGGCGCCCTGGGCTATGCCGCGGTGCTCGCCCTCCTCATCGTTTCGTACGGGCTGTGTGCGGCCCAGCCCGGCACGGTCCCCAGCCCCTGGGCGTTCCTCGCGATGCTGGTCACGGTCGCGATCGTGTTCCGCGTGACCAGGGCGCACGCCCTCGTGCAGCGGGTGTCGTGGGTCGTGCTCTCGGCCGCGGGCCTGGCCGCCCTTCTCGCGGCGTTCTTCGCCACGGACAGCCCCGCCCTCGCCGTCGCCCTCTCCGCCGCCTCCATGATCGCGCTGCTGGTCGCGCCGTGGGCCATCATCGCGCACCAGGTCACCCGCCGAGGCCTCGACGTCGAGGCGCTCCTGGCCGCGGTGACCGCGTACATCCTCGTCGGCATGTTCTTCGCCTTCGTCTACAACCTGCTGTCGCTGCTACTGCCGACCCCGCTGTTCGGGGATGCGGCGAACGACTCGCTCGGCAATCAGCTCTTCTTCTCGTTCACGGCACTGACCACGACGGGCTACGGGAACCTCGTCCCCGTCGGACCGGGCGTGCAGGCGGTGGCCGTCGCCGAGGGGATCACCGGGCAGCTCTTCCTCATCACCGCCGTCGCCCGCATCATGCGGGGTGCGAGCGCGCAACGCATCACCCCGACGCCGGCCTGATCGCGGTCACTCCCCGGTCGTCGAGCGGCGGGCGACGAGCTCCGGCCGGAACAGCACGTGCTCCGGCGCCGGTGCCACCTCGTCCTGTCCCCGCAGCAGCAGGTCGACGGCGGTCGAGCCGATGAGGGCGGCCGGCTGCCGCACCGAGCTGAGCGGGATCACGGCGGCCGCGGCGAAGTCGATGTCGTCGTAGCCCACGAGTGCGATGTCCTCGGGGACCCGGGCGTCGCCGGTCATCACCAGGCTCTGCAGGAGGCCCAGGGCCAGGAGGTCGTTCGCCGCGAAGACCGCGTCCGGCCGATCCCCCGGGGCACGGTCGAGGATCTGGGCGCCGGCCCGGCGCCCCTCCTCGACGGTGAGCGCGGAGGTCGGGATGAACTCCAGCCCGATCCCCGCCGCGGCTGCCGCGGCCTGCGCGCCGCTCAGGCGGTCGGAGACCTGGCGCAGCGCGACCGGGCCGCCGACGAAGGCGATCCGGCGACGGCCGACCGCCAGCAAGTGCTCGGTCGCGATGCGTCCGCCCTCGACGTCGTCGACGGCGACCGAGGCGAACCGCTCATCCTGCGATTCCCGGTCGACGAGCACCGCGTGCGTCCCGCGCTCGTGCATCCGCACCAACCGCGGCAGGGACTCCGCCACGGGAGTGACGAGCACGCCGGTCACCCGCTGCTCCTCGAAGAGATCGAGATGCATCGCCTCCCGCTCCTGCTTCTCGTCGCTGTTGGCGACGAGAACGGAGAGTCCGTGCTGGTCGGCGCGCTCCTCGGCTCCGCGGATGACCTCGGCGAAGAACGGGTTGCGGATGTCGAGCACGACGAGGCCGATCGTCCGGCTGCGCCCCGCCCGGAGCTGCCGCGCCGCATCGTTGCGCACGAACCCGAGGCGGTCGATGGATGCCTGCACACGCGCGACGGTCTCCGCGGCAACCTTCTCCGGCCGGTTGAGCACGTTCGATACGGTCCCGACGGAGACACCCGCGTCCTCGGCGACCTCCCGCACGCTGACGGCCATCGCGCCCTCCCTCCGGTTCCCGCCGCTGAAACGACTCATCCGCGGGGATCGCCTCAGACTCTCATGTCGTATTGACACGCGTCAACACAGCCCCTAGTCTCATCTGCATCAGGGTTTGAAACGATTCATTCC
This sequence comes from Microbacterium paraoxydans, assembly GCF_900105335.1. Classification (NCBI taxonomy): domain Bacteria; kingdom Bacillati; phylum Actinomycetota; class Actinomycetes; order Micrococcales; family Microbacteriaceae; genus Microbacterium; species Microbacterium paraoxydans. The sequence goes on along the minus strand of NZ_LT629770.1, from coordinate 2,617,988 downwards.
CTCAATGGAGAGAGAAATGATGTCCTCACCCACGACGGCGCCCGTGCTCGAGCTCGCCGACGTCCAGAAGGCGTTCGGGTCGGTGATCGCCCTGCGCTCCGGCACCATCGCCGTCCACCCCGGCTCCATCCACGCGCTCGTCGGCGAGAACGGGGCCGGCAAGTCCACGCTCGTGAAGATCGTCGCCGGCCTCTATCAGCGCGACGGCGGGGTCTTCCGCCTCCGCGGCGAGGAGGTCGACTTCACCTCGACCGCGCAGTCGAAGGCCGCCGGCGTCGCGGTCATCTACCAGGAGCCGACGCTCTTCCCCGATCTCTCCGTCACCGAGAACATCTTCATGGGGCGCCAGCCGACCGGGCGGTTCGGGCGGATCGACCGCAAGGCCATGCGCCACGAGGTCGAGCGCCTCTTCACCCGCCTCGGCGTCACCATCGACCCCGACCGCCCCGCCGAGGGCCTGTCGATCGCCGATCAGCAGGTCATCGAGATCGCCAAGGCGGTCTCCCTCGACGCCACGCTGCTCATCATGGACGAGCCCACCGCGGCGCTCTCCGGCGTGGAGGTGGAGCGGCTGTTCGCGATCGCCCGGAGCCTGCGCGATGAGGGACGCGGCCTCATCTTCATCTCACACCGGTTCGACGAGGTGTTCGCGCTCTGCGACACCGTGACGGTCATGCGGGACGGCGCGTACATCGCGACCTCCGCCATCGCCGACACCACGGTCGACGAACTCGTGCACCAGATGGTCGGCCGGGAGGTGTCCGAGCTGTTCCCGAAGCAGGAGGCGACGATCGGCGAGCCGCTGCTCGAGGTCGAGGGCCTCACGAGCCCCGGCCTCTTCCACGACATCTCGTTCTCCGTCCGTGCGGGCGAGATCGTCGGGCTCGCCGGCCTCGTCGGCGCCGGGCGCAGCGAGGTCGCCCGCGCGGTCTTCGGCGTGGACGGGTACCGCGAGGGCAGCGTGCGCATGAAGGGCCGCCGCATCCGCGCCCGCCGTCCGGTGGACGCGATGCGCGCCGGTCTCGCCCTCGTCCCCGAGGACCGCCGGAAGCAGGGCCTCGTCATCGAAGCCGGCGTCGGCGGGAACATCACCCTCGCGATCCGCCGGCGTCTCGCCCGCCTCGGCCTGCTCACCACCGCGATGGAGAACCGCGCCGCTCGGGAGTGGGCCTCGCGGCTCGAGGTGAAGACGCACGCCCTGGACACCGTCGCCGCGACGCTCTCCGGCGGCAACCAGCAGAAGGTCGTCCTCGCGAAGTGGCTCGCCACGCAGCCGCAGGTGCTGCTCATCGACGAGCCCACCCGCGGCATCGACGTCGGCACCAAGTCCGAGGTGCACCGCCTGCTGTCCCAGCTCGCCGGTCAGGGCATGGGCATCCTCATGATCTCGTCCGAGCTGCCCGAGGTACTCGGCATGGCCGACCGGGTGCTCGTGATGCGCGAAGGTCGCATCACGGCCGAGATCCCCCGCTCGGAGGCCACCTCCGAGAACGTCATGTTCGCCGCGACGCACGCATCGGAGCTCAGCTCGTGACCACCGCCATCCCCGTCTCCGCGCTCACCAAGCGCATCTCCGGTCTCGGCAGGGCCCGAGAGTTCGGCATCCTCCTCGCCCTCGTGCTCGTGGTCACCGCCGCGACCCTCAACAACCCGAAGTTCCTGTTCAGCGCCGACGGCTGGCGCGACCTGCTGCTGACGCCGTCGATCCTCGTGCTCGTCGCGGTGGGACAGGCCATCGTCCTCATCACGCGCAACGTCGACCTGTCCGTGGGTTCCGTGATGGGTCTGACCGCGTACCTGACCGGTCGGCTCTTCATCGACATCCCCGGCCTCCCGATCGTCCTGGTCGTGGTCGCCGCCGTGGTGCTCGGCGCCCTCCTCGGCCTCGTCAACGGCGCGCTCGTCGCGTACGCCAAGGTGCCGGCGATGGTGATCACCCTCGGCACCCTCTACGCCTACCGCGGCATCAACGTGCTGTGGACCGGCAGCGACCGCGTGAACGCCTCCGACATGCCGCGCGACTTCCTCGCCCTCGGCACAGGGCAGCTCCTCGGCATCCCGATCCTCGCGATCGTCGCGGTCCTCGTACTCGCCGTCGCCGCATGGTACATGAAGAACACCCGCGGCGGCCGGGAGTTCTACGCGATCGGCTCCGACCCCGCGGCGGCCGAGCTCTACGGCCTGCGCGTCACCCGCCGCGTGCTCACCGCGTTCGTCCTGTCGGGAGCTCTCGCCGGACTCGCCGGCGTCTTCTACGCGGCCCGGTACGGCACCATCAACTCCCAGGCGGGAGCGGGATGGGAGCTGGACGCGGTGGGCGCGGCCGTCATCGGCGGCGTCGCGATCACCGGCGGCATCGGCTCGGTGTGGGGCGCCGCGATCGGCGCCGTGCTGCTGCTGACCATCAACCGCGCACTGCCGATCCTCGGCATCCCCGACTTCTGGCAGCGTGCCGTCGTCGGCCTGCTCATCATCGGCGCCATCGTGCTCGACCGCGTGCTCGCGGTGCGGCAGAGACGGCGGCTCATCGAGGCGAGGGACGAATCATGACCACCGCGACCGCCACCGCGACCACCCGCGTCATCCGCGACTACGACAAGCCCCTGTGGCGCCGGCTCCTGCTCACGCGCGAGGCCGCGATCGTCGGCCTGCTCCTGCTCGTCGCGGTCGTCTCGGCCTCCAGCATCCGCGGGTTCGGACAGCCCATCACGCTGACCTACCTGCTGCTCGACATCGCGCCGATCCTCCTGATCGCCCTGCCGATGACCCTCATCATGATCACCGGCGAGATCGACCTCTCGGTGGGCAGCATGGTCGGGCTGTCCAGCGTCGTCACCGGCGCGCTGGTGCAGGCCGGGCTCCCGTTCGAGCTCGCCGCGCTCGCCGCGCTCGTCGTGGGCGTGGTCGGCGGAGCGTTCAACGGCTTCCTCGTGACCGTCGTCGGACTACCCTCGCTCGCCGTCACGATCGGCACGCTCGCCCTCTTCCGCGGCCTCGCCGTCGGGCTGCTGGGCACGGCCGCCGTCACCGACTTCCCGGAGTTCTGGACGGCTCTCGCCAAGGCGAAGATCGCAGGCACCCCGATCCCCGTCATCACGATCCCGTTCCTCCTGCTCGTCGCGGTCTTCGCGATCCTGCTGCACTTCACGCCGTTCGGCCGCGGGGTGTACGCGATCGGTCTGTCGAAGGACGCGGCGCACTTCTCCGGTGTGCACGTCGAGCGCACGAAGCTCATCCTGTTCGTGCTGTCCGGAGCGGTCGCCGCGTTCGCCGGCATCTTCTATACGCTCCGCTACGGCAGCGCCCGCGGCGACAACGCCACCGGCCTCGAGCTCCAGGTCATCGCGGCCGTCGTGCTCGGCGGGGTGTCGGTGTTCGGCGGTCGCGGCAAGATCTACGGCGTCATCGCCGCCGCCTTCCTCATCGGGGCGCTCGCGAGTGCACTCCGCCTGGTGAACGTCACCTCCGACGTCATCAACATCATCACCGGCACGCTCCTCGTGATCTCGGTGGTGGCCGCAAGCTTCCTGGCCTGGCTGCAGAAGGCACGCCGCCGACCGGGCAGACCCCCCGCCGGTGCCGCCACAGCGACGAAGGCACCGATGGACGCCGCGCCCGCGGCATCTCCCGACGAAAGGAACGAACAATGACGTTTGCACGCAAGCGTGTCACCGCCTTCGCCGCCCTCGCGGTGGCGGCGGCGGTCGCACTGACCGGCTGCGCCGGCTCCACCGACGGCGGAGGAGACGGCGGCGGCGACGGGGCGGACGCCTCGATCACCTTCTTGCCCAAGAACCTCGGCAACCCGTACTTCGACACGTCCAGCGAGGGCGGCAAGAAAGCCGTCGAGGAGTTCGGCGGCACGTTCTCCGAGGTCGGCCCTGCCGAGGCCACGCCCGACGCCCAGGTCAGCTACATCAACACGGCCACGCAGCAGGGTGTCGGCGCCCTCGTCGTCTCGGCCAACGACCCGCAGGCCATCTGCGACGCGCTGAACGAGGCCAGGGACGCCGGCGTCAAGGTCGTCACCTTCGACTCCGACACCAACACCGACTGCCGCGACCTGTTCATCAACCAGGCCGACTCCGAGGGCATCGCGAAGGTGCAGATCGACCTCATCGCCGAGCAGATCGGCGGCGCCGGGGAGATCGCCATCCTCTCCGCGTCGGCCAACGCCACGAACCAGAACGCCTGGATCGAGCTGATGGAGGAGTACGTCGCCAGCGAGTACCCCGACATCACGATCGTCGAGACGGTCTACGGCGACGACGACGACCAGACGTCGTTCGACAAGACGGCCGCGCTGCTGCAGACCCATCCGGACCTCAAGGGCATCGTCTCGCCCACCACGGTCGGCATCGCCGCCGCGGCGCGCTACCTGTCGACGTCCGACTTCAAGGGCCAGGTCGCGCTGACCGGACTCGGCACCCCCAACCAGATGCGCGAGTACGTGGAGGACGGCACCGTCACCGCCTTCGCGCTATGGAACCCGGCCGACCTCGGCTACCTGGCCGCTTACGCCGCCCAGGCCCTGATCGCCGGCGACATCACCGGCGAAGAGGGCGACACCTTCGAGGCCGGCGACCTCGGCGAGTACACCGTCGGCGCCGACGGCGTCGTCCTGCTGGGCGACCCGTTCGTGTTCGACGCCGACAACATCGGCGACTTCGACTTCTGAGTCGCCCTCCGGCCGGCGCTCCCTGCGGGCGCCGGCCGGACCCCGAGAGGAATCGCATGACCCGCGTCGCCTTCCAGCTCCAGGTGAAGCCCGAGCTGCTGCCCGAGTACCTCGCCCGTCACACACCGGTGCGCCCGGAGATGCTCCGCGAGATCGCGGCCGCCGGACGACGCGACTACAGCCTCTTCCTCGGAAGCGGTGGCGTGCTCTTCGGCTACTACGAGACCGATGACGACGCGGCCGCGCAGGCGTACCTCGCCGCCTCCCCCGTCGCCGCACGCTGGGAGGCCGAGATGGCCCCCTTCTTCCTCGACCTCGACGGCCGTCCCGATCAGGCCGCAACCCCTCTCACCGAGGTGTTCCACCTCGAAGACCAGCTCGCCGCCGCCGGCGAGAGCGCCACACCCGCCACCGACAACGAAGGCCGTGCATCGTGAGCATCCTCACCCCCGACATCCTCGCCGCGCTCGAGAAGCAGAGCATCGAGCTGCCCAGCTGGGCGTTCGGCAACTCCGGGACCCGGTTCAAGGTGTTCAGCACTCCCGGCACGCCCCGCGACCCGTACGAGAAGATCGCCGACGCCGCGCAGGTCCACGCCCACACGGGGCTCGCCCCGACCGTGGCGCTGCACATCCCGTGGGATCTGGTCGACTCGTTCGACGATCTGCGCCGTCATGCCGAGGACCACGGCGTCGCCCTCGGCACCGTGAACTCCAACACCTTCCAAGACGACGACTACAAGTTCGGCGCCCTCACCCACGAGGATGCGGCCGTGCGCCGCAAGGCCATCGACCACCACCTGGCCTGCATCGACGTCATGGACGCCACCGGCAGCCGCGACCTGAAGATCTGGCTGGCCGAGGGGTCGAACTACCCGGGTCAGGCCGACCTGCGTGGACGCCAGGATCGCCTGCACGACTCGTTGCAGCAGATCTACGCGCGTCTCGGCGACCACCAGCGCCTCGTGCTCGAGTACAAGTTCTTCGAGCCGGCGTTCTACCACACCGACGTCCCGGACTGGGGGACGTCCTACGTGCAGGTGACCGCCCTCGGCGACAAGGCGATGGTCTGCCTCGACACCGGTCACCATGCGCCGGGCACCAACATCGAGTTCATCGTGATGCAGCTGCTGCGCCTCGGCAAGCTCGGCTCGTTCGACTTCAACTCCCGCTTCTATGCGGACGACGACCTCATCGTGGGTGCCGCCGACCCGTTCCAGCTGTTCCGGATCCTGTTCGAGGTGATCCGGGGCGGCGGGCTGAACAACCCCGACGTGGCCTTCATGCTGGACCAGTGCCACAACATCGAGGACAAGATCCCCGGGCAGATCCGCTCCGTCCTGAATGTGCAGGAGATGACCGCGCGCGCCCTGCTCGTCGACCGCGAAGCGCTGGCGACCGCCCAGCGCAGCGGCGACGTGCTCGCGGCGAACGCCGTCTTCATGGACGCCTTCTCCACCGACGTCCGCCCGGCCCTGGCCGCGTGGCGAGAGGAGCGCGGGCTGCCTGTGGACCCGATGGCGGCGTACGCGGCCTCCGGGTACGGGCAGCGGATCGCGGAGGAGCGCGTGGGTGGCGTGCAGGCGGGCTGGGGAGCCTGAGCGTATGAGCGCGCACGACATCCACGATCACGTCTTCGACGGGCCGCACGGGCCGCTGCGCGTGCGCGTCTACTCCCCGGAGTCGCCGAGCGGCCACGGCTTGGTGTGGGCTCACGGCGGCGGATTCGCGGGCGGGGACATCGACATGCCGGAGGCCGACGCCGTCGCACGGGCGTTCGCAGATCGCGGAATCGCGGTCATGAGCGTGGACTACGCCCTCGCCCCGATGACAGCCGAGTGGAGCGCACGCCTCGGCGCGGAGAGGCGCGGCGGCGTGCACTACCCCGTCGCGCACGAGGAGATGGTCTCCGCGTTCCGCTGGGCCGCCATGTCGGACGTCGCGTCGCGAGGTTGGGCGATCGGCGGAGCCAGCGCAGGCGGCAATCTCGCCACCGGCGCGGCGCTCCGCCTCGCGCACGAGGGCGGCGCCGTGCCCGCACTCGCCGTCCTCGCGTACCCGACCCTGCAAGCGGTGCAGGCCGCTCCCGACCCGGAGCTGCGTGCCCTGCTCGACGGAGATCCCTCCGCGGACGTGTTCACCCCCGATTTCGTGCGCGGCATGTACGAGAACTACCTCGGGAGCGACCCCGACACGGCGGACGTCTATGCCGTCCCCGGCACCGCAGAGCCCGCAGCACTCTCCTCCTTCCCGCCCACCATCATGGTCAACGACGAGACCGACGAGCTCCGAGTATCCGGCGAGGCGTTCGCCCGCTCCCTCGCCGCTGCCGGCGTCGAGGTCGAAGTCGTCGTCGAGCCGGGCACCACCCACGGCCACCTCAATCGCCCCGAGGAATCCGCTTTCGCCGCGACGATCGATCGGTTCGCGGCTCGGATCCTGCAACTCCCCTGACTCTCCGGCGTCGACCGGGCATCTTCACTCACGAACCGAGGACTCACATGACGAACCCCACCGCCGCCGAACTGATCGCGCGGAGCAACCGCCTGGGCGCCGACCCGAAGAACACGAACTACGCGGGCGGCAACACCTCCGCCAAGGGCACCGAGATCGACCCGGTGACGGGGCAGCCGGTCGAGCTCCTCTGGGTGAAGGGCTCCGGCGGTGATCTCGGCACCCTGACCGAGGCCGGCCTCGCGGTCCTCCGCCTCGACCGTATGCGCGCGCTCGTCGACGTCTATCCGGGGGTCGAGCGGGAGGACGAGATGGTCGCCGCGTTCGACTACTGCCTGCACGGCAAGGGCGGCGCCGCCCCCTCGATCGACACCGCGATGCACGGCCTGGTCGACGCCCCGCACGTGGATCACCTCCACCCCGACTCGGGCATCGCGATCGCCACCGCGGCCGACGGCGAGGAGCTCACGACGACGATCTTCGGCGATCGGGTCGTCTGGGTGCCGTGGCGCCGCCCCGGCTTCCAGCTCGGACTGGACATCGCGCAGATCAAGGCGGAGAACCCGCAGGCCATCGGCACGATCCTCGGCGGCCACGGCATCACGGCGTGGGGCGACACCTCGGAGGAGGCGGAGGCGAACTCCCGGTGGATGATCGACACCGCCGCCGCCCACATCGCGGAGCACGGCTCCCCCACACCGTTCGGCGGCACGCGATCGGGCTTCGAGGCCCTGCCGGAGCCGGAGCGCCGCGCACGGGCGGCCGCCCTCGCCGGCACCATCCGCGGGCTCGCGTCGACGGACAAGCCGATGGTCGGCCACTTCACGGACAGCGACGTGGTCCTCGACTTCCTGGCCTCCGAGAAGGCTCCGGCCCTCGCCGCTCTCGGCACGAGCTGCCCCGACCACTTCCTGCGCACCAAGGTCAAGCCGCTCCTCCTCGACCTGCCCACCACCGCGACCCTGGAGGAGCAGACGGAACGCCTGCGGGAGCTCCACGCCGCCTACCGCGCCGACTACCAGGCCTACTACGACGCCTACGCGACCGCCGAATCCCCCGCGATCCGAGGTGCGGATCCACTCATCGTCCTCGTGCCCGGCGTCGGGATGTTCTCGTACGGAGCGAACAAGCAGACCGCACGGGTCGCCGGAGAGTTCTACGTCAACGCGATCAACGTCATGCGCGGTGCCGAGGCCTTGTCGGCCTACACCCCCATCTCCGACGCGGAGAAGTTCCGCATCGAGTACTGGGCGCTGGAGGAGGCGAAGCTGCAGCGGATGCCGAAGCCGAAATCCCACCAGGGCCGCATCGCCCTCGTCACCGGTGCCGCGAGCGGGATCGGCAAGGCCATCGCGACGCGCCTCGCCGCGGAGGGCGCCTGCGTCGTCATCGCCGACCTCGACCTGGACAAGGCCAGAGCCGCGGCCGCCGAGCTCGGGAACGAGGACGTCGCCATCGGCGTGGCCGCCGATGTCGCCGACGCCGACGCGGTGCAGGCGGCGATCGACGAGGCGGTGCTCGCGTTCGGCGGCCTCGACCTCGTCGTGAACAACGCGGGTCTCTCGCTGTCGAAGCCGCTGTTGGAGACGACCGAGAAGGACTGGGATCTCCAGCACGACGTGATGGCGAAGGGCTCGTTCCTCGTCTCGAAGGCGGCAGCCCGGGTGCTCATCGATCAGGGACTCGGCGGCGACATCATCTACATCTCCTCCAAGAACTCCGTCTTCGCCGGTCCGAACAACATCGCGTACTCGGCGACGAAGGCCGACCAGGCGCACCAGGTGCGACTGCTCGCGGTGGAACTCGGCGAGCACGGCATCCGGGTCAACGGGATCAACCCCGACGGCGTGGTCCGCGGTTCCGGCATCTTCGCCTCCGGGTGGGGAGCGAACCGGGCGGCCACCTACGGCGTCAAGGAAGAAGACCTGGGCCAGTTCTACGCCAACCGCACCATCCTCAAGCGCGAGGTCGTCCCCGAGAACGTCGCGGACGCCGTCTTCGTGTTGACCGGTCCCGAGCTGAGCCGGACCACCGGTCTGCACATCCCCGTCGATTCCGGCGTCGCCGCGGCGTTCCTGCGATGACCGACGACCGCTCGCCCGCGACCGCACGACACGTCCGTGCGGTCGCGGCGGTGGATCTCGGCGCCACGAGCGGCCGCGTGATGATCGGCCGGGTGGGGCCGGGCGTCCTGGAGCTCGAGCCGGTCTCCCGCTTCCCGAACGGCCCAGTCACCCGCGCCGACGGTCTGCACTGGGACTTCGACGCGCTCGTCGCCCATGTGCTCGACGGCCTGGCCGAAGCGGTCAGCCGGGAACCGGGGATCGAGTCGATCGGGATCGACTCGTGGGCCGTCGACTACGGCCTCCTCCGCGCCGGAGAGCTGCTCGCGGAGCCGTTCCACTACCGTGACGATCGCACCGCTCGAGGGGTGGCCGAGGTGCACGCCCTCGTCCCGTTCGACGACCTCCACGCGCGCAACGGCCTGCAGTTCCTCCCGTTCAACACGCTCTACCAGCTCCGGGCGGACGAACTCCGGCACGACGCCGACACCGCACTCCTCATCCCGGACCTCCTCGCCTTCCTCCTCACCGGCGCCCGCGTCGCCGAACGGACCAACGCCTCGACGACGGGGCTGCTGGATGTGGAGTCCGGCACCTGGGACCGGTCGCTCGCGACCCGCCTCGGCATCGACGCCTCCCTCCTGCCGGACCTCGTCGACCCCGGCATGGTCATCGGTCGGCTGCGCCCCGAGGTCGCGGAGCGCATCGGCGCGGATCTGCCGGTGATCGCCGTGGGTTCGCACGACACCGCCTCGGCGGTGGTCGCCGTCCCGATGACCTCGCCCCGTGCCGCGTACATCTCCTGCGGCACCTGGGGGCTGGTCGGGGTCGAGCGGGTCGAGCCGATCCTCACGGGGGCGGCAAGGGACGCCAACTTCACCAACGAACGCGGCGTGGACGACCGCTTCCGCGTCCTCCACAACGTGACCGGACTCTGGCTCCTCAGCGAGACCGTGCGAGCCTGGGAAGACGAGGACGGAGCGCCCATCGACCTGTCGGGGCTGCTCGCCGAAGCTGCTGCCGCGGCGCCGCCGTCGGGGGTGTTCGATGCGAACGACCCCGCGCTCTCGGCCCCCGGCGATATGCCTGCGCGTATCAGCGATCTCCTGCGTTCCCGCGGCACCACCGTCCCCGCCTCGCGTCCCGCGTTCGTCCGGCTCGTCGTGGAGAGCATCGCCACCGCGTTCGCCGACGCCGTCCGGACGGCGGGCGGTCTCGCCGGGCACCCCGTCGACGTCATCCACCTCGTCGGGGGCGGGTCCCTCAACCGGCTCCTGTGCCAGGCGACGGCGGACCGCACCGGGGTTCCCGTCCTGGCCGGCCCCGTCGAGGCGACGGCCCTCGGCAACGTCCTCATGCAGGCGCGGGCGCTCGGCGCGGCGCCTGCCGAGCTCTCGGAGCTTCGCGCCCTCGTGGCGACGACGCACCCGCCGACGGTCTACCGCCCGCGGAGCGCCTGAGCGCTGATCAGCGCACGTTGCCGTTCGAGCACGTCTGCTGCGCGGCGGAGTTGCCCTTGATCGAATCGGGCAGCGCCACGACGTCCGGAGCGGTCGTCGGGGTCGGCGTCGCCTCCTGCGTCGGGGTGGTGGGCTCGGCGGGCTCGGTGGGTGTCGTCGGCTCCTGCACGACGACACCGTCGTTGCTGGTGTTCTCGTGCGTGATCTGCAGCTGGGCGTTGGCCTCGATCGCGTCCCAGAGCGCCGCGGCGGCCTCGTCGTTCGGCACGACCTTGTTCGGGTCGTCCCAGTCCTCCAGGGTCGGGTACTGCACGAACACGATGTCCTCGAACGGCACCGACTTCACGGCGAGCGCGATCTTCACCATCGTCATCGGATCGGCGAGCGACGTGCTCGTCTCCAGGTTCTGGATGCCCGTGTTGGCGAGCTTCAGCATCACCGGCACGTTGCCCAGCACCTCGCCGCTGATGAGCTTGCGGGCGAGGCTCGACATGTACTGCTGCTGGTTGCCGATGCGGCCCAGGTCGCTGCCGTCGCCGACGCCGTGACGGGTGCGGAGGAACTGCAGAGCCTCGAGCCCCTGGACGGTGTGCGTGCCGGCTGCCATGTCGAGACCCGTGTAGCGGTCGCGGATCGGGTTGGCGAGGCAGACGTCGACGCCGCCGATCGCGTTGGTGATCTCGATGACGCCGCCGAACGTCACGGAGGCGGCGAACTGCACCTCCTGGTCCGTGAGGGCCGATATCGTGCGGACGACGCAGTTCAGTCCGCCGTCGGTGTAAGCGACGTTCAGGGGCTGCTTGCTCATCGCGGCGGTGGCGTTGCCGTCCTCGTCCTCACAGGACGGGATGGGGATCATCAGGTCGCGCGGGAAGCTGACGACCGTGATCCGCCGCGGCTCCTCCGAGACGTGCACGAGCAGATTCACGTCGTTGAGGGTGCCCTCGGCATCCCCGCCGGTGCACCGATCGCCGAAGTACTGCTTGTAGTCGTCCTCGCACGTGTCGACGCCGGTGAGGACGAGGTTGAAGCCGCCCTTGTACTCTCCGATGTCCGGCGGCACGTCTTCCTGCCCGTCGAGGTCGACGGCGTTCGCCGAGACGGTGCTGGAGAAATCGAGGTAGAAGTAGGCCGCGACGCCGATGCCGCTGACGAGGACCACCGCCATGCTGATCGCGAGAAGCCGGAGGAGCTGGCTGACGGCGCCGGGCGAACGCAGCTGACCATGTCGCGCGACGGTGCGGCGGCGGCGGGTGTTGTCGCTCACTCGGGCCCTTTCGGATTCAGCGCGGCGGGGGTACCGCGCTCAGGAAGCGGAGGGTGTGGGATTCGAACCCACGAGACATCTCTGCCCACTGGTTTTCAAGACCAGCTCCATCGGCCGCTCGGACAACCCTCCCGACAGAAGCATCTGTCGACCAGGCGCGAGTCTAGCCGAGTTCTATTCTCCGGCGTCGACCTGGGCGGGCGCTGGAAGCGTGTCCAGGGCGCTGGCGAGCCCTCCCTGCTCCACGTCGGCGGTAATCTCCCCCGCGGCGTCCTTCACCTCGACCGGCGCCTGACCCATCGCCACGGCGCGCCCACCGCCGCTGCGCGCCCAGCCGAACATGCCGATGTCGTTGCGTCCGTCTCCGGCGACGAGCACGCGCGCGGCGTCGAGACCGAGCTCGTCGCGCACGCGTTCCAGGGCCGTGCCCTTGTCCACTCCCTGCGGTGCGATGTCCAGCCAGGCCGTCCAGCCGATCGCATACGAGACCTCGTTGAGCCCGGCATCGGCGACGAGCCGGTGGAAGTCGTCCTCGTCGTGCCCGGGCGAAACGACGACGATCCGGGAGACGGGGAGGGCCCCGAGCTCCTCGAAGTCGACCTGACGGCCGCCGTCGAGCGTCCAGTCGTCGAGCTGCTCGGTGAACAGCCGCTGCCCCGAGCCGAGCTCCACCATGTACCGCGCGTCCGGGAGCCGGTCCCGCAACAGCGCCAGCACGGGTGTCGGGTCGAAGGTCTCGACGTGCCAGCGCTCCCAGTCGTCCCCGTCGCGGCGCATCGTGACGGCGCCGTTGGAGCACACCACGTACTCGGCGGTGAGGCCGAGCTCCTCCACGTAGCGACGGGTCGCCATCCAGCTGCGACCGGTCGCGATGGTCACCACGTGTCCCGCGTCGCGGACGCGGGCGACGGCCTCAGGAACACCGGGGCTCATCGTCTCGTCCTGCAGGAGGATGGTCCCGTCGACGTCGAGGCCGACCAGCCAGGGCGCCGTCACCGGGTGCTCTGCTCGTCGGCGAGCGGGCGGATCACCTCGAGTCCGCCGAGGTAGGGGCGCAGGACCTCGGGAACCCGCACCGAGCCGTCCGCCTGCTGGTGCGTCTCGAGCAGGGCGACGATCCAGCGCGTCGTCGCGAGCGTGCCGTTGAGGGTCGCGACGTGCTGGGTCTTCGGCGCCGTACCGCCCTCCTCCACGGCAGGGCGGTAGCGCACGTCCAGACGACGCGCCTGGAAGGTCGTGCAGTTCGAGGTGGAGGTCAGCTCGCGGAACGCGCCCTGTGTGGGCACCCAGGCCTCGATGTCGTACTTCCGCGCCGCGCTCGACCCGAGGTCTCCCGCGGCGACGTCGATCACCCGGTATGCGAGGCCGAGCGAGGTCAGCATCTCCTCCTGCAGCGCGACGAGGCGCAGGTGCTCGGCCTCGGCGTCCTCAGCCGTGGTGTAGACGAACATCTCCAGCTTGTTGAACTGATGCACGCGGATGATGCCCCGGGTGTCCTTGCCGTGCGAGCCGGCTTCCCGGCGGTAGCACGTGGACCATCCGGCATAACGGAGGGCCCCGCTTGCGAGGTCCACGATCTCGTCCTTGTGATACCCGGCAAGAGCGACCTCGCTGGTGCCGACGAGGTAGAGGTCGTCGTCCTTGTCGAGGTGGTACACCTCATCGGCGTGCTCCCCCAGGAACCCCGTGCCCTGCATGATCTCAGGGCGCACGAGGGTGGGCGTGATGAGGGGGACGAAGCCGTTCTGCAACGCCTTGTCGAGAGCGAGGTTCATGAGCGCGATCTCGAGTCGGGCACCGATCCCGCGCAGGAAGTAGAAGCGCGCACCGGAGACCTTGGCCCCCCGCTCCATGTCGATGGCGCCGAGAAGCTCACCGAGCTCGAGGTGGTCGCGCGGCTCGAAGTCGAACGCCGGGACCTCGCCCACGCGACGGAGCTCGACGAAGTCCTCCTCGCCGCCGGCCGGGACGCCGTCGATCACGACGTTCTCGATCCGCGCGAGTGCCGTGGCAGCGGCCTCGGCCGCTTCGTTCGCCGCGTGCTGGGCCTGCTTGACGCGGTCCGCGAGGTCTTTGGCCTGCGCGACGAGGGCCGCCTTCTCCTCCTTGGGCGCCTTCGCCACCTGCTTGCCGAACGCGTTCTGCTCGGCGCGCAGCTCCTCGAACGCGGCGAGCGCGGCGCGGCGCGATCGGTCGGCCTCGAGTGCGACGTCGACGGTGCTCTGGTCATTGCCACGGGCAGCCTGCGAACGGCGGACGATCTCCGGGTTGTCGCGGAGGAGTGCGAGGTCGATCATGCCGCAAGTCTACGAGGTGTGCGCCCGGGGACCGGGCTGCCGGGTATCCCTCCACCCGTGCTGCTCTCCTCGGACGATGCCGGTCTAGAGTAGCGCCATGACCACGAGTCCTCCCGTTCTGAAGCAGGCGGCGCTCGTGTACAACCCGGTGAAGATCGACGGGAAGCGTCTGCGCGCCCAGGTCCGCGACCTGTCCCGCGAGGCCGGATGGGACCACCCCGCCTTCTACCCCACGACCGTGGAGGACGCGGGGCAGGGAGCGACGGCGGAAGCGCTCGCGCGCGGGGTGGACGTCGTGCTCGTGGCCGGCGGCGACGGCACGGTGCGGGCGGTCGCCGAAGCCATCGCCAATACGGGCGTGCCACTCGCGATCCTCCCGAGCGGCACCGGGAACCTTCTCGCGCGCAACCTCGGTCTCCCGCTGGCCGACCCCGCGGAGATGATCCGTGCCGCCCTCGGCGACTTCCACCACCCCATCGACATCGGCTGGGCCCGGATGACCAGGGAGGACGGCGGCGAGGAGGAGCATGCGTTCGTCGTGCTCGCCGGCATCGGCCTGGACGCCGACATGATCGCGAACACCCGTGCCGATCTGAAGAAGTCCGTCGGCTGGATCGCCTACGTCGACGGCGCCGCCCGGTCACTCCCCCGCGCGAAGCCCTTCCGCGCGGTCTACCAGATCGGCACAGGGCGCCTGCACTCCACGAAGGTGCACAGCATCCTGTTCGCGAACTGCGGCACCCTTCCGGCCGGCATCTCCCTGATCCCCGACGCGTCGATCACCGACGCGACCCTCGACGTCGCGGTCATCCAGCCGACCGGCGTCCTCGGCTGGCTCGGCGTCTGGCGCAAGATCTGGTGGGACAACTCCGTGCTGCGCCGGTTCCGTGCCGGACGGCTCGTGCTCGAGCGCCGTGGCACGGACGCGTCCGTCCATTACTTCCGGGGCGCCCGCGCCGAAGCTGCGGCGCCCGCCCCCACGCCCATCGAGCTCGACGGCGACGAGTTCGGCGAGGCCGTGCGCGTCACCTGCCGTGCCGACCCCGGCGCACTCCTGCTGGCTCTGCCCACCGGGCACCCGGTGCACATCCTCTGAGGAGTCGCCTCCTCAGCGCACGTCGACAGTGCCCTCCAGACCGCCGCCGACCAAGGTCAGCTGGAACGGACCATCATCATCGACCTCGTCCTCGGCGAACTCGATCACCGTGCCCCGCGGCGCCATGTCCATGGTGCACACCTGGTTCTCGTCGGTGACGAACGTGACGGTCCCCGTGGACCCGTCGGCCTCGACGGACTCGACGACCGGAGCACAGCTGGAGGATCCCCAGGTCAGGAGGACGAGCCCACCGTCGTCGAACCAGCCGGCCGAAGGCTGATACTCGGTCGACGATCCCGGTGTCGCCGTGGCGTCGGGATCGGCATCGACGTCGATCTCGTCGAGCAGGTCCCCGTACGTCACGACGAGAGTGATGTCCTTCGTCGGGTCGACCCCCTCGGGCAGCGCGCCCAGGCTCGCGCGCGGTGCGAGGTCGGCCGTGCAGGCCTGTTCCGTCGCACCATCGGCGTCCGGCTCGACGAGGGTGACCGAGACCCGCTGTCCCTCGGCGGTGATGTCGTCGACCTGGGGCAGGCACGTCGAGGATCCCCAGCTCACGATGGCGAACATCCGTCCGTCGTCGAGGAGCGTCGCGTCCATGTCGTCCTGGTCGTCGCTGCTCCCCGCACTCCCGGGACCGCTGGACGGGTCGGACGTCGAGTGCGGTGCCGCTCCGCCGGGACCGACCGTGCAGCCGGCGAGGACGAGAGCGGCGGCGAGCGCGGAGGACACGGCGATCACAAGCCTGCGGGGAGTCATGCCCTCAGGCTAGCGGCGGGTTCCCCCGCCCGAAATGGGGCTTGACGAAATGCGCGGTCACTGCAGCGCGGAGGTCAGCCGTGCCAGGTTGTCGAGCACGGTGGAGCGCAGGGGCTGCTGCATCCATTCCTCGAGGGTCAGCTCCCGGCTCAACGACCGGTACTTGTCCTCGACCTCGCGCATCTCGGCGACGAACTCCTGGCCGCGGACGAGCATCGAGACCTCGAGGTTCAGGCCGAACGAGCGCATGTCCATGTTGCTCGACCCGATGACGGCCACCTCATCGTCGATCGTGAGGCTCTTCGTGTGGAGGATGTAGGGCTTCCGGTACATCCAGATCCGCACCCCCGCGCGCAGCAGCGCTTCGTAGTAGCTCCGCTGGGCGTGGTAGACCATCGCCTGGTCGCCCTCCTCAGAGACGAACAGCTGCACCTCGACACCGCGGTCCACGGCCGCGGTGACCGCCAGCAGCAGAGCCTCGTCCGGGACGAAGTACGGGCTGACGATCATGATCTGCTTCTTCGCCGCGTAGAGGAGCGCGAGGAACAGGCGCAGGTTGTTCTCGACCTCGAAGCCGGGACCGGACGGCACCACCTGGCAGTCCAGGTCCCCCGATCCGATGTTGGCGTGAGAGATGTCGATCTCCTCCAGCACGACATCGGTCTCGCTGTACCAGTCGCTGAGGAAGATCGCGTTGACGCTCAAGACCACCGGTCCGTCGAGCCTCACCATCAGATCGACCCAGTGCAGACCGCGTCGGATGTTCTTCGGCAGGTTGTAGGTGGAGTCGGTGATGTTCTGCGATCCCAGGAAGGCGATGTTGCCGTCCACGACGAGCAGCTTGCGGTGATTGCGCAGATCAGGGCGCTGCATCTTGCCCTTGAGTGGCTGCACCGGGAGCATCAGATGCCACTCGGCGCCCATCTCGTTGAGACGGGCGATGGTCTGGCGGTAGCGCGGCTTGCCGCGGTTCGCCCAGTGGTCGAGGAGCACGCGCACGGCCACACCCCGAGCAGCCACCTCTTCGAGGGCGCGGAAGAAGTTGTCCGTCGAGTCGTCGGACTGCAGGATGTAGAACTCGACGTGCACGTAGTCCTGCGCCGTGCGGATCGCCTCCGCCATCTCGTCCAGTGATTCCTGGTAGTCGGAGATGAGGTGCGCGCCGTTGTCGCCGGAGAGCGGCAGAGCGCCGAGGCGCTGATTCATCTGCACGATCGGCCCGAACCAGGCGGGGGCGTTCGGCCGGAGCGTCCCGAAGTGGAGGTGCTCGCTGGTCTCCGCGATGTACTCGTTGATCTGCTCCTGCTTGCGGCGCCGCGCACGCGGCAGGCGGGGGTTGCCGATCAGCAGGAACAGGAAGACGCCGACCACCGGGATGAAGAACACGGCGAGGAGCCAGGCCATCGCCGCGGTGGGCCGGCGGTTGCGCGGGATGACGATGATCGCGGTGACGCGGATGATGATGTCGAGCACCAGCACGAAGGCGGCGACCCACCAGCCCCAGGACTCCGCGGTCATCACGCCCCCTCACCTACACCGGGGATCGTCGTCACCCCGGGTCGCGCCGGACCCGGCGCGCTCGCTTCACAGTAGCGGATGGGGCGGACTCAGGCCCGCGGAGGCAGTCCGCGCGCGGCGCGTTCCTCGGCCTCGATCTGCGCGTGGACCTTCCGCTCCGTGCGGTCGAACCGGAGGATGCCGCGGAGAACGACGAAGAAGACGATGCTGACGCCGACCGTCGGCAGGAGCGACCATGCCGCGGCGAGCCAGAAGTTGTCCATGCCTCCATCGTACGCGAGCGACTACTCGTGCACAGGCGCCGCTTCACAGGAATCTCGTCCACATCGCGCCGGACCCGCTCCGACGGAGACGGGGGCACGCGAACCTATCCTCATGACAACCGTGCTCCGCGCCTCCGACTCCGCCCAGTTCCTCGGCATCGTGCCCGCCCTCGCAGGGTTCACGCCGCACGAGAGCATCGCCCTCCTCCCGTTCCACGGCAGCCGCAGCGACGGGGCGATGCGCCTCGATCTGCCCGACGCCGCCGTTCCTCCCCTGCATTACGCCGCCGCGGCCGTCGAGTTGCTCGGCCGCGTCCCCGGTACGGATGCGCTGGCCGTCGTCGTGTACACCGATGAACCACCCCAGACGACGCCAGATGGCCTCGTCCTCCCTCAGGCTGTGACGGTGGACACCCTTCTCGGATGTGCCGAGGAAGCGGGGCTGCGTACCGTCGAGGCCCTGTGTGTGACGCCCGAGGGATGGGCCCGGTATGACGACGAGGATCCGACGCTGCATCCCTTGTCGGACATCGTTCCGCCGCCGGATGCCTCCTCCCTCGGCGACGTCTCCGGCGATCAGTTCTCCGGCGCGGGGCTCCCGCCGGTCTCCGCCGCGGAGGAGGACCAGATGGCGCGCATCCTGCGCGGGCTCGACGCCGCCCTCGCGCCAGGGCAGGCCGACCCCTCTCGTTCCGCAGAGCCGGAGGTGATCTCGGCGTGCGCGCTCCTCGACGACATCCCCGCCTTCCTCGAGTCAGTGGTCCATCACCACGACAGTCTGCGGCCGTTCGACACCGCAGCGCTCGTGTGGTGTCTCGGACGTCCGCCGGTGCGCGATGCGGCGATCGCCCAGTGGGCCACCGATCACCGTCGGGGCATTCGCACCATGGAGGCGCAGCTGGCTTTCGCCGCCTCCGGCGCGCCGGTGCCCGACGACATCGGACGAGTGTTCCTCGGCCGCGGCCCGGCGCCGGACGGGGAGCGCCTCCGCGCGGCGCTGCACGCCGTCCGAGACGCCACCGCCCTGGCACCGCGGGCAGCACGCCCCGGCCCGCTCACGGTCGCGGCCTGGCTCTCCTGGGCGCTCGGCCGGGCCACGCACGCAGGTCGCTACCTCGACATGGCGAGGGAGATCGATCCCGGGTACAGCCTCGCGCTGCTGCTGGACACCATGATGTGCGGCGCCGTTCTGCCGGAGTGGGCGTTCCACGGGCGGCGTGGAGCGTGAGCGCGTCGCTTCTACTTGACCAGCGGGAAGAGGATGGTCTCGCGGATCCCGAGGCCGGTGATCGCCATCAGGAGTCGATCGATGCCCATCCCCATGCCCCCGGACGGCGGCATGCCGTGCTCGAGAGCCCGCAGGAACTCCTCGTCGATCGGCATGGCCTCGACATCGCCTCGCGCGGCGAGCTTCGCCTGCTCGACGAAGCGTTCGCGCTGGATGACGGGGTCCACGAGCTCGGAGTAGCCGGTCGCCAGCTCGAAGCCCCGGATGTAGAGGTCCCACTTCTCCACGACGCCCTCGACGGACCGGTGTTCGCGCACGAGGGGAGACGTGTCGACGGGGAAGTCCATGACGAAGGTCGGCCGCACGAGGTCACCCTTCACGAAGTGCTCCCAGAGCTCCTCGACCAGCTTCCCGTGCGTGGCCTGAGGCGGCACGTCGACCCCGTTCGCCTCAGCGAAGGCGATCAGGTCGTCGACGGAGTCCGCGGGCGTGACCGTCCGTCCGGAGGCGGCGGAAAGGGACTCGTACATCGAGATGCGGTCCCACTCGCCGCCCAGGTCGTACTCGGTGCCGTCCGCCCAGGTAACCGTGGTCGACCCGGCGACGGCGACCGCGGCCTGCTGGACGAGTTCCTGCGTGAGGGCCGCCATCTGGTTGTAGTCGCCGTAGGCCTGGTAGGCCTCGAGCATCGCGAACTCCGGGCTGTGCGTCGAGTCGGCGCCCTCGTTGCGGAAGTTCCGGTTGATCTCGAACACCCGCTCGATCCCGCCCACGACCGCGCGCTTCAGGTACAGCTCCGGCGCGATGCGGAGGTAGAGCTCGGTGTCGAACGCATTGGAGTGGGTGACGAAGGGGCGGGCGGATGCACCGCCGTGCTGCACCTGCAGCATCGGCGTCTCCACTTCGAGGTACCCGTGGGCGGCGAAGGTCGCCCGCAGGCTCGCGTTCACCGCCGCGCGCGCACGCACGGTCGTCCGCGCCTGCTCACGCACGATCAGGTCGAGGTAGCGGCTGCGCACACGCCCCTCTTCGCTGAGCTCGGCGTAGGCGTTGGGCAGCGGCAGGATCGCCTTCGACGCGATGGTCCAGTCGTCCGCCATGATCGACAGCTCACCGCGGCGGCTGGAGATGACCTCGCCGTGCACGAAGACATGGTCACCGAGGTCGACGTACTCCTTCCAGTCGGCGAGCGACTCCTCGCCGACATTGGCAAGGGAGATCATCGCCTGGAGGCGGGTGCCGTCGCCGGCCTGGAGCGTGGCGAAGCAGAGCTTGCCGGTGTTGCGGCTGAACACCACGCGCCCCGCGACGCCGACGACCACGCCGGTCTCGGCGCCGGGCTCGAGGTCGCCGTACTCCGCACGCAGTGCGGGGATGCTGTGCGTCACCGGCACCGCGACAGGGAAGGCGCCGCCGCCGGCGTCCGAGCGCTTCTCGATCAGACGCTCGCGCTTGGCGAGGCGGACGGCCTTCTGCTCGTGGATGTCCTCTTCGGTGGAAGGGGCGGCCGAGGCCGTTTCGGGCGCGGCGGGCGCATCAGTCATGTGCGGGGCTCCTTGGAAGTCCTCCCCAGTTTACCGAGATGGCGCGGGACGTCCTCGCCGCGCGGCGTGCTGGGTAGCCTCGAAGCATGGCCCCCACTCGGATCCTCCGTGCGAGCGCCGTCCTCGCTCTCGCCACCGTTCCTGTCCTCGCGCCGGAAGTCGCCGTCGCGGCGACCCCGGCGACCGCGACCACCGTCGTCTCCGCCGCCGATGTGGACGAGTTCTCCTACGCCTCGTGGGACGCGGTGTACGACGTCGGGCTCGACGATGACGGCCGGGCCCACATGCAGGTGAGGGAGACGCTCGTCGCGCGATTCCCCGACGCCGACCAGAACCGCGGCATCGTGCGCGGCCTGGCGACGGCATACAAGAACGCTGACATCGACACCCGGGTGCTCGCGGTCACCGATGAGGACGGAGCCGCCGTCCCGTATGAGACCGACGAGGATGACGGGACGCTCTTCATCCTCACCGGCGACGACGACTTCGTCCACGGCCTCACCACCTACGTCATCGAGTACGAGATGCGCGACATCATCGTCGGGAGCGCACCCGACCCGTCCGGCACCCACGCCGCAGACGAGTTCTACTGGGATCTCCTCCCGCTCGACAGCACGCAACCGATCGAGGCGTTCCAGGCCGACATCCGGTTCGACGCCGTGCTGACCGCCCATCTCACCGGCGCGACGAAGTGCTACATCGGCCCCTCCGGATCCACCGAGCCCTGCGACCTGGAGGGCCCGATCGCGGACGGAGAAGCCGCTTCCTTCCACGTCGAAGCCGGGCCTCTGCCCGCCGCGGACGGTGTGACGGTGGCCGTCGGCTTCGATCCCGGCTCAGTGACTCAGCCCGCTGCCCGCATGCCCGACGCGGTCGCCGATCTCGGGCCTGCCGTCGCCGCCGCCGGCGCCGTGGGTCTGTCCGCGGTCGGATGGGCAGTCGCCGTGGGCGCTGCACGACGTCGGCGTCGCGCCACC
This sequence comes from Microbacterium paraoxydans, assembly GCF_900105335.1. Taxonomy (NCBI): domain Bacteria; kingdom Bacillati; phylum Actinomycetota; class Actinomycetes; order Micrococcales; family Microbacteriaceae; genus Microbacterium; species Microbacterium paraoxydans. The sequence goes on along the minus strand of NZ_LT629770.1, from coordinate 2,596,385 downwards.
GGGATCATCGTGGCGCAGTACGACGTCCCCGACGACCAGCCGCCCCTCCTCGCCGCCGCGATCCTGCCCGGAGCCGAGAACGTGATCCCTGCCGAGATCGTGCACCTCGCCGTCCGCGGCGCGCTGCGCATCGAGGACGGGACGTCGACCGGAGCACCACGGCTTCGACGACGGCCCCACGGCAGCGCGCCGAGTCCCCTCGATCAGGCTGCGCTCGACGCGCTCTTCCTCCACGCGGGTGCGGACGGCGTCGTGGACCTGCCGGCCGAGAGTGAGGCATTCGCAACGCGGATGACGGCGCTGACGACGAACGGACGCGAAGAGGCCGCCCGCCGGGGCCTGACGACCAGGGTGCGCAGCCGCGCGGCCGTCATCCTGCAGTCCGTGGCGATCGCCCTCGCCGTCGCCGGTCTCGTCGTCGCCGTCGTCGCCGTCGCATCCGGACGGTTGTCCGCCGGCCCCGCGCTTCTGGCCATCTCCGTCGGAGCCCTCCTCGTCGCGGCCTCCAGCTTCTTCACCTTCTCGCGGCACACGGTCCTGACTCCGGAGGGAGCACAGGCGTACGAACACCTGCAGGGGGTGCGCGAGTTCATCCGCGTCGCCGAGGAGGACCGGCTGCGGATGCTGCAGTCCTACACCGGGGCGGAACGACGTACCGACGAGGGCGTGGACGTCATCCACATCTACGAGCGCCTCCTCCCCTACGCGATGCTGTTCGGCATGGAGGAGGAGTGGGGCCGCGTGCTCGAGACGGCATACAGCCAGGAGACGCACGGCCCATCCTGGATCGGCGACCCCGCATCCTTCGCGCTTCGCACCTCGCTCGTGGCGTTCATGAGTTCCTCCACGGCGGCGGCGACGTACTCCGCACCGTCCACCGGCACATCATCCAGCAGCGGCGGTTCGTTCGGCGGCGGATTCTCCGGTGGCGGTGGCGGCGGCGGCTTCTCCGGAGGACGCTGAGCCGGGAAGCGGTCGGCTGGCGCTGCGCGCACGATCACACGCCCGCACCCGATCAGACGAGTGGCGGCGGTTCCGAGGCGTCGCGCAGCGCCCGCTCGACGGTCGACTGCACCAGCGCGGAGAGGAACCCGCCCGGATTCTCGACGCCGATCTCACGGAGCCGCGAGGTCGACTGGCCGATGATCGAGCGGGAGAACTCCGTGGCCGTGGCGATCGCATCGGCATAGGCGGGACGGTCGGCCTCGGCGATGACGACCGGTTCGCACCCCATCTCCACAGCCAGCGCCTGGGCGATCGGGAGCACGGCGGCGGGAGCGGTGACCGCCGCGAATCCCGCCTGCAGCTGTCGGAGATCGATCGAGGTCCCGGTGAACGTGATCGCCGGATGCACCGCCAACGGGATGGCACCGCGCTCCGCCGCCGGGCGCAGGACCTCGATGCCCTGCGCCGGATCGGTGTGCAGGACGAGCTGGCCGATCTGCCACCCGCCCAGCTCCGCGATGCCCGAGACGAGGGCCGGAAGCTCGGCGGAGGGGACCGCGAGGACCACCAGTTCGGCGCGCCGCACGACCTCCTGGGTGTCCAGCACCGGGACGCCCGGGAGAACCGCGGACGCACGCTCGTCGTCCGATCCGCTCGTGATCCCGACGATCGCATGTCCGGCTCCGGCCAACGCGGCGCCGACAACAGGGCCCACACGCCCCGCGCCGACGATGCCGACGCCGAGACGGCCGTCACGCACCACGCTCACTCCTCGCGCGGCGCGTCCGGTCGCGCCGGCGGGATCGGTGGCGTCGGAGGCACGACCGAGCCGGGCGGCGCCGGCGGGGCGGACGGGGCCGCCGTCTGCGGCGGTGGCGGCGCCACCGGTGGAACGGAGGGCGGAGCGACCGGAGGCGCCGTGACCGGAGGCGCCGGCGGCGGCGTCACCGGAGGCGTCCGGACGGGCGGGACCGGAGGCGGCGGCGTCGCCGGCCCCGGAACGCCCGCGGGCGGAGCGGGCGGAGCGGGCGGAGCGGACGGAGCGGATGCCGCCCCTCCGAACGCGGGAGACGTCGGCGTCGCAGGACCGCCGAACACCGGCGGAGCGGGCGGTGCGACCGGAACTCCGGCCGCGGCGTGCTCGCTCCAGCGGTGGGTGTGGTCGCGGGACGCCGCCTCGGCCGCGGCGACGCTGACCTCGTTGAGCAGCGCAAGGGCGTCGGCGCGCTCGAGCCCCGAGAGGAGGCCGGTGATCGGCCCGGGCACGGTGTGCACCTGTGCACCGGAGACCCCCTGGGCCCGGTCGATAGGCCCCTGGCTCAGCGAAACGCCCTGGAGACGCGCGAGCGGGAAGACCGCGAGCTTGCGCCACACGATGCCGCGGCGCAGGAGCAGGCCGTCCGTCGTCACCGTATAGCCGTGGCGCTTCCAGGAGAACGGTCGCCGCCACCAGGCCCGGCGCGGCATCGTCCGGTAGGGGTCGGCGTCGGTCGGACCGACGACGCCCTGGTCCCACAGCGCGGGGATGCTCTCAGCCGGCACGTCGGGCAGCACGAGCGACAGCACCCGCTCCACGTCTGCGCGCTTGCCGACCGGAAGCACGACGTTGAACTGCTGACCGCTGCTCGACGACTGCTGCGCGGCACTCTTGCCGCTCATCCGGTTGATCTTGATGGTCCACCAGCCGAACGGCCGCCAGAGCAGGGACTGCGACACCTCGACCGCGAAGATGCGGCCGGGCGGCAGGGTCTCGGTGACGGTGGTGAGCAGCCCGTAGGTGATGCGCACGCCGTCGGGGGTGGGCGCGATGGAGTAGCGCAGCGACTTGGAGATCTGCGCCCACGTGATACCGACCACGGCGATGACCATGGGGACGCCCATGCCGAGACCGATGCCGAGGAGGACGATCCCGCCGTCGGGATCGCCGTCGACGAGGATGCCGATGAGGGTGCTGCCGATCGCGATCGCGAAAATCACGCCGAAGAAGACCAGCCACAGCAGCCCGGAGATGAGCTGCGAGCCGATCAGCCGGCCGGCCGGGATCTTGACGACGCTCTCGGGGACGACGTCCTGCAGGTCCACACCGGCGAGCAGGCCGTTGACGCCCTCGTTCATCGAGCCGACGAGCTGTGCCCGGGTGGAAGCCGGAGCGGTCCCGCCCGGCGTCGCTGCGCCCTGCGGATCCGACGCCGCGTGCCGCGCGGCACGAGCCCCGGAAGCCAGGCGCAGGATCTCGGCGCGCACGCCTTCGGCACGTGGCGTCGCCAGGTACTCGAGCGCGACGTTCGCGTCGGTGCCCGCGCCGACGACCTCGAGCTTCGCGAGGCCGATGATGCGTGCCGGGAACGGCCGCGTGAGGTTCACACCCTGCACGCGGTCGAGGGGAGCACGGCGATGGGAACGGAAGATGATGCCCTTGCGCACCTCGACATGGTCGCCGGTGATGCGGAACTGCTGGAAGCGCCAGATGAACCAGAAGATCGCCACGAGCACCACGACGAGCGCCAGGACACCCAGCAGCGCGATGAGCGCGAAGTTGTTCGCGAGCACCCAGTCCACCGGGTCGCCGCCGGTGTAGTCGTCGTAGTGCGCTTCCTCGGGCGCGAACTGCCCGACGAGCCAGGCGATGACCCGGTCGCGCATGTTCGCGATCACGATGCCACCCACGATGATGAGCGCCAGGCCGCCCTTGAAGAGCGGCGTGAGCGGATGCATCCGGTGCCATTCACCGTCCGCGAGGTGCGTCGACGGTGTGCCCGCGGAGGTCTGCCCCGGCGCGGCGGTGGGGAGCTGCGACTCGCTCACAGGCCGGTCCGGCGGGTCTCGGCGACCTGGATGAGCGTGTCGCGCAGCGCCTCGGCCGCCGCCTGGGTGAGGCCGGGGATCTGCACACCGGTGGTCGCCGCGGCGGTGACCATCTTGAGCTGGGAGATGCCGAACGCCCGGTCGAGCGGCCCCTGGGTGATGTCGACGAGCTGCATGCGGCCATACGGCACCGCGATCATGCGCTGCCACAGGATGCCCTTGCGGAACACGATGTCGTCCGCCCGCAGCATGTAGCCGATCGCCCGCGCCTGACGCGGGAGGATGACCAGCGTCACGAGCGTGATGAGGATGATGACCCCGGCCGGGATCCACACCCAGTCCTGTTCGAGCACGATGTTCAGCACGACGGCCGCCGCCACGACGATCGCCAGGAAGATGACGTTCTGCACGATCTGCGACACCACGTAGCGCGGCGAGATCTGGTGCCAGGTGCCGTCGAGCTCGAGGCGGGCCTCGTTGCGCGCCGTGCGCAGGCCCGTGTAGGTGCCCTGGTCGAGGGCGCCGAGGTCAGTGCCCTCCGCCGGGTTCAGGGGCGCGGTCTCTGGGTTCTGAGTCATCAGGATCCTTCGGCAGGGTGCAGAACTGTTCGGCTACGAGAGCGGCGATGACGAGCACGACCGCACTCGCGATCAGCGCCACCATGGCCACAGTCGACCCTATCGGGGGATCGATGGGGCGCGTGAGGAGGAAGGCCAGCAGTCCTGCCCCGAAGCCCGCCAGGATCGCCCCCAGCAGACTGGACGCCCGCGCGAGGGTCGCGGCCCGGAGGGCACGGAACGGGTCGATGCGCACCCCGGAGCGGACGCTGCGCCGCACCGGCCAGGCCACCCCGAGCGATGCGCCCGCGATGAGGACGAGCAGCACCGGGAGGAAGAGGGACGGCGTGAACGTGGCCCGCCCCGTCGCCGTGAGCATCTGGTCGAGGATGAAGCCGGCCCCGGCGCCGACGAGCGCGAGGACGGCGAGAAGTCCGGCGGAGGTGCGCTTCATCCCTCGCCTCGCGCGCGAAGGTCCGCCGCCAGATCGGCGACCCGGCCGCACCCCACGAGCTCGGCGTCGGGGTCGATGTCGAGCCACGGCTCCAGGACGAACAGCCGCTCCGCCGCCCGCGGATGGGGCAGCTGGATCCGGGGGTCGTCCGAGACGACGTCGCCGTAGGCGATGAGGTCGAGGTCGAGGGTGCGGTCGCCCCACCGCTCGCCGCGCACGCGGCCGTTCTCGTCCTCGATGGCGTGCAGCATGCCGAGGAGGATCTCGGGAGCGAGCCGGGTGGTCACCAGAGCCACCGCGTTCACATACCCGGGGGCGTCCGGATCGGGGCCGTCCACACGGAGCGCCACCGTCTCGAACAGGCGCGACAGGCGCACGTCCGAGACGAGCGGGAGCCGCCCGATGCGCGCGGCCGCGGCGCGGATCGTGTCCTCTCGGTCTCCGAGGTTGGCGCCGAGCGCGACGACCGCCACCGTCTCGGGGCGCGGAGCTCGGGGGCCCGGCACCTCCGGCGGGCGGGTGAGGTTGCGGCTCATGTGGTGATGTCCTCCAGCGACTCCGGAGCCCGCGTCCGATGCACCGTCACGGCCACGTCGTCGAAGGTCAGGGCGATCGGTGCCTGCGGCTTGTGCACCGTCACGGTCACCTGCTGCACGCGGCGGTCGCCGAGGGCGACGTCCGCGATCCGCTCGGCCAGGGTCTCGATGAGGTTCACCGGCTCCCCCGCGACGACGGCGGCCACCCGCTCCGCGAGCTCGCCATAGTGCACGGTGTCGGCCACTTCGTCGGACGCGGCGGCCTGTTCGAGGGAGAGCCGCAACCGGAGGTCGACCGTGAACTCCTGCCCGTTCTCCCGCTCGTGCGGGTAGACGCCGTGGTGGCCGAACACGGTCAGCCCTGTCAGCACGATCTCGTCGAGGAAGTCCATGCCTCTAGGGTACGGCGACGCTCCGACCTCGCACTCAGCCTTCCCAGGCGCGGGTGATCGCGAGGGCGTCGCGGGTGGCCGCGACGTCGTGCACGCGCACCGCCCAGGCGCCGGCGCGCATCGCGAGCGCACTCGTCACCGCGGTCGCCAGGTCCCGGCGCTCCTCGGAGACGCCGTCACCGCCCGGGGCCGCCTCCTGCAGCACGTCGGCGAGGAAGCGCTTGCGCGACGTCCCGACCAGCACGCGGAAACCGAGGCCCACGATCTCGTCGAGGCCCCTCAGCACGTCCCAGTTCTGGGCACCGGCCTTGGCGAACCCGATACCGGGGTCGACGATCAGGCGGGAGGGCGCGATCCCGGCGGCGGCCGCCTCCCCGATGCGCTCGCGCAGCTCGCCGGCCACCTCTCGGGCGACGCGCCGGTAGTCGGCGTTCGCATACATGTCGGCGGAGAAGCCCCGCCAGTGCCCGATCGCGAAGTCGGCACCCGACTCCGCCACCGCGGCGCGCATGTCGGGGTCGGCGAGTCCGCCGGAGACGTCGTTGACGATGCGCGCCCCTGCGCGGACGGCCGCCACGGCGGTCGACGCGTTGAGGGTGTCGATGCTGACGACGGCACCGGCCGCGGCGAGCTGTTCGACGACCGGGAGGACGCGGCGCTGCTCCTCGTCCACCCCGACGCGCTCCGCGCCCGGCCGGGTCGACTCGCCCCCGACGTCGAGGACGGACGCTCCTTCCGCGCGCAGACGGAGGCCGTGGGCGACCGCGCGGTCCGCGTCGAGGTACCGCCCGCCGTCGCTGAACGAGTCGGGGGTGACGTTGACGATGCCCCAGATGCCGGTCATGCGCGCGACGTCCCGGCCCCCGGCACGGTCATGCCGATCAGGGTCACCAACTCCGCGCGTGCCACGGGATCCGTGTAGACCCCGCGCGCTGCGATGGTCAGGGTCGAGGCTTCGGTCTGCCGTCCGCCCCGCATCGTCACGCAGCCGTGGCTGGCATCGAGAACGACGAGCACGCCGCGCGCGTCGAGGTTCTCGGCGATCGTGTCGGCGATCTGCTCCCCCAGCCGCTCCTGCACCTGCGGCCGCGCGGCGAGGATCTCCACGACGCGCACGAGCGCACCGAGACCGACGACCTGCTCGCCCGGAAGGTAGGCGATGTGCGCGTGTCCCGCGAAGGGCAGGAGGTGGTGCTCGCACACCGAGCGGAAGCGGATGTCGCGCAGCAGCACGGCACCGGACGGCAGGGTGTCCGGCGCCGGCCCGCGGGTGACGCTGATCGTGTGGGCGAGCGGTTCGGCGGGATCCTCGCCCACCCCCGCGAAGAACTCCGCGTAGAGCTCGGCCATCCGGGAGGGCGTCTGCTTGATCCCCGGACGATCGGGGTCCTCGCCGATCGCCTCCAGGAGTTCCCTGGTGAGCCGTTCGACGCGCCCCTTGTCGACGGTCACGTCACGCCGTCGCGGGACGAGGGTTGCCCGCTCCGGCGGAGCCCTGCTGCGGACGCGGCGGGGCCGTCGGCGCCTCGACGGAGGCGGCGAGCGAGACGTCCTTCTTCGGGACCTCGATCGGCGGCCGCTCCGAGACCGGGCGGTCCTCGCTGGACAGCCACAGCGGACGCTCGGGGAGCTTCTTCACCTCGGTGAAGATCTCCGCGATGCGGTTATGGTCGAGGGTCTCCTCCTCGAGGAGCGCGAGGGCGAGACGGTCGAGGATGTCCCGGTTCTCGCTGAGCACCGCGTACGCCTCGTTGTGCGCCTGCTCGATGAGCGCCCGCACCTCGGCATCGACACGCTCCGCGACCTTCTCGGAGTACTCGCGGCCACGGCCCATGTCGCGCGCGACGAACATGTCGCCGCCCTCGGTGCCGAGCTTGACCGGACCGACCTGCGTCGTCATGCCGTACTCGATGACCATCTTTCGGGCGATCGAGGTCGCCTTCTCGATGTCGTTGGACGCACCGGTGGTGGGGTCGTGGAAGACGAGCTCCTCGGCGACGCGACCGCCCATGGCGTAGGTGAGCTGGTCCTGCAGCTCGTTGCGGGTCACCGAGTACTTGTCGTCCAGCGGCAGCACCATCGTGTAGCCGAGCGCCTTGCCGCGGGGCAGGATCGTGATCTTCGTCACGGGGTCGGTGTAGTTCATCGCCGCCGCCGCGAGCGCGTGTCCGCCCTCGTGATACGCCGTGATGAGCTTCTCCTTGTCCTTCATCACGCGAGTGCGACGCTGCGGACCGGCGATCACGCGGTCGATGGCCTCGTCGAGGGCACGGTTGTCGATGAGCTGCGCGTTCGAGCGGGCCGTGAGCAGCGCGGCCTCGTTGAGCACGTTCGCCAAATCGGCACCGGTGAAGCCGGGGGTCTTGCGGGCGACGACCTCGAGGTCGACGTTTTTCGACAGCGGCTTGCCCTTGCTGTGCACCTCGAGGATCTTCTGGCGGCCCTTGAGGTCGGGGGCGTCGACACCGATCTGACGGTCGAAGCGGCCGGGGCGCAGCAGCGCGGGGTCGAGGATGTCGGGACGGTTGGTGGCCGCGATCACGATGACGTTCGCGTTCGGGTCGAAGCCGTCCATCTCGACGAGCATCTGGTTCAGCGTCTGCTCGCGCTCGTCGTTGCCGCCGCCCATGCCGGCGCCGCGGTGACGGCCGACGGCGTCGATCTCGTCGATGAAGATGATCGCCGGGGCGTTCTCCTTGGCCTGGCTGAACAGGTCGCGCACGCGGGAGGCACCGACGCCGACGAACATCTCGACGAAGTCGGATCCGGAGATGGAGTAGAACGGGGCACCGGCCTCGCCGGCGACGGCACGGGCGAGGAGGGTCTTTCCGGTTCCGGGAGGGCCGTACAGCAGCACGCCCTTCGGGATGCGGGCGCCGATGGCCTGGAACTTCGCCGGGTCCTGCAGGAACTCCTTGATCTCGTGGAGCTCCTCGATGGCCTCGTCGGCACCGGCGACGTCGGCGAAGGTGACCGTCGGGGTCTCCTTGTTGACGAGCTTGGCCTTGGACTTGCCGAACTGCATGACCTTGCCGCCGCCGCCCTGCATGGACGACAGGAGCCACCAGAACAGCAGGCCGAGCAGCACGAGGGGAAGCAGCAGGGAGAGGAAGCCGTCGAACCAGGTCGCGCGCGGCACGGCGTCGTTGAAGCCGTCCTTCGGCGCGGCCGCATCGATCGCGGAGACCACCTCGTCGGCGCGGGCCTCGACGTAGTAGAACTGGACGTTCTCGGAGCCCTCGAACGGCTTCGACAGCGTCATGTCTACGCGCTGATCGCCGTCGGTGGTGACGACCTCGGTCACGGTCTTGCCGGAGAGCAGCTCGAGCCCCTCCTGCGTCGTGATCTGCTTCGGCGCACCGAGGTTCGAGATCAGCAGGAATCCGCCGAAGAGCAGCACGCCGATCAGAGCGACGTAGATCAGCGGATTGCGGGTGAGCTTCTTCACATCCATGGTCGGATCAGCGTATCGCCTCCGTGCTAGGGGGCCGCTGTGCGTTCACCCACGGCGCAACGCCGTCGGCGCTGCCGCCTCGGTGGCTGAGCCCACCCGGGTCGCTGACCCTGCCCGGCTTCTGAGCCCGCCTGGGTCGCTGAGCCTGTCGAAGCGTCAGCTGTAGACGTGCGGTGCCAGCACGGCGACGTCGCGGAGGTTGCGGTAGCGCTCCGCGTAGTCGAGTCCGTAGCCGACGACGAATTCCACGGGGATGTCGAAGCCGACGTACTTGCAGTCGATCTCGACCTTCGCGGCCTCCGGCTTGCGCAGCAGCGCCAGGACCTCGATCGACTCCGCACCGCGGGACTCGAAGTTCTCCAGGAGCCAGCTCAGGGTGAGGCCGGAGTCGATGATGTCCTCGACGATGAGCACGTGCTTGCCGTGCAGGTCGGTGTCGAGGTCCTTCCGGATCTGCACGACACCGCTCGACTTCGTGCTGGCGCCGTAGCTCGACACCGCCATCCAGTCCATCGGCGCGTGGAACGGCAGCGCTCGCGCGAAGTCCGCCATGACCATGACCGCGCCCTTTAGCACGCCGACGAGGATGAGGTCCTTGCCCTCGTAATCCTTCGCGACCTGCGCCGCGAGCTCGTCGAGCTTGGCGTGGATCTCCTCCTCGGTGACGAGGATCTGTGCAAGGTCGTCCTGGATCTCCGCGGCGCGCATGGATCGATTTTAGGTGACGTGACCGTGTGCTCCGGTCGCGGGCGCGTACCCTCCCCCGCAGGACGACGCCGCACTACTCTGACGGTGACGCGGGCGCACGCCCCGACGGAAGGAGATCCCCATGGCGACTCACGACATCCTCAGCCAGGTCCCCCTCGACGACATCGCGCAGAAGCTCGGAGTGTCGCGCGACGAGGCCAAGGTCGCGGTCGAGCAGGGCGGCGCCGTGCTGCTCGGCGGGCTGGCCAAGAACGCGGAGAGTTCCGAGGGATCGGCGGCCATCGAGAAGGCCCTCGGCAAGCACCGCGGTGCGTCGAGCCCGGCGACGGTCGACGACATCGACCAGGAAGACGGCGAGAAGATCGTCTCCCACATCCTCGGCGGGAAGGAGAAGGAGGTCACGAAGGAGCTGACGGAGTCGAAGGCGACCCCGGGCATCGACTTCGGGAAGCTCCTCCCCATCCTCGCGCCGATCGTGATGGGTCTCATCGCCAACGCGACCAAGGACAAGACGGCGAAGGCGGACGCGGGCGCGGAGGGCTCCGGCGGGATCGGCGACGTCATCGGCGGCATCCTCGGCGGCGGCGACTCGGGCTCCGGCGGCGGGTTGGGTGACGTGCTGGGTGGCCTCCTCGGCGGCGGTAAGAGCGGCTCCGGCGGCGGCATCGACCTCGGAGGCATCCTCGGCGGCCTCTTCGGCGGCAAGAAGTAGAACGCGACGCCGCCGCGGCCTGCGATTCAGCGGGTCGCGGCGGTGAACACGATCCGGCCGCCCTGACGCACGGCGGCGCACCCCGGCAGATCGATCGGGCCCTGACCCGACCAGTCGGTCACGAGGCGGGCGACCTCGATCGTCTGCGCGCGGCTCAGGCTCGCCCCGAACTCGCTGTCGACCACGAGCCGGATGATGCGGTTGCGCAGCGCGGCCGGGTTGGCGGCGAGCGCGGCGACGCTCACGGAGATCCCGGCCTCGGCGTGCTCGACGATGTCCTCGATCGTCTCGTGGATCATCTCGTCGAACGCCTCCGCGTCCTCCCGGAGCTGCTCGGCGGTGCGCGCCAACGCCTCGGCGATACCCGGGCCGAGCTGCGTCTCCAGCACCGGGAGCACGTGGCGACGCACCCGCACCCGCGTGTAGCGGTCGTCGGTGTTGTGCGGGTCTTCCCACGGCTGCAGCTCCGCCGCGCCGCAGAACGCACGGGTGGTCTCGCGGCGCACGCCGAGCAGCGGACGCAGCCACCGGAGGCCGTCGTCGTCCTCCCGGTCCGGCGCCATGCCCTGCAGGCTCGTCGCCCCGGAGCCGCGGGCGAGTCCGAGCAGGACCGTCTCGGCCTGGTCGTCGAGGGTGTGTCCGAGCAGGACCGCCCGCGCGCCGATCTCGCCCGCCGCGTCCCGGAGCACGCGGTAGCGCGCATCCCGCGCGGCCGCCTCCGGACCCCCGTCGCCGTCGACCTCGACGCGGAGGACGAGCGCCTCCAATCCGAGCCGTCCGGCGATGCGTCCCGTCTCGGCGGCGACCTCGGCGGACCCCTGCTGCAGACCGTGGTCGACCGTCACCGCGGTCGCACGCACCCCGACTTTCGCGGCCTCGAACGCGGTGGCCGCCGCCAGTGCGAGCGAGTCGGCACCGCCGGACACCGCGACGACGACGGTCGAGCCCTCGGGCAGGTCGGCGAGCGCGGTGCGCACGGCGAGGCGGATCTCGGCGACGGCGGGGTCGAGGGAAGGCATCCCTCCACGCTAGGGCACCGCCTCCTCCGTCACGGTCGGATCCGCGGCCCCCGAGTAGGCTGGTCCGCGGCATCCAACCGATCTTCCTGAGGAGCACACGCATGGGCGCACACGACGCCGTCATCGAGATCCCGCGCGGCAGCCGCGTGAAGTACGAGGTCGACCACGAGACCGGGCGAGTGCACCTCGACCGCGTGCTCTACACGACCTTCGGCTACCCGGCCGACTACGGCTACTTCGACAACACGCTCGGCGAGGACGGCGACCCGCTCGACGTGCTGGTGCTCCTCGACCACCAGATCTACCCCGGCGTCGTCGTCGAGGTCCGCCCGGTCGCCGTACTGAAGATGAGCGACGAGGCCGGCGGAGACGACAAGCTCGTCGCCGTGCTCTCCAAGGACCCGCGCTGGGCCCACATCCAGGACATCGACGACGTGCCGGAGTACACGAAGAAGGAGATCGCGCACTTCTTCGAGCACTACAAGGACCTCGAGCCCAACAAGTGGGTCAAGGTCGACGAGTGGGGCAACGCCGCCGAGGCGCAGCGCATTCTCGACGAGGCCATCGTCCGCTTCGGCGAGCAGGGCCACTGACCGGACCCATCTGGGTCGCCGACCTCTCTGGGGCGCTGACCTATCTCGGTCGCCGACCTTCTCTGGGTCGCCGACCTCTCTCGGTCGCCGACCTTCTCTGGTTCGCTGAGCCTGTCGAAGCGAAGACCCCCGGACGCCATGCGTCCGGGGGTCTTCCGCTATCCAGCCGTCCGTCAGACGGAGATGCCCTTGCTCGCCATGAAGTCGATGGGGTTCGTGTAGCGGCCGTTGATGTAGACCTCGAAGTGCAGGTGGCAGCCGAAGGAGCCGCCGGTGTTGCCCGCATACGCGATGACCTGGCCGGCGCGCACCCACTGGCCGTTCCGGACCGCGAAGCCGCCGGGCTTGATGTGCGCGTAGCCGGTCGCGATGCCGCCGCGGTGCTGGATCCGGACGTAGTTGCCGTACCCGCCGTTGTAGAACGCGGCATCGACAGTGCCCGAGTGCGCCGCGTAGATCGCCGCGCCGCAGCCGTTCGCGAGGTCGACGCCGTAGTGCCAGCTCGACGAGCAGCCGTTGGCGTTGCACTGCTGGGAGCGCGGGCCGTAGCCGGAGCTGCGGTAACCGCCATGCGGACGCACCCAGCCGCCGCTTCCCGGGGTCCCGCCGCCGCCGCTGTTGCCGCCGGCATTCGCGGCGGCTTCGGCGGCCTCGCGGCGCTTACGCTCCTTCTCGCGCTCCTCGACGCCCTTCTGGTAGCCGGCGACGGTGGTCGCGGTGGTGTCCTTCAGCGCGGCGAGCTGCGCCTGCATCGTGGCGAGGTTCGCCGACTGCTCGTCGAGA